>CAZTCY010000030.1:0-30974 GCA_964612715.1 uncultured Nitrosomonas sp. | reverse complement strand
CAAATGAACCAGAACGATTTATCGTTGACCCTTCCCAGTATACCGTGGGACTAAATATCTAGGATTGCCTTGTGCCGCTCTTAAAAAAGATAGTCGCTACCGATTCGACGTCTGTGTATAAATGCCATTGAGCTGGCGCATCCCTTTTGACAAATTACCATTAAGCGTTTCAATGATGAGATGATAATGGTTATCCACCAGACAATAGCCATGACACAGCTGGTTATAATCAACAATCACCGTTTCAAGGATTTCTAAAAACCTTAGCCGATCATCATTATCTTCATAAATGTTTTCGCGGCGATCTCCATGCGATATCACGTGATAAAAAGTACATTCGGAAATTCTAAACGAAGGGGTCTGAACATAATCACAGTGTACAACTTACTTTTCTTGATTCGTGACCTGACCTCATCTTTTTCTCATGCACGTATTTTACGCAGTAAGCTGCGGGGTATTGAACCCAAAAGAGATTAAAACAATTCAGAACCCTGCTGCTATAGCATCCGGTAGAAAGTCATTTACTGTCCCAACAAGAACGATGGAATGGCCGTCATAAAAATAAATATTGTCGTTTTGTTCACCAAGGGCATTACCACTTTCATATAGGCGTGCGTAATAACCTTCAATCTCTTGTGATGGAGGATGATTAGGAAAAAGGTTAGTATGAATACTTTCCGCCCAATTAAATAATCGATCGGCAAAAGGTAATGCGGCAGGATCAATCCACTCGACTTCGTTACCATTCGCATCATAACGCTTGCCGTATATACCTGAAGTGCTGTCATCCTGACTTTCGGATGTCCAAGTCACCACAAATCCGCCATCATTGAGTGCGGCAATTGATGGGTTTCCTTGATAACCGATTGTCGTGGTATTGACGCGAAATTCATTGCCTTGCGCCACACCGCTGGCATCGTAGCGCTGCGCGTATATTGCATAACCATCGATATCGTCGCCATCCGGACCAATCGATGACCACGTCACTACAAATCCACCATCCTTGAGTGCGGCAACCAATGAAAGGTGTTGATCATTGAATGTATTAGGGTTAACGTAAAATTCACTGCCTTGCGCCACACCGTTGGTGTCGTAGCGCTGCGCGTATATTCCAAAACTTTCCTGATCATTCCAAAGACCATGATCATAAGATGTCCAGCTCACTACGAATCCACCATTAGTAAGTGCAGCGATTGATGGTTCACCGTGGAAACCGGTTGTCGTGGTATTGACGCGAAATTCATTTCCCTGTGCCACACCGTTGGCATCATAGCGCTGCGCGGATATTCTGAATTCGTCACCTTCTTCACGATAAATTTCATATCGCCAAGCTACCACAAATCCGCCATCATCAAGCGCGGCGATGGGAACGGACAGGTCACGAGGGACATGAGCATTGACGCGAAACTCGCTACCTTGCGCCATACCATTAGCATCATAGCGCTGTACGTATATCCCAGAATCGATGTCATCCTGTCTAGCAGACATCCAATTCACTACAAATCCGCCATTTTTGATCGCTGTAATCGATGAATTCGCTTGATCACCGGTTGTACTGCCATTGACGCGGAATTCGCTACCTTGTACTACACCATTGGCATCATAACGCTGAGCGTATATTCCAGCACCATCACCATCCTGGCTATTTGATGACCACGTCACCACAAAGCCACCATCATCAAGTGCAGCAATCGATGATCCACCTTGATCACTGGTGGTATAAGTATTGATTCGTGTATCTATTATCATGGCTATCTCCTTTAAATGACTTAGCTTACTCAATAAAGCTTTGCCTGAGGTTGCGAAATGTAATCAGGTCAAGAGTCAGGTAACACATGTATTCTCCTCAGCGAAGGAGTATTAGCGAGCATTAGGAAAGGTAGATAGGAATCGCCTGCTCCCTCTTTCGGATCTGCAGATTTTTTGACAGGTGTGTTCATTTTGTGTGCCTCACTAATTGTGATGTGGTTCACTGTAACTGGGTATCTGAAAGAAAGTTAAGCTCTGACACATGTATTAAATAGTACCAAATATGTTTAGTATTCATCTGCGCACACGAATTTCCCCTGCAGCTCAACCTGATGGGAGTCAATAAAATTGAAATTATCCAGACCGCTACCGGACATTTGAATCTAGCCATAAAAATTTTGCCAAGTACTATTCTTACCCAATTTTATTTACCCTTGATATCCGTGCGTTCCAACAGGAAGGGATACGAGAGAAAATCCGGAGTCAAGGTATAGCCGATCATATTCCCCTGATTATTTATAGCGCTGACGCTCCACCGAAGAGAATCACTTTCTGGAGGTAAATTCTTGATTAGATCAGCCAGATTCAACCGTACACCCGGTTTAGGTACGAGATAGCTGTTATTCCTTTCATTGACCGGGCTGCTTACATTTGTAATTACGATCAGGTTGTTGTCATTAAACCTGAGAGAATTGCTGACAGTGGGAAATTCAGAGGTTCCTTCGACGAAATAGGTATGGAATTTTCCTCGTTTATTCCATACACCGATACGCTCAATTCCGCTGAAAACGAATGAGTAACCAAGTATATCACCACGGTTGTTGATATCTAAAGCCCAAGCGTCAGGTTCTGTTGGCAGTGGGTGGAGTAGCGTAACCTGACCGGTTCTGGGGTCAAACCGGAAACCTCGATAACCAAGCCCATCAATGAATGTGGTTCCGGAGATAATTCCTTGATTGTTCATGTTAAGGAAGAAAACAAATGGAATTTCCGGCCCAAAATCCAATGGAGTAACCTTTCCCTTGTCATAAAGGGCTATTGTTCCATTGAAATCCTCGTCAAGGGAAAAGATCAGCGCCGCACCTGGATCGTTGATCCGTATTACCTCGCTATGAATCTCTCCCGGAAGTCTCGGGACTAACTGAATTTTGTTTTTGTGGAATAGTGCGGCCTGGCCAAGAAAATTTTCCAGATCAGCCAGTACAAATCCGCCGATCGTGCCGTTCTTATTAGCCGTACTGGCCACCCCTTCCTGAAGGAGGGTCAGGGTTTCATATTTGAAGGTAGCAACATAATTAGTAAATGTTTCCTCTGATTCGGTCCAGGCATTACCATAAAGACGATTATTATCAATTATAGCAACGGGATCGAAAAAGAATCCTGGCAGAATCGTTTCATCGAACCTGAAATAGTGATATGACGACCACTGCTTTGCTTGATGTCGTACCCGGGTTGCTTTCTTGGTGGAATTGATACTTTGACGATCGATTCTAAATGGCTGGAATTTTTCAGGATATTTTTCGACCAGGGCGGCATAGGCTGTTGTTGGAAGGTTTTTCACCTGCCTAGTAAGGCACGGGTCAATAACTTTCCTTCCCCATGACAAATAGGCATTAACCGCGGCTTCCCCGATCGTTTTTATATCAACGGAATCATTCTGCAGGAATTTTGCAGAACCTGGTTCCCTGACGATACATCCCAATTCGCTGTTATCTCGTGTGAAACTACTTGAATCCGCAAAAACCACATGGAGTGATAGAAGGAATACAGCAAGGATTTCAGCAAATATGACAAACTGTTTTTTGATATTTTTCATAGCGATTTTCTCCAGAACAGGATTCACCGATGTGTTGAACAGCCTAACTAGATTAGATATCCGGAATAAAACCCGACATAGCAAGCTGCATGCTATCTCTTACACCTTATACAAATTTTTGTGAGCACAAATAAATTCAAACATCATTAAAAAATGATGTCATCGTATGGACATACTATATTGAGATATTAGTGATTGAGATATTATTGATTCAGTTTGCGCATTATGTAGGGAAGACGGTCATGGCAATTAAACTGGATCAGTTCTCAGAGCTTATAAATTATATTTACGATGCTGCACTTGGAATGGCTACCTGGGAAGAGGTACTGACAGAACTAACTGCTGCCTTTGATGGCGTTACAGCAGCCATACTGGTCGCTAAACCTGGTTCAAATTACATTTTAACAACGCTCAATACCGGGCCGGATTCGGAGGCAATACGCAACTATAACAACTATTATGGGCGTTTTGATGAGACGGCCGCTAAAATCCAACAATCCAGGATAGGGACCATTCTACGCAATGAGCAGATCCTTACTCCGCCAGAACTGCGTCATTCCAAATTTTTTAACGAATGGTACCGCTCATGGGCAAAACCACGGGATATCGGTAATTTCATTGTGTCCAATATGGTACGCAAAGAAGATAAGGTCAACTGGCTTGTCATTACATTCTCAACGTCACGTAGACAGTCATTTAGTACTACCGAAAGAATCAAGCTCATGCGGCAGTTCCTACCGCATATTCAAAAGGCAGTTCAAATCCGAAAGAAATTAGATGAACTACCACTAAAACAATACAGCGCTTTGGAAGCACTGGCCAAATTAGCCTATGGCGTAATATTATTTTCTGATACGAATCGAGCTATTTTTATCAATCCGGCGGCAGAAGTGATATTCAATTTGTTTGACGGATTGACCATTGATAAAACAGGGTGCCTTCATGCCCGGCAGGCAAATGAGAATTTGAAGCTGAGAAGATTGATCGGAGCAGCCTGTCAAAGAAATAGCGATGAGTTGAGATCTGGAGGAAGTATGCTGATTTCCCGGCGATCATTCAAACGAGCGTTTTTCCTGCATATTTTGCCGTTAGGTACTGGATTATCCAGTCTGACAGACTTTTCCGCCAGTGCAATGGCGTTGATCATTGATCCGGAGAATATACCTGAGCCGCCACTCAGTGTCTTGCGCAATCTTTTTGGTTTGACTCCGGCAGAAGCTGAAGTAGCTCTCCATGTCATCAAAGATGAAGGGCTCCAGGATGTTGCGGACAAGCTATCGGTTTCACTTTCGACTGTGCGAATTCATCTGCAACGTGTATTCGAGAAGACAGGAACGCATCGACAGGCTGGGCTGACCAGATTGTTATCGGCGCTTCATGCTGGAGTCGACACGGATACAAACCTAAAGTGAGATTTTTCGATGGGTACACTATGTTCATTCTGCCAAGCATGATATGTCTTCCATCAAAACGCAGTAAGCAAAAGTGATGTGTAAGAAACCTCAAAAAGACTATAGTTCATTACGCCAGGTCTGGTCGTCACTATCGAACAGGCGGTTAGCTTCTGCCGGTCCCCAGCTTCCTGCCGGGTAAGTCGGGATGAATTCGCGTTCGACTGTCCAATGCTTCAAGATAGGGTCAACGACCTGCCATGCCCATTCGACTTCATCAAAACGGATGAATAACGAACGGTCACCTTCGATTACATCGAGCAATAACGTCTCATAGGCATCGAGCACCTGCTCGTCAGTTTTGAGAAAACTTGCGTTCATCTGCATCACCCGTGTATCCATATCAAGGCCAGGCTGTTTGACATGGATTTCCATACGCATCGATTCCTCAGGCTGGATCGAAAGCAATACCCAGTTCGGTGCAATCGATTCCAGTGGCGTTTCACGGAAAAGCTGCTGCGGTGGATGCCTGAAGCGGATCGCGATCATCGAGTTCTGTCTGGTCAGACGCTTGCCGGTACGCAGATAAAACGGCACACCGCGCCAGCGCCAGTTGTCAATGTAGAACTTGGCCGCGACAAAAGTTTCGGCAATCGAATTCGGCTCGACACCGTCCTCCTGCTGATAGCCCACCACCGCCTGATCATTGACATTACCATGCGTATATTGCGCACGCATTGCATGAGCGTGGACGGCTCGCTTGGCGATCGGGCGAATCGAACGCAGCACTTTGACCTTTTCATCACGCAGGGCATCGGCTTCGAGGGCGGGCGGTGGCTCCATCGCAACCACAGTCATCAATTGCATCAGATGATTCTGCAGCATATCGCGCAACGCGCCTGCACGATCATAATAACCGGCTCGCTTCTCGATACCGATCGATTCAGCTACTGTAATCTGTACATGATCGATGAAATTACGGTTCCACAACGGTTCGATCAGTGTATTGGCAAAACGAAAGACGAGCAGGTTCTGTACCGTTTCCTTGCCAAGAAAATGATCGATACGATAGACCTGCTCCTCGTCGAAATGCTGATGCAGCAAACGGTTCAGCACCTGCGCCGATTCGAGATCCTCACCAAACGGTTTTTCGATCACCACGCGATTCATACCACGTGGTTCGTTGAGACCGACGGCTTTGAGATTCTTGATTACTGCAGCAAAATCGGCGGGTCTGATCGCGAGATAAAATACCGTGCGCGAACACGCTGATTCAGGCGCCAAGCCGGCCGCCAGCGTACGATAGGATTCCACATCGTTGAGATCCCCCTGCTGGTAACGAAAACGCGCGAGAAAACGTTCAAACGCTGATTCTTCCAACTGCTCCCTGATCTTGCTCGTGAGAATTTCACGCATGTATTCACGCCAGTCATCAGTCGTCCAGTCACGGCGCGAAAAAGCAATGATGGAAAGGTTTTTTGCCAGCCGACCTGCGGCTTCCAGATGAAACAGTGCCGGCAACAGCTTGTTCAAGACGAGATCACCCGTCGCGCCGAAGATGACAAACGAGCAGGGCAGGTTTTCAGATCGGCTTTCTTTCGCGGCATTCATTATTCAATCCTTCTTGACGGCGTGACCACCGAAGCTCTGGCGCATCTTGGCAAGCAATTTGGCAGTGTAATCGTTCTTACCCTGCGTCGCAAAACGCATCATCAGCGCAAGCGTCATCACCGGTGTTGGAATACCCTGTTCGACGGAAGCCAGTGTCGTCCATCGACCTTCACCCGAATCCGCCACAGACGGTGCGATGTTATCGAACGTCTGATCCTCCGCCAGAAAATCGGCAGACAGATCGAGCAACCACGAACGCACCACGCTGCCATGCCGCCACAACTCGGCAATCGCGGCAAGATCGAGATCGAACCCAGGCTTATCTTTCATTAACGCGAAACCTTCGGCAAAAGCCTGCATCATGCCGTACTCGATACCGTTATGCACCATCTTCACATAATGCCCAGAGCCAACCGGCCCGGTATGCAACCAGCCAGTCATCGGTGTCGGTGCCAGCGCTTCCATATAGGGCTTCAAACGTGCTGCCGCTGCATCCGATCCACCGAACATGATGCAGTAACCGTTTTCCAACCCCCATATCCCACCCGAGACTCCCGCATCGGCAAATTCGATACCCAATTTGGCACAGCACGCCGCATGTGATATATCGCCCTTATAATGTGCATTCGCGCCATCCACGATCAAGTCACCGGGCGATAGTAGTGGTAACAATTCAGAAAGGGCCATTTCAGTCGCTTCACCTGCCGGCAGCATCAGCCATACGATGCGCGGCGTTTTAAGTGCAGTAACCAAATCTGTATAGCCCCTGCACGCGATATGCCCGGTTTCCTTGGCCAGTACCTCGGTCACATCGAAACTGCGGTTCATCACTGCGATTTGTTTGCCTTGCCGAGCCAGGCGGCGCGCCATGTTGCCACCCATACGTCCTAAACCCACTATGCCGAATTCCATGCTTTCCTCCTGTGGTGTTAAATGCTCAGACCATCCGTCCGGAATCATCCAGTCAATCATCAATCCTGGGTAATTTTTGTAGCATGAGCAATGTATCCAGGATTCGATACAAATTCAAAAGTGCTGACAAACGATCAAGGGACGAAACCGGGTCTGACTATCATCACACATTACACGAAAAGTTCTAAAAAATTTGCCACACTTTGATGTGCTGAATAACACGCAGGGATAGCAGAATAATTGCCGGCCGTCTGGGATGCTCAGGACTTAATCTGCAGGATTCTGTCATGAGTTCTTTCAAAATAACGGGTGAAAATCTCGTTTTTTTGATTCATGAATCTCATGCCTGCGGAACGATAATGCACGCTAGATAGTTCGGAGGCGGTGATGGCGGAAGATAGTGATTTAGAACGAACGGAACAGGCGACGCCCCAGCGCATTGAGAAAGCGCGGGAGGATGGGCAGGTTGCCCGATCCCAGGAATTGACAACGTTCACTGTGCTGTTGGCCGCCGCTACAGGAATGGTTTTTATGGGCAGCCATCTGATGAATGACTTGCTGACCATCATGCGTGAAGGTATGCGCATGGAGCGGGAGTTCGCCTTTCAACCCGACTTGATGGTTAATCGATTGTATGAACTGGCTTTTGAAGGGCTCTGGGCGTTGATTCCCTTATTGACCGTTTTGATGATCACCGCATTTTTCGCGCCCATGCTGCTCAGTGGCTGGTTGATCAGCAGTAAGGCATTGATCCCTGACTTTAAAAGACTTAATCCAATGACCGGGTTCGGGCGTATTTTTTCAATGCATGGATTGACGGAACTGTTCAAGGCAATCGCCAAGACGATTGTGATCGGCGGTGTGGCGACGCTGGTTGTCTGGAGCAATAAGGATTCGGTTCTGTCTTTGATTGCAATACCGGTTGATTCCAGTGTTACACGCGTGGGTGAGCTACTGGTTCTGAGCTTTTTGTTTATTGTTGCGGCAATGATTTTTATTGTGGCCATCGATGTGCCTTTTCAAATCTGGAATCACGCCAAACAGTTGCGTATGACTAAAGAAGAGATCCGTAAGGAGACGAAAGAGAGCGAGGGTGACCCTATGGTAAAAGGCCGTATTCGCAGTCTGCAACGTGAAGCTGCCCGTCGCCGGATGATGTCAGCTATACCTGAGGCGGATGTGATTGTGACCAATCCGACGCATTATGCTGTTGCCTTGCAATACAAAGGTGAAACGATGCGCGCACCGGTCGTTGTCGCCAAGGGTGTGCACTTGCTGGCTACGCGGATACGTGAACTGGGCGAGGAACACCGTGTTCCCATCCTGGAGGCGCCACCGCTTGCGCGCGCGCTTTACCACCATACCGATCTGGATCAGGAAATACCCGAGAAACTTTATGCGGCGGTTGCGGAAGTGCTGGCTTACGTCTATCAGCTCAGACGTTATCAGAATTACGGTGGGGAAGTACCCGAGCCGGTTGGCGCTATTCAGGTTCCCCGTGAACTGGAAGTTCCTGCTGCTGATTGATTGGGAACTTGAGAATAAAACAGGATTTCACGCATTCATTAAACGATGAAATTATAAAAATTGCTGTAGCTTAGTACATATGAACAATACTATGACCTTATCCGGTTTTATGACTGGAAACAACTTTAAAGCGCTGGCGGGACCCGTACTGATTATCATCATTCTCGGTATGATGGTGCTTCCTTTGCCACCTTTCGTTCTGGATTTTTTATTTACATTCAATATCGCTTTAGCCATTATCGTTTTGATGGTCAGTCTTTATACCAAGAATCCTCTGGAATTTGCGGTGTTTCCAACAGTATTGCTGATAACGACACTGTTGCGGTTATCTTTAAATATTGCTTCGACGCGGGTTGTTCTGTTGGAAGGGCATGCCGGTCCTGATGCGGCGGGAAAAGTGATCGAAGCGTTTGGTCATTTCCTTGTGGGTGGCAATTATGCGGTGGGGCTGGTGGTTTTCATTATATTGGTGATTATCAATTTTGTTGTGATTACCAAAGGCGCGGGACGTATTGCCGAAGTCAGCGCACGCTTTACCCTGGATGCGATGCCTGGTAAACAGATGGCAATCGATGCGGATTTGAATGCCGGGCTGATCGGTGAAGAAGAAGCCAGGAGCCGCCGCACCGCAATTTCCAGAGAGGCTGATTTTTTTGGATCAATGGATGGTGCCAGCAAGTTTGTACGCGGGGATGCCATTGCCGGTGTGCTGATCATGTTGATTACAATCATCGGCGGTTTGATTGTGGGTATGTTACAGCATGATCTCGATCTGGATACCGCCGCGCGTAATTATACATTGTTGACAATCGGCGATGGTCTGGTTGCGCAAATTCCGGCGCTGATTATTTCCACTGCTGCCGGTCTGGTCGTCAGTCGTGTGACAACGGATGAAGATCTTAGCGAGCAGGTTCTGGGGCAGTTGTTCAATCAGCCGCAAGTGCTGGTTGTTACAGCGGGCATTCTGGGTGTTATGGGATTGGTTCCGGGTATGCCGCACTTTGTGTTTTTGCTGCTGGCGTTTGTGCTGGGCGGTGCGGCATATTTCATGATGAAGAAAAATGCATCGATCGAGACGGGCGGGCAAGCTGCAGCAGACACCGTGGTGCCGGCTGTGGAACAACAGGATGCCAGTTGGAATGACGTGCTGCCGATTGATATGCTGGGTTTGGAGGTCGGCTATCGGCTGATTCCGCTGGTTGATAGAGCACAGCAGGGTGATCTGCTCAAGCGCATCAATGGCATACGTCGTAAATTTGCCCAGGAAATCGGTTTCCTGCCACCGGTTGTGCATATCCGTGACAATCTGGAACTGCGCCCCAATGCGTATCAGATTACTCTGAAAGGTTCGGTGATTGGCAAGGGCGAATCGTACAGCGGCATGTATCTGGCGATCGATCCCGGAAGAGTGACCATGACATTGCCCGGCACGCCGACAAGTGACCCGGCGTTTGGTTTGCCGGCGGTATGGATTGAAGCCGCGCTCAGGGAACAGGCACAAGCTAACGGTTATACGGTGGTTGATGCAAGTACCGTGGTGACGACGCATATCAATCATCTGATTCATATGCACACTGCAGAATTGCTGGGCAGGCAGGAATTGCAGCAGCTGCTCGATCATCTCAACACCAAGTTGCCGAAACTGCTTGAAGATCTGGTGCCTAAGCTGCTGCCGCTGGCTGCGCTGCAAAAGATTCTGCAAAACCTGCTGAGCGAGAATGTGCATATCCGGGATATGCGCACGATTATCGATGTGCTGACTGAATATGCCGGAACAACACAGGATACCGTGCAATTGACGACGTTTGTGCGTATTGCCCTGGGGCGCGCCATTGTTGAACAGTATTTTCCCGCAGGTACCGAGATTCAGGTAATGGGGTTGCACCACGAACTGGAAAACATCCTGATCCAGGTTGTGCAAAGTGGCGGGCAGGATGGCGGTGGTATAGAACCGGGGCTGGCAAATATGTTGTTGAAGGAAACCGCTGCGTCGGCTAAACATCAGGAAAATCTTGGATTGCCGGCCGTATTGCTGGTGCCTGGACCGATCCGCAGTTTACTGGCGCAATTTCTGCGCCGTGCAGTGCCTCAACTCAGAGTGCTTTCGCATGCCGAGATTCCAGAAACCCGGAAAATCAAAATCACTTCCGTTATTGGAGGTAAACAATGAAAGTAAGACGTTATGTAGCAGCCACATCACGCGAGGCATTGCGTAAGGTCAAAAGTGATTTGGGTGCCGAAGCCGTTATTCTATCCAATAGAACAATTCCAGGCGGTGTTGAAATAATGGCCCTGGCCGATTCGGAAATGACAAGCCTGGTTGACACGCACCAATCCAATCAATCAAAGGAAGACAGCGGATACATGCAAGCGTTGCCGCCAGTCGAACCGGCTGTCACTGTTTTCGCTGCCGGATTATCCGCCACATCTTCCATTAATGCGCATGCTGTGCAGTCCGGTGCGGAAAAACAGACAGCCTGGCAGCCCGGTAGTGGAAAGCAGCTGCCGGAAAGTATTCCGGAGAATGTCGTGTCCGAGGATTTTGTGCGCAGTCTCATGAATGAGATTCATACCATGAGAAGCACGCTTGAAGAACAGCTTGCGGTAGTGGCGTGGGGCAGCGCGACACAGCGTAGACCGGAAAAGATGAAAATGCTGGGTACGTTGTTGAATGCAGGATTCAGTCCGTTCTTGTCACGCCGTCTGGTCGATAAATTATCCGAAGGCCTGACTTATATGCAAAGTCTGAAGCAGGCGGTATCGGCACTGGAATTCAACCTGAAAACGGCTGTCAGTGATGAAATGATTCAGAAAGGCGGCATATATACCCTGCTGGGTGCGACCGGCGTCGGTAAGACAACGACAATTGCAAAAATCGCGGCACGCAGTGTTATCAGGCATGGCGCAGATAAAGTGGCTTTACTGACAACAGACAGCTATCGAATCGGCGGACATGAGCAACTGCGTATCTATGGTCGTTTGCTTGGGTTACCCGTCAGAAATATTCAGGATGCCGATGACCTGCAGCTGACACTGTCTGAATTGAGGAATAAGCATATTGTGCTGATCGATACGATAGGTATGAGTCATCGCGACCAAATGGTTGCCGAGCAAATCGCGATGTTTGTCCGTGCCGGAGTGGATATTAAAAAGATGCTGGTCATGAGCGCGACATCAAGCGGCAGTACATTGGACGAGATCATTTCAGCTTACAGTAAATATGGTATTCATGGCTGTATTATTACCAAGCTTGATGAAACCGCAAGTCTGAGCGCGGCGCTGGATGCCGTTATCCGCCGCAAGTTGATATTGCACTATGTAACCAATGGACAAAAAGTGCCCGAGGATATTCATCCGGCAAATGGGCGTTATCTATTACAGCAAATCTTTAAAGTGAAACCCGTTGAAACAGCTTTTACGCTACAGGATGTTGAATACGCGCTGGTGATGGCGAAAAGCAATAATCCGGATGAATATGCAGGTCACGTTTGTGTTGGAGCGGGTAATGACTAGGTTTGTGTTCGATCAGGCTGAAGGTTTGCGTGGGCTGATATCTCGCCAACATCATCCGGTACCTCGTGTTGTCACGATTGCCAGCGGTATGAACGGTATTGGCAGAACAACCGTTGCGGTTAATCTGGCGGCCGTGTGGGCGGAGAAAGGCAAGCGCGTTTTATTGATCGATGAAAATGTTTATCCTGACAATATCAGCGCCCGGCTGGGATTGAAAACACGTTTTGACCTGCTGCATGTCATTAATCAGGACAGGAGACTGGATCAGGTTGTTTTGCATGGATCGGAAAATATCTTTGTTTTACCGGCATTGAGAGGCATTCATGCGCTGCCAGGATTGAGTGTGCTGGAACAAAGCAGACTTGTCAGAAGTTTCAGTGAGTATGCCGAATCGATTGATATTATTTTGATCGATACGGCAATGGCGGGGGATACGCATGTTCTGCCGTTAAGCCTTGCTTCAGAGCAGGTGTTGATTGTTATTTCCGGTTCAGCTGTTTCCCTTACCGGGGCGTATGCATTGATAAAAATGATGAATCAGGACTATGCAAAGCAGAATTTCCTGGTTTTTATCAATAAAGCGGAGTCAACGCATATGGCGCACGCTGTTTTCGAGAATTTCTCACGTGTTGTGCATCAATATCTTTCAGTATCACTCGAAATGGCGGGGTATGTGCAGCTGGATAAAAAAATAAGCCAGGCCAACCGCATGTGTCAGCCTGTAATTAACCTGTTTTCATCATCCCCGGTTGCCAGCAGCTTCAGGCAATTCGCTGATAATGTGATGTTCTCGTCATGTATGGAACATTTTAATGGAGAGATTAACGATTTTATGCAGCGCTTGATCCATACAAGTCATCTGAGCATGGCTAATTTTACGATTTAGCAACGATATGTATACAGCAACTGGAATTAAAGACAAAGAAGATTTTTTTGATGAATTTGCGCCGCTGGTCAAGCGTATTGCCTATCACATGATGGCAAAGCTTCCGGCCAGTGTTCAGGTGGATGATCTGATTCAGGCGGGAATGATCGGTTTGCTCGATGCGATTAACCGCTACGAAGGTTCTTATGGCAGGCAATTTGAAAGTTATGCGGCGCAACGCATCCGGGGCTCGATTCTGGATGAATTGCGCGATGCGGATTGGTTGCCGCGCAGTGTTCGTAAAAAGATGCGTCAGATTGAAGTGGCGGTTGCAAAACTGGAACAGCAGAATGGCTGTGCGCCTAGCGATCTGGAGCTGGCGGATGAATTGCAAATCTCGCTGGATGAATACCATACTACGTTGCAAAGCGCGCGTGGTGCACAACTGATTTACTATGAAGATTTTCAACAAGACGATGATGAGCCTTTTCTGGATCGTTTAATGATCGATGACGGCCGCAACCCGCTGGATCTATTGGTTGACGAAAGTCTCAGAAAATCATTGGTGGATGCGATTGAGAATCTGCCGCCGCGTGAAAAGCTGGTTATGGGTATGCATTATGAGCAGGAGATGAATCTGCGCGAAATCGGCGAAGTGCTGGGTGTAAGCGAATCCCGCGTGTGTCAGTTGCATACACAGGCAATAGCGCGTTTGCGCGGCCGCCTGAGAAGTCCTTGAAAAATTGCGGTGGTAATGATTATTGGGCATGTCATTTTTTAGACGGTACTGAAGCATTGTAATGATCGGAAAAACAAAGATCGATATCAGTAGTGTCCTCGGAATTGTCGTGGCATCCGTGGCCATTATGGGCGGGCAAATGCTGGAGGGCGGTCACGTTGGCGCATTAATGCAATTTGCGGCTTTCGTCATTGTAGTGGGCGGTACCGTGGGCGCTGTTTTACTGCAAAGTCCCGTTAAGGTTCTGATCAATGGTATGAAAATGTCAAGATGGGTTTTTTATCCGCCTGCGAGACCGTATCAAATATTGATCAAGCAGCTGGTCAATTGGTCATATCTGTCGAGGAAAGATGGTTTTCTGATATTGGAGACGCATGCCGACAAAGTTGATGATCCGTTGACGAAAAAAGGATTGCAATTAATCGCGGATGGCAGTAAGCCGGAGAAGTTACGCGAAATACTTGAAATCGAAGTTGAAACCGAAGTTTCTTTTCAGCGCCAATCGGCCAAAATATGGGAAGCGGCCGGCGGTTACGCACCGACTATTGGTATTCTCGGTGCTGTGCTCGGTTTAATTCATGTGATGGAAAATTTGTCCGATCCAAGTCTGTTAGGCAGCGGCATCGCTGTAGCATTTGTGGCCACTATTTATGGTGTCGGGTTGGCTAATTTACTGTTTCTGCCTGTCGCCAGCAAACTTAAAAGCGTGATCAATGAGCAGCTTGTTATGCGTGAAGCACTGGTTGATGGGCTGGTCGCAATAGCCAATGGTGAAAATCCCAGAGAAATCGAGAATCGGCTGATGAGTTATTTTATCGATCAAATTTGAGATCTGATGCGAATGTTTTACAGATAATGAGGTAAGTAATTCCGAATTATGGTCAGGAAAAAATCGTTTAAGGAAGAAGAAGTACATGAAAATCAGGAGCGCTGGCTGGTTTCCTATGCGGATTTCATAACCTTGCTGTTTGCTTTTTTTGTCGTCATGTACGCCACATCTTCCCTGAACGAAGGGAAATACAAAGTTCTCAGCAGCTCGCTGGTGAATGCTTTCAAAAGTACCGCGTCACACACGGATGCCGGTCAACCTCAAATTCCGCAATCCATCATCAAGACTGAACCGGATGGCGCGATGATTAAAATAATGGAGAAAGAAAACGGGCAGGCCGGGCAGGCGCAGCATGTACAGAAGCAGGAAACGATGCGGTCAATGGCGAAAGACATACTTCATGCGCTGAGGCCGTTAGTCGATGATGGCAGCGTCATGGTAACGCAGAGTACCATTGGTATTACGGTCGAAATAAACGCCAGCGTGCTTTTTTCTCCCGGTGAAGCGCTTCTGGCGGAAAATTCCATGGAGGCATTGCGCGCAGTGGCCAGAGTCATCAAGGGACACGACCATGAAATTCAAGTCGAAGGCCATACCGATAATATACCCATTCATACACCGTATTTTCCATCGAATTGGGAATTGTCGACAGCGCGGGCCAGCAGCGTGATCCGGTTGTTTGTCGAGCATGGTGTGAATGCAGCCAGATTGACTGCTGTTGGTTATGGTGAGAACAGGCCGGTGGCTGCTAACGAAACAAGTGAAGGCAGAAAACGGAATCGCAGAGTTTCCGTTATGATTCTGGCAAATGATCCTGATTCTGGTACAGAAATCCCTATTATGCCGAATTGATTGATGAATGATTGCTCAAGCTTTTTTAGGACCTGTTCAAGATTTCACTGAAGGGCGCATTGCGGCGTTAAAATCGAACTCAAAATGCTCACATACTTCAAGTATGCTCCGCTTTCTTATTCAATTTTGCCTTGCACTGCACGCCTTGATTGAGATCTTGAACGGTTCTTAGCGTACCTGCGCAATAGTTAATGCAAAACGCGGGGAACAGTCAGGATAAACTCGGGAATCAGGACATCAAAATGAACGCCGTCCTCCGCTGCCATTTGATAGCTGCCCTTCATGGAACCGACCGATGTGGAGATCACAGTGCCGCTGGTGTATTCGAACGTATCCCCTGGTTTGAGTACGGGCTGCTCGCCGACAACACCCAGTCCGCGTACTTCATGCACTGAACCGTCGCCATTGGTGATGATCCAGTGGCGGCTGATCAGCTGTGAGGCAATCGTGCCTTTGTTGGCGATTGTAATGGTGTAGGCAAATACATGCTGATCAGTTTCTTCATCCGATTGATCGGGTAGATATACCGTTCGCACACTGACATCAATTTCATATTTCTTATCTGACATAAAGCTTATTGCACACTATTTTTTGAATTGTATCAAGTGCAAAATGCGGCAATTCCTTAAAACGGCTCATATCTCGTTAACGGCAAGTCCATTTGCAGGTAAAATAGCGCATTTGATTTTTGTGAGGTTTGGTATGTACCGTATAGCACCCAGTATTTTGTCAGCCAATTTCGCCAAACTTGGCGAAGAAATCACCAACGTTATCGACGCGGGAGCCGACATTGTTCATTTTGATGTGATGGACAATCATTATGTTCCAAACCTGACGATAGGACCGCTGGTATGCGAGGCGATACGTCCGCTGACTGACGCAATGATCGATGTACATCTGATGGTGGAGCCTGTAGACCGGATAGTTCCCGATTTTGCCAAGGCGGGCGCGAACATTATTTCATTCCACCCGGAAGCCTCCAGACATATCGATCGTACCATCGGGCTCATCAAGGACCAAGGTTGTAAGGCCGGTCTGGTTTTTAACCCTGCGACGCCATTGCATTATCTTGATCATGTGCTGGATAAGCTGGATTTGATACTGATCATGTCGGTGAATCCCGGATTTGGCGGGCAGGCCTTTATTCCGGAGGCGTTGAACAAACTCAAAGCCGTCCGTAAGCGTATCGATGCAAGCGGTAAAACGATCATGCTGGAAATTGATGGTGGCGTCAAAGTGGATAACATTGCAGAAATTGCACGCGCGGGCGCCGACACTTTTGTGGCAGGTTCCGCGATTTATGGCGCAGGCAAAGACAGCGACCCGCATCGTTATGACACAGTCGTTTCAGCGCTGCGCGCAGAATTGAGCAAAGTATAATTTCAACAATAAATTCTAATAAACATGTTTCTAAAACATGTCTTTTTGCGATATGAATCAACACATTTTTTCCTATGCCAGCAGCACGGTTGAAAAGCCGGTTTTTCCTCTGGCTGTCAAAGTCGTTATGATTGATTTGGACGGTACTTTGCTGGATACCGCCGAGGATCTTGCGCTGGCTGCCAATCTGATGCTCCGCGAGCTGGGTAAGCCGGAATGGTCGGTTGAAACGATTAAATCCTATATCGGAAAGGGTATTCAAAGACTTGTCAAACGCGCTTTGACCGGCGATTTGAATGGAGAACCCGAGCCGGATCTGCTGGAAAAGGCAATGTTCATCTACAAGAAAAATTACGCCGAGAACGTTCATGTTCGCACCAAACCTTTTCCGGGCGTCAAAGAGGGCGTTGAACGTTTAAAGCAGGCAGGTTTTCGCCTGGCCTGTATTACGAATAAATCGGAGATTTTTACGCTGCCGTTGCTCAAATCAACCGGATTCCATGACTATTTTGAAATTATTTTGTCCGGTGACAACTTGCCGAAAAGCAAACCGGATCCGATGCCGCTGACGCATATCTGCGAGCATTTTAATGTGCAACCGCATGAGGCGATTCTGTTCGGTGATTCGTTAAACGATGCGACAGCAGCGCGTGCGGCCGGTTGTCATATCTTTTGTGTGCCTTATGGTTACAACGAAGGCCGTGATGTCCATGAACTCGACTGTGACGCAATTGTGCCCTCCCTCGTGGAAGCCGCGCAATTAATTATCAAAGCGCCCTGATTGTATGTATGTTGCAGCCATTCTCCGGTGAGCTTAATTCATGCGGTCTGAAATTCGCCCGTTTCCCTCAATGCTTTTCCTGGAAGTGATCCAATGATCGAAAATGAATTTAATCAACTTGTAGAGAAAGGCTATAACCGGATTCCGGTCGTACTGGAAACTTTCGCTGATCTGGATACGCCGCTTTCAATTTATCTGAAACTGGCCAACCAGCCGTACACCTATCTGCTGGAATCGGTACAGGATGGTTCGCATTTCGGCCGTTATTCATTTGTCGGGCTGCCCGCAACCTCCCGTATCGAAGCGCGTGGTAATCATATCAGGATGGTGGATAAAAACTGTGTTGAAGAAAAGATCGTGGACGATACGCTGGCTTTTATCAGCGATTACCTGTCAAATTTCAACGTCGCGCCATTCAAGGAATTGCCTTGCGGCGGGCTGGCCGGTTATTTTTCGTATGACGCCGTACGTTATATCGAGCATAAATTAGCCGGACACGCCAAACCGGATACGCTCAATACACCGGATGTGCTGCTGCTGCTTTCGGAAGAAATAGCCGTAGTGGACAATCTTTCCGGAAAGCTTTACCTGGTGGTTTATGTGGATCCGAGTGCCGGGAATGCCTATCAGGCCGCCAGAAAGCGGTTGCAGGGATTGCTGGAAAAATTACGTCAACCGGTTGAAATCCCCGTCGAGCAGGCCGTCAATCACGAACCCGCTGTTTCCGAGTTTCGCGAGCGTGATTTTCTTGAAGCCGTCAAACAGGCCAAACAATACATCTATGACGGCGATATCATGCAGGTCGTCCTGTCACAGCGCATCAGCAAGTCTTATCATGCTTCGACGCTGGCGTTGTACCGTGCGCTCAGGAGCCTCAATCCGTCACCGTACATGTTTTATTATCATTTTGATGATTTTTATGTCGTCGGTGCGTCACCTGAAATTCTGGTGCGTCTGAAAAATGATACCGTCACTGTCAGGCCAATAGCCGGAACGCGTCCGCGTGGCAACAGCCTGCAACAGGACGCCGAATTCGCCGCGGATTTGCTGGCGGACCCCAAAGAGTTGGCGGAGCACGTTATGCTGATGGATCTCGGACGTAATGATATTGGTCGTGTAGCGCAGACCGGCAGTGTTAAAGTGACCGAGCATATGAAGATCGAAAACTATTCGCATGTCATGCATATTGTTTCCAATGTGGAAGGCAAATTAAAAACCGGAATGAATGCGATGGATGTTCTGCGCGCCACATTTCCTGCGGGTACGGTCAGCGGAGCGCCCAAGGTTCGGGCGATGGAAATTATCGATGAACTCGAGGTGTCCAAGCGGGGCGTTTACGCCGGGGCGGTGGGTTATCTTGGATTTAATGGCGATATGGATTTGGCGATTGCAATCCGCACGGGCATCATTAAGGATGGCAGACTTTATGTTCAGGCGGGGGCGGGTATTGTTGCCGATTCAGTTCCGGAAAGTGAATGGATAGAAACCCAGAATAAAGCCAAGGCGGTATTACGGGCAGCCGAGATAGCCGAGAAAGGTTTGGATTATCAGTTCGACTGATGCGAAGCGGGAATCGAAATTCTGTTTGAAAAAGTAATTCCAACCAGGCTAGCGTAATTTTGGGCAGGAGAAAATGCCATTACTCGTTACGCTAGCCTGCTGAATTTAAGCAATAATCTTGTTTTAGTACTGTGGCTGTTGATATTGTTGCTGTTGGTACTGCTGCTGTTGCTCGGCAACATAAATTTCCACGCGGCGATTCATCGCGCGTCCCGTCGGCGTATCGTTAGATGCAACCGGTGCATGCGAGCCGCGGCCGTCAATCTGAATGCGCTGGTAAGGCACGCCGCGCTGGACGAGATAATCGCGAGTGCTGGCTGCACGATTGACAGATAGCGGGTTGTTGATTGCGTCGCTGCCGGAACTGTCGGTATGTCCGATAATGGTGACGAGCGTATTCGGGTTTTGCAGCAGGGTTGCCGCAAAACTGTCCAGTATCGGGCGCATGCCGGGTTTTATTTGTGCATGCCCTGTATCAAAGGTAATGTCACTTGGAATTTCCAATTTAAGGCGGTTATCGGCTGTTTGTGAAACCTGTACACCGGTGCCTGCTGTAGCCGTTTCCATCTGTCTTTTTTGTTCTTCCATATGGCTTGACCAAGCATGCCCTGCGATGGCACCTACCGCTGTGCCCGTTGCAGCACCGATTGCGGCACCTTTTCCACCACCGGCGAGTCCGCCTATCAATGCACCCGCTGCTGCGCCGGCGATGGCGCCCTGGCCGGTGCCGCGTTGCGTTTCCGACATGTTGGCGCATCCGCTGAGAATGAGTCCAGTTGTGACGGCAATAATGATTTTGCGCTGCATATCAACCTCCATTTGATGAATTAATAAAATAAACAATCTTCGCGTTAAGCCTGAAAGTGCTAGCCTAGCAAATTATCGCAAGGTTTGCTTGATTTCAGAGATTGATCCGTATAGCCTTGTGATTTTTCAGCTAAGAACCTGTTCAGAATCTCGATCAAGAGGTGTCGTGCAAGGCAAAATTGAACGACGCAAGCAAAGCGCAGCGAACAGCCGTAAGGCTGGCCCGTAGGGCGAGGCGCTTGCGCCGAGTAAAAAGAAGCGGAGCATACGTAAAGTAAGTGAGCATTTGAGTTCGATTTTAACGTGGCAATGCGCTCTTCAGTGAGATCTTGAACAGGTTCTAAAGAGAGACGGGTGTTATGGAGAGAGAGATGATTTCATGTGAACTGCATGATTTTGTTGAAGTGGCCTGTATGTACGGTTATCAACTTAAGCTGATACTGAAAAGTGGTGAGACGGTTGAAGGGAAAGCAATCGATATCCTATCGGCGGATCAGCGGGAATTACTGGTCATAGATAATGGCGAAAAACAACACATCGATTTGATGGCGTTAGCCAAAATGCAGGTATTGACGCCGAACGCAAAATTTTCTGAAGTCGTTTTCTGATCAATGCCGATTATATCCGGAGCATACTGTAATCGTAGTGAAACGCTTCATCACATTTGGATGGCTATTGCTGATGCTGGTCTTATTTATCAGCGGCGCTGCATTATTTATCGTCAATTACAAACCCGTATTCCTGATACCGGCAGTTGAACAGTGGGTTAAATTGAGCAGCCAGCGTTCACTCAGAATCGCCGGTGATCTGCGTTTTTCATTTTTTCCGCACCCCAGTCTGTTTTTGCGTGATCTGTCACTCAGTGAACATCAGCAGGATGATTGGTTTGCATCAGCCGAAGAAATCGAGATAACGGTGTCCCTTTGGCCGCTCTTCAATAGACAGCTTGTGGTGAATGATGTGCGTATTTCAGGACTGCAAGCCCGATTTGTCCGCTATCCGGATGGTACGGTGAATATTGCTGACTTGTTGCAGGAAGACGATAACGCGTTTTTCAGCGCGTTTGAAATTGCGCGAATAGAAGCGGAAAACAGCCGGCTGAGTTTTCAGGATGACATGACACGGCAGTTGCTTGAAATGAGAGAATTGCGGTTGACCGCGGCGTATGTCACTGCTGAATCGTTGCGGCAGGTTAAGATGCAGGCGCACGTGTTATTCAATGACCGGCAGCGCACAGACAATGCGGATTCGGCTGCTGTGCAATTGAAAACCCAATTTGAAGCTGAAGATATCGTATTCAGCCAGGAAAAGCTGGCCAGTGGTCCGGTTTTCCTTTCTGCGCAGACGCTGCATGAGGCGCATGGCGCCGAAACGGCTGAACATATTTCTGCCCGTATATCGATCGTCGGCTTGAGTCGGGTTAAGGGTGTATTGACCAGTCAGCATGTGCATATGGAACTGGGGTTGCAACATACGGGATACATCGTGGAAACCGTGCTGGATACCGCGATTGAAGTCAGAATGCACGGAATGGCGGGTGCCTTATCGGATCTACACCTGGCGTTTGATTTTTTTCATCCGGATTATTTGAGCAAATCCATTAATGGCCATTTCAAAGGACATCTGGATATTGACGGCGTAGCCGAGTGGCTGCATATGGATTTGCAGGGACAGATCGATGGGCAAGCCGTGAAAACGATAGCCCGGTTGCAGGATTTTGCGCAACAGACACGCGCATTCAAGATTGAAATTGACCGGCTGGATCTGACGGCATTATTGCCGGTCGGGCAACCGGATTCCGTGACTGAAGTATCCGATGCACAACCTGAAGACGCGGCGCTTCCTGATTTTTCAAGGCTGGAGAAGCTGGGCCTGAATGGCTCGATTCAGATCGGTCAGTTATCTGTGGGCGATATTCGCTTGTCAGACATACAATTGATGACGCAGCCTGGGAAACAGGGTATTCCTGTTGATCGATCCGAGTAATCTGTCGTAAGTGATGTCTGAATTGGCCGACGTACTGATTGCCTGGCAGAAAAAGCATGGCCGTCACCATTTGCCGTGGCAGGACAGCAACAATCCCTATGCGGTCTGGCTGTCGGAGATTATGCTGCAGCAAACACAGGTGAATACGGTTATTCCTTACTATCTGCGGTTTATTCAGCGGTTCCCGGATTTGAAAAGTCTGGCGCAGGCGCCGCTTGATGGCGTTCTGGCGTTGTGGAGCGGCCTGGGGTACTACACGCGCGCACGAAATCTGCATCAGGCGGCGCGTTTGATTATGACGGAATATCAGGGCATTTTTCCGCAGACGCGTGAAAGAATACAGCAGCTGCCGGGTATAGGCCGTTCGACTGCGGCTGCGATTGCCGTATTTGCTTTCGGTCAGCGGGATGCGATTCTGGATGGTAACGTCAAACGTGTTTTTGCACGTTATTTTGGCATAGCGGGTTATCCCGGAGAAACCGAAACACTGGCGAAACTGTGGCAGCTGGCGGAACAATCGCTGCCCGGTAATGACAACCCCGCCGATATCAAGACGTATACTCAGGGACTTATGGATCTGGGCGCATTGTTGTGTGTCCGCCGGAATCCGTCCTGCGAACGTTGTCCACTACGGCCTGCATGCGTGGCCTATCAGGAAAAATGTGTTGCGTTATTGCCCGCGCCCAAACCCAGAAAGCGCTTGCCTGAGAAACAGACTGTTTTTATGATTTACAGGGCGAAGCAGAAACTTCTACTGGAAAAGAGGCCCAGTCAGGGTATCTGGGGCGGCTTATGGTGCTTTCCGGAAAATGCTGTAAACCAGGATCGGTTGATGGCGGAGAACAGCGCATATATCGTTGAATTACCGCAATTGATGCATACCTTTACACATTTCAGATTATGGATACATCCCCAATTGGTTGAAGTAAATGCGGAAATGGGCAATGCCGGAGAAATGAATATCTGGGTCAGGCCTGAGGAAGCGCTGGACCTGGCAATTCCGGCGCCGGTAAGAAAGCTGATTCTGCAGCACTTTCTCAATGACTTGAATTAAACAACAAATGGAAAATTGGCAGGCATGGCGCAAGCAGCAACGTGAACGATTGATCGCCGATCGCATGGCCGTGTCCGGAATACTGCACCGGCGGTGGAGTAACGCTATCTCCGATTTTTTGCGGAAGGAATTCGCCGGTCTGCAGACAATGAAAATCGGTTTGTACTGGCCATTTCGTGGGGAATATGATCCCAGGGAAGTGGTGCGTTATTTTTGGGAATCCGGTGCGACACTGGCGCTGCCCGAGGTTGTTGACCGGCATAAACCGCTATCTTTCCGGGAGTGGTGGCCCGATGTGCCGATGAAAACAGGCGCATACAATATTCCGGTGCCTCAGGGCACGCAATGCGTTGAACCGGACGCTCTGATCATTCCCATGGTCGGTTTTGATCAAAAGGGCTTCCGGCTGGGTTACGGCAGCGGCTATTTTGACCGCACTCTGGCAACGTATTCAGTCTGTCCGCTGACAATCGGCGTGGCATTCGAAATGCAACGACTGCAAAATGTACATCCGCAACCGCATGATATTGCAATGCAGTATGTAGTTACCGAGGCAGGTGTGTTCAAATGGGGCGGCAGGATTGCTGAGGATAGCGGATAACTGCGCGCGGCATTATTTTCTGAAAGTCAAATACGCAAACAAACAACCCTGATTTATAGATCAGGGTTGTTTGTTTGCTCGAACAAATTGTCAGTATCTGAAATTAATCATCATCAGATTCAGATGATTCCGATTCTTCCGATTCATGTTCGTGGGTATCTTCAGCATGTTCATCATCACTGTCCGTCGCTTCAGCGGTCGTATTTTGTGAAGTCAGTGAATCGAAACGAGCCACATGTGTATCTTTTTCAAGACTCGTTGCAACGAGTACGGAAATAGTTGTTTCCGGGGTGATTGTAAAATCACCGGTGCCTCTCATAAGATTGCCGAAAACGGGTTCAAGCTGGATGCGGACTCGGTTTCCATCGTTATCAGAAATATTGGCTCTGCCTGCGCCCCCCTTGGTCTGAACCTTATTCTGGTTGTTCTGATCAGTCACGAACAACTGTAATTCGCCATCTTTGGCCACCAGCTCCAAATGGTATGGCCCCACTGCACGCACCTGTCCACCATGGGCGCCCGTTTGATCACTCCCTGATACTGCCAGATTGGGCAATGTAATTAACAATCCTGATAAAACAAGTGCGGAAAATACATTTCTCATTGTTATTCCTCCTTTATAGAAAATTAGCAGATTAATGAAGATGCCAGGAAAATCATGGGCATCTCTAAGAATCCAAATTTGCGAGCATCCGCTTCGCGGATTGCTTGCTTACTGCGTTTCGTCACAACACTTTGTTGCTCGCGCCTCGTTTTGCTCATTTTTTATTTAAATTTGAATTTTTAGAGGCGCCCTACTGCCACTTAAAACCAACAAAATCCACAGTTTTTCATAAAACCGCACCAATAACCATATCATACAAGTGGATTCTTCGCCAGTTGCAAACCGGATTTTGTAGAAACCGGATGAACTTTCCGATTTTTCGATCAGGCTTTATTGTTGGGCGGAATGATTCGCGCCTGCAGGTGGCTCGATACCTGAAATTGTGCATCCGTCTGACTACACCACATGCATACCATCGGCAGCGGACTACACCGTGAAGAGCATCCGGGTTTGATCACCAAGTCCGCAAGAGCAATTCAGGGTGACGTTATCGCGACTTTTACACCCAAGTACTGGCCAATCCGATGGTTGCGTTTTTTGACTTACACAACGATGGCAAACGGGACAAAAGTGGGGAGGGCGTTGGATGAAGTTTTGCTGGTGATCTGACTGCGCAGTGCTTTGTTAACCGCTCTTCGCGTCCGACTCGTGGTGCCCTGTATCATGGCCACCGCACCAGCTCGAACGTCGTTCGAACCACCCGGCGATTTCCGACGCGTATCATCTGTGCACGCAAGCATAGTAGTGATTTTTTCCTTCATCTACGTATTCGGCTTCTAAGCTGAGCCTCGCGTCCGCAAGGATCCTCATGTATTCCCTCAGCCCCAAGCGAAACGGATAGACGACCCGTTAAGATGTCTTGCCACGTGGCGCGTTGTATTGGGGCTGTGAATAGGAATCGGCCACCCGGGTTCAGGGCTTCTGCAACGCGTCTGATTAATTTCTCTTGTGTTTCGGCGTTAAGAAGGAACAGTAGACCGATAGCCAGGATTCCGTCGAATGTCCTCCGAAAGAACAATGATTGTTCCACCGCCTCGCAGGCGACATGCGCTTGCGGAAAACGTCTGTAAAACTCCGCTATCAGGCTGGGCGATGCGTCTATTCCATAGACGATGAACTCATCCTTCATCAAGGCATCGGAGATTGGCGCGCCGTGCCCGCAACCTAAATCGAGCACTGTGGTACCCGCTGGAAGTAATTCTGCCCAGCTTCGGACTGTCGAAACGCCAATAGCCGATTGATCACGGCCACGGATGAACTGCGTTGCAACCGCTTCATATCCGCTGGACCGGTCTACGGGTTCTTGCGCATTGGGCATTTTTACGTGAGGTGATGAACTGTACAGGCAAACATGAGTGTAAGCACCAATAAGGCGCCATAGAAAGACCAAATTATTCGTTGTGTCTTCCTGTATCCAGGCCCTTGGCCAATAGTAATGCTCTGCTTTATCGCATTCTGCGGAATTTCATCTTTTGATTTCGGTAGTTCTTTACTGTCGCCGTAGAAACCGAGCAGTACCGCTGTTTTCATGTACTCGGTACCGAAAGTTGCGTAAACTCTGTGATCCCTCTTTATTTTTATATGGGCCGCTAGAGCGACCGTGCCGCCGAGGATGAGTGCTGCAATAAACAACCCCCAAGCGATTACTGCCGCATGAGGAGATGGTCTCTCTGGGAACAGAATTGCGACAGCGACTGTACTGACAACAGCGACTATCGAGAGAAGCATCGTGATTGCGTGATGGGTATGACTAATTTCTGACTGATGATAGGCTCGCATTCCATCAAAGCACTCCCTCTTGTTCTTAATTAGAGCACTTTTGTCAGGCATCGATTTCTCCGTTCTTAAGATGTTCAGAATTATATGTCTGAGATGACGCATTATATTACGTCATAAATGACAGCAAATTAATTTAGATCCACAGGCACGATAAATATACACAGCAAGATCACGGCAGAAATCGCGGTCAATCCAGAACCAAGAATTCCTGTTCAGTATTTCAGTTGCAAAAACTTCATTCCTGAATCGATTTTGTCTGAGAAATGGCGACAGCCGTTTGAGCCGTGGATATGTTCGCCGAATCGCTGCAACCTGTATTCATTGCGTATATAATACGCAGTTATTTTGGGTTGACCTGGCCTGGGGAGCACTTAATCCCCCCCTGGCTGATTAACCGGAATCAAAAACTGATTCAGCATAATTCATAGTCCAAAGATACATCCAACATGCGGCCAATTACAAAATCCAGCAAACTTGCCAATGTCTGCTATGACATTCGTGGTCCGGTACTCGAACGCGCACGTCGTATGGAAGAAGAGGGACACCACATCATTAAGCTCAACATCGGAAATCCGGCAACGTTCGGTTTTGATGTGCCTGAGGAGATACTTCAGGATGTGATTCACAATCTGTCGGAAGCTTCGGGTTATTGCGACTCGAAAGGGCTATTCGCGGCGCGTAAGGCGATCATGCACTACACGCAGGAAAAACAGATTGACAATGTTCAGCTTGATGATATTTTCATTGGCAACGGTGTTTCCGAACTGGTGGTTTTGACAATGCAGGCGTTGCTCGATAATGGTGATGAAGTGCTCATTCCCATGCCGGACTATCCGCTCTGGACGGCGGCGGTTGTGTTATCCGGCGGCATTGCAAGGCATTATATCTGTGACGAGCAGTCAGACTGGTTGCCGGATCTGAACGATATCCGTGCCAAAATCAACCCCAGAACGCGCGCGATTGTTATTATCAATCCCAATAATCCCACGGGCGCACTGTATCCGAGGGATTTTCTGCTTGAACTGATCGAGATTGCGCGTCAGCATCAATTGATTATTTATGCCGATGAAATTTACGACAAAATTCTCTATGATGACGCGCAGCATGTTTCCGTCGCATCGCTGGCGGATGATGTGCTGTTTGTCACTTTCAACGGTTTGTCGAAAAACTACCGGGCGGCCGGTTTCCGTTCCGGTTGGGCGGTCGTTTCAGGTGAAAAAAGTCACGCGGTGGATTATATTGCCGGTCTGAATATGTTGGCTTCAATGCGGTTATGTGCCAACGTGCCTTCCCAGTTTGGCATACAGACGGCACTGGGCGGCTACCAGAGTATTTATGATTTGACGTTGCCCACGGGGCGTCTTAAGCGGCAGCGTGATGTCGCCTGGGAATTACTGACAGCCATTCCGGGTGTAACGTGTTATAAGCCGCGTGCCGCTTTGTATCTTTTTCCCAGGCTGGATTCGAAAATCTATCCTGTTGTGGATGATCAGCAGTTTGTGCTGGATTTGTTGCTGGAAGAGAAAGTATTGCTGGTGCAGGGCAGTGGATTTAACTGGATGAATCCGGACCATTTCCGCGTGGTTTTCCTGCCCAATACGGATGATCTGACAGAGGCGGTAAACCGTATTGCACATTATCTGCAGCGCTATCGCAAGCGTCATTCAACCTGAATGTATCTTTATTTTTGAAAAATTGTTTATCCCATTGAGACTTAAGAATTAATTATATGAAACCCATAAAAGTTGGCTTGCTTGGTATTGGTACTGTTGGCGGCGGCACATATACGGTGCTTAGACGGAATCAGGAAGAAATTATTCGCCGTTCCGGCAGGGGTATTGTCATCACAATGATCGCGGATCGCGATCTGGCCAGAGCGAACAGTTTTGCCGACAGCGGTGTGATTGTGACCGATAACGCGCAGGATGTCGTTACGCATCCGGAGATTGATGTTGTCGTTGAATTGATCGGCGGGACAACGGTTGCGAAAGACTTGGTGCTGGCAGCGATTGCCCAGGGCAAGCATGTCGTTACAGCCAACAAGGCTTTGCTGGCGAATCATGGTACGGAAATTTTTTCGGCGGCGCGTGAAAAAGGCGTCATGATCACCTTCGAAGCGGCCGTTGCTGGCGGCATTCCGATCATCAAGGCGCTGCGCGAAGGATTAACCGCCAATCGGACTGACTGGGTCGCGGGTATTATTAACGGTACTGCCAATTTTATCCTGTCGGAAATGCGTGAAAAATCGTTGCCGTTTGCCCCGGTACTGGAACAGGCGCAAAAACTGGGTTATGCCGAAGCGGATCCGACTTACGATATAGAAGGCATCGATGCGGCGCATAAAATAACAATCATGTCGGCAATTGCATTCGGCATCTCTGTTCAGTTTGACAAAGTCTATATTGAAGGTATTACCAGACTGACGCAGGAAGACATCAGTTATGCCGAGAAACTGGGTTACCGTATCAAGCTGTTGGGTATTACCCGGCGGGCCAATAAGGGTATAGAACTGCGCGTACATCCGGCGCTGATACCAGAGCGCCGCTTGCTGGCCAATGTAGAGGGCGTGATGAATGCGGTGGTGGTCAAGGGCGATGCCGTCGGTGCGACGCTCTACTACGGCGCAGGTGCGGGCGCGGAACCGACAGCCAGCGCGGTTATCGCCGATCTAGTGGATGTGGCCCGCATGCAGACGGCAGATCCGGTGCATCGTGTGCCGGTGCTCTCTTTTCAGCCTGATGCGTTATCCGATACGCCGATATTGCCTATGGAAGAAGTGGAGACAGCCTGTTATCTGCGCTTGCAGGTGATTGATAAGCCAGGTGTGCTCGCAGATATCACACGTGTATTGGCTGATTTTAATATTTCGATCAGCGCGATGATACAGAAAGAAGCGGTCGATGAAGGCGGTTCGGTCAATATCATCATGCTGACGCATAAAAACCTTGAAAAAAACATGAACGCTGCGATTGCCAGGATTGAAGCGCTACCCGTTGTGACCAGCCAGGTGGCGCGGATCCGGATCGAAGAATTGAACGGTTAGCGTGCTTAAAACTGCGGCATGCATTCATGTGCTGTCCAATCTTGAAAATTATTGATAATCGACTATGCGCTATATTTCAACCCGCGGCGGGATGACGCCAAAGACTTTTTCTGAAATCCTGTTGAGCGGTTTGTCGCCTGACGGCGGATTGGCAATTCCGGAAACCTATCCACGAATCGGCAGAGAAACGCTGGCGGCATGGCGTGGCATGAGCTATCAGTCTCTGGCGTTTGAAATTCTCTCACTGTTTGTTGATGATATTTCCGCGGAAGATCTGCGCACAATCATCAATCGCACGTATACGGCGGAAATTTTTGGCAGTGACGATATTACGCCACTGAAAACGCTGGAACCCGGATTCCATATTCTGGCTTTGTCCAATGGGCCTACGCTGGCTTTCAAGGATATTGCCATGCAGCTGCTCGGTAATCTGTTTGAATATACGCTGGCCAAAACCGGTGAAGAACTTAATATTCTCGGCGCAACATCGGGTGATACCGGTTCCAGTGCGGAATACGCCATGCGCGGTAAAAAAGGGATTCGTGTTTTTATGCTGTCGCCCTATGGAAAAATGAGCCGTTTCCAGACTGCGCAGATGTTTTCATTGCAGGATGACAATATTTTCAACATCGCCATACGCGGTGTTTTTGATGATTGCCAGGATATCGTCAAGGCGGTCAGCAATGATCATGTGTTCAAGCAGGCGCATCGTATCGGTACGGTCAATTCGATCAACTGGGCGCGTGTCGTCGCGCAGATCGTGTATTACTTCAAAGGTTATTTCGCGGCAACACGATCCGATGATGAGGAAGTTGCGTTTGCGGTGCCGTCAGGCAATTTTGGTAATATCTGCGCCGGTCATGTGGCACGCATGATGGGTTTGCCAATCAGGCAACTTATACTGGCAACAAACGAGAATGACGTGCTCGATGAATTTTTCAGAACAGGGGTTTACCGGCCGCGCGCGACCAGCGAAACTAAGCATACCAGCAGTCCATCCATGGATATTTCCAAGGCTTCCAATTTTGAGCGCTTCATATTTGACCTGACCGATAGGGATGCTGCGAAGGTGATCGAATTATGGTCCTGCGTAGATAAAGGCCAGGCTTTTGATTTATCCGGAACACCGTTTTTTGAAAGAATCAAAGACTTCGGCTTTGTATCCGGCGGCAGCAATCATGCTGCGCGTATCGCCACGATACGGGAAATTCATCAGAAGTACCGTGTGCTGGTCGATACGCATACGGCTGACGGATTGAAAGTCGGACAAGCCCTGCGCGAAAAAGATGTTCCACTCATCTGTATGGAAACCGCGCAACCCGCTAAATTCGCCGAAAGCATACACGAAGCAATCGGCCGGCAACCGACCCGGCCTGCAGGCTATGAGCATCTGGAAGACTTGCCGCAACGGTTTGTCGTCAAGGATGCGGATGTGGACGCTGTAAAGGCTTATATCACCGAGCAGACAGCCTGAAAACCTGTTCAAAATCTCACTGAAGGACGCATTGCGGCGTTAAAATCGAACTCAAAATGCTCACATACTTCAAGTATGCTGCGCTTTTTCGTTCAATTTTG
>CAZTCY010000029.1:0-31144 GCA_964612715.1 uncultured Nitrosomonas sp. | reverse complement strand
CTTACGGCTGTTCGCTGCGCTTTGCTTGCGTCGTTCAATTTTGCCTTGCACTGCACCCCGACAATACGCATTAACGCCGTAAAATTTTGCTTTTCGCCATGAACGTACGCGCTGTTTTATAGACCAGGTGCGGCAACAATATATACAGTGGCATGCGTATAAGATGACTACGTAAATAGAGTATCCGCCGTGCCAATACAGCACGCCTCGACGGTCTATCCGGATGTTGCGGAAACAAAGCCAGTGGAACCAGCCAGTGCATTATCCGGCGTTTTATACCGCCAGGTTTTGCATGCAACCGATTCACAATACCCTGTGGCACAGGTGTTCTGAAAATCAGTTGACTGAAGTAAAGACCGTAATACAAAATACACCCCAGCTTCAGCTGATTGGCGCGATCAGTGAGATGTTCCCAGAAATCGACGTCCTGGTGACTGAAGAAAACCATTAAGTCGTGCAGATCCAGCAGGTCGCGTAAATCGTCGGCCAACTCATTATTCTGGAAAAGGTTAACCGCACAATGAATTGTCATATCGACCGGGCAGAGTAATTTCACTTTAGCGTAAGGTGTTGCCAGCGCTTCGGCAAAAAGTAGGTCGGTATTGATTCTGAGTCGGCTGGTGAGTGGTGCAAGGGTATGATGAATATCCACCTCGGTTTCCCGTTCAGCATGAACAAGCGGCGGAATTTCATGACTCCAGACGCGATAGTAATGCTCGTCATAAACCGAAATCGGACGATGCCGCCACCCCTTGATCTTGAGCAATGATTCAATTTCTCCCAAATCGCTTGCAGGCACCATCAAATCCAGATCGACGGATAATCGTCCTTCCGCATAGGGTAAGCCTGCCAAGGTATAAGCGGCCCCTTTAAGCGCAATGATGATGGTATCGTAATCTTCCAGCGCCCACACGATCCTGTTCAGTTCCCATTGCGTCGATTGCTTCAGTTTCTCCGCCTGCACTAACGCGGATGTCAATTGGTTCGTGATTCTGAGCGGCACGCCTTGCCAAAGACCATTGCTTCTCAGCAACAAGGCCAGACGCCCCAATAGTTTTACACGCCTCGCCAGCCTGATGAGCATCTCCCACTCTGAATCCGAGTAATGCGCAAGGCATTCCGGATTTATTAATGCCTCAAGCAGAATCTGATGATGACGGTAATCAGGTTTCATCAATCAAATGATGTAATACAGTTGTTACTTCATTTAAATCGGAATAGACCAGCATATAACAATCGCAGCTGGAAATCAGCTGCGCAACAGCCCGAAACCCGCTTGCCCCGAGCACTTCATAATTAAATGCGTTACTTGCCAGCAACATAAATGCCTCGGCATCGGCAATGGGTTCCAGTTGTGTCGCCGCTTCTGCAACCCATTTAGGAAAAATAACCCATCGTGCTTTGGCTGTATTATTTGACAGCCGCAGGCTTTCTTCGGGCGGACAAACATGCGCGACAGTGCCTTTGTGCGTGTTGGGTATGGACGGGCCAATTACAGCTTCCGGCAGATATTGACGGATCACCGCTATGGACTCATTCTTTAACGGCATCAGGCGCGGCAGGGGATTAAAAACACCTTGCTGGAAATTCATTAAACCGAACTCATCAGAAAACAGACGGAATCCACGGTGTGACAGGGCGGTACATAACGTCGTCTTACCGCTGCCCGGCCAGGCCGGAAACAACATGACATGATTGTTCTTTTCAACCACTGCAGCATGCAGCAACAAAAAATGATTGACGCGAACGGCGATCGCAAGATTGATTCCCCATTCCAGTACGGCCAGCGCCTGTTCCTCCGGAAAACTCTCAAATGGAGATTGGCCATCGATGAGAAAACGAACCTTCAATTTCAGAGGATTCTTGATCGACCGTTCGGTAACAATGCGCACATGAAACTCGGCGATCTCATCCGGCACCAGCCGGTAGTACCTGTAAAGCGTATAAAGTTGCACAATGAGCGGTTTGTATTGCGTCTGAATACGCACGTTAAAAGGACCCATCGCTACCTTGAGACCGTTATTCTGAAGTAGCATGAGGAATTCCTGAAATGGAATCTGATTGACCGTCATGCCCTGACTCGCTAATTTTCCTTCTTGATTAAACCCAATGCATCAAAATGATAGAGTATTTTTTCAATACTGTCTTGAAAGTTTTGGTCTGTTTCCTGTTCAAATTCTCTGCTCAGATAATCGCAAACTTCCGAAGATGACGCGGGATGCTGATTCAGAAATAAAAGCATTTGCATACCCATGCGATTGAGAAAATGCGTCTTTCCCGAATCAGGCTGGAACACTGTATATTCACCATCCCAATCCGCAATCAAAAGTGAGTGAAAACTGCTTGATAGCCAGCGCATAACGCAATGTGCGATTCAACAAAATGTATTTGAAAGGATTACAGGAAAGAAGAAATACTAAACTCTGATTTCCAGTTAGATTTGTTTTGAGTGTAACAGCTTTTGCAGACTTTATGACATCAGAGAACCATAAGGTTATCAAAAGCGCCTGTCTTGGCCGCAATAGAGGTAAACGCCGCCCCCGAGATCATAATTCCGCCCAGCAAATGGCAATTCTCCAGTTGCTGTGCTTTATTCGCCAGTATGTTCTGATCCGTATCGGTCAATTGTATCTTAGGCTCTGTTATCAAGGTATAGGAGGGCGAATCCCCCAGGTCATACACACCGTTATCCAGTTTTTCCTTCGGAAACACGCAGAGCAATTGAGGACCATTGATCGTATCGACAAACACGGCCTCGGTCACTGCAGCAGCTTCGCCTGTGATATTGCTGGTACGTGCCAGAGCTGCGCCACTGTACAATGTCATAATAACAGGCAGAGCGGCAGTGCCTTTTAACAGCATCCTTCGTTTTTGCTTGCTCAAATGGCCATCCTTGCACATTTTTTGTGCGGTCCCTGATGGGTGAGTTTGCTCGAGTGATTCATCTTTATCCATATTATTTAATCTCTTCCGTTAAAAGATTTCATTAAGATTTTTTTATTATTTTTCAATTGAAGGATCAAATGCAACTTAAATTATTCAATCATAAAAAATATGCGATTCAATTTGATTTTGCTGACAAACGACAAACAGCTGAACGAAAAACGCATCCATATAAATCAATACTCCCTCTTTTATAAACAAGCAATTTTCACGCCATTTCTTAATAATTTTTATAATCTATAAAATACAATCAGTTAAAATACAACCTCAATATCTTCTGGAGAAGCAGGCATAAAAGTGTAAGAAAATTCGACACCCATGTATGCGGACCTATTCTTTTAATGGTTTTCTCCCGGCTTTCTCCCGATAGGCTATCTGATACAGTACCGGGAGAACCAGCATGGTCAACACCATTGAAGTCAGAACACCGCCAATCACGACAGTAGCCAATGGGCGTTGAACTTCGGCACCGATACTGACAGCCAGCGCCATGGGCACAAAACCGACGGCATCTGTCAAGCCTGTCATCAGGACAGGCCGCAGCCGGGATAACGCGCCAGTTTTAACGGCATCCTCCAGCGTATAACCCTTTTCGTATAAATTCTTTATGAATGTTATCAGGATCAGACCATTCATGACAGCAATTCCAGATAACGCAATAAACCCCACTGCCGCAGAAATTGAAAATGGAATATCACGCAGCCAGAGCGCCAGAATACCACCGGAAACCGCAAACGGCACCCCCATAAAAACCAGCAAGCCATCACGCAGGTTTCCAAACAACAAATACAGCAGCATAAAGATCAGCCCCAGTGCAATCGGCACGATAATGGTCAAACGTTCCGCCGCGGAAACCAGTTGCTCATACTGCCCGCCCCAGGCAACCCAATAGCCGGGTGGAATGTGCACTTCGCTGGCAATACGCGCCTGCGCTTCATGCACGAATGAACCCAGATCACTGCCGCGCACATTGGCACTGACAACGACTCTGCGTTTACCGTTTTCGCGGCTGATCTGATTGGGGCCTGCGATGACATCAAAATAGACAACGTCGCCTAATGTCAGGTAAGCGGCAGAAGGCGCAGCTGCATTGGGCTGTACATTTAATACCGCATTCGGTAACTGGATAGGCAAACGCTTAAGTGCGTCGATATTGCCGCGCAAGTGCTCTGGCAGACGCACGACCAGATTGAAACGGCGGTCACCTTCGTAAATCAGACCGGTAGACAATCCTCCGACTGCAATGGCGATTACATTTTGCACGTCCGAGACATTCAACCCGTAGCGTGCCATTTTGACGCGATCCATTTGAATGGACAGCATCGGCAAACCGGTCAACTGTTCAATTTTAGCATCCGCAGCGCCGGGTATTTTTTCAATCACCGACAGAATTTTGTCACCGACATCATGCAACACATCCATATTGTCGCCAAAAACCTTGATCGCGACATCGGCGCGAACACCCGATATCAACTCATTAAAACGCATCTGTATCGGTTGCGTAAATTCATAATTGTTGCCCGGCACATCGCTGACCACGCGTGCCATTGCGGCAATCAACTCGGCTTTGGTTTTATAAGGCCCTTCCCACTCACCCTGGTCCTTCAGAATGATGAATATATCCGCAACACTAGGCGGCATGGGATCAGTCGCGATTTCCGCCGTTCCAATTTTGGAAAAAACACGTTCAACTTCCGCAAAGGTTTTGATTTTGTCCTCAAGCTCATTCTGCATCTCAATGGCCGTGGTCAGACTGGTACCGGGAATGCGGATCGCATGCAGCGCGATATCGCCTTCGTTCAGGCTCGGCACAAACTCGCTGCCCAGCCGGGTAGCGAGCAACCCGGAAAGCACCATGACAGTAACCGCCAGTGTTACGGTTAACGCTCTGTTGCGCAGCACCCAATTCAACATGGGCAGATAAACCCACTTGGAATACCGGACCACCTTGTTTTCCTTATCCTGGATATCCCCGGTCAGAAACAGCGCCACCGCCGCAGGAACAAAGGTAATGGAAAGAATAATCGCACCCAGAAGCGCCGTCACCACGGTAAACACCATCGGATGAAACATTTTGCCTTCGACACCTGAAAGCCCAAAAATCGGGATGTAAACAATGATGATAATGAGCTGACCGTACAAAAGCGCTTTTCGTGTCTCCTTGCTGGCCGAAAAAACAACGGATAAACGCTCGGACAACGTCAAACGCCGGCCAAGCCGCGCCTGCTCCAGTGCCAAGTGGCGAATACAATTTTCGACAATGACAATGGCACCATCAACGATGATGCCGAAATCCAGCGCACCAAGACTCATCAAATTGGCGCTGACATTATTGGTAACCATACCGATCAAGGTAAACAGCATGGATAGCGGAATCACCAGCGCAGCAATCAATGCAGCACGTAAATTACCCAGAAACAAAAACAGCACGACAATGACCAGAATTGCACCTTCAGTCAGGTTGGACGCAACCGTTTGTATGGTTTTATCGACCAGCGTCATGCGATTGTAAACCGGTGTCGCCACGACACCTTCCGGCAGATTGCGATTAATTTCATCCAGCTTTGCAGCCGCAGCCTTTGAAACGATTTGACTGTTCTCGCCAATCAACATATGCGCCGTTCCCAATACGACTTCCTTGCCGTTCTGCGTCGCGGCACCATTGCGCAATTCCTTGCCGATAATGACTTCAGCCACATCCTTGATGCGTATCGGGATGCCTTGCCGGCTGCCGAGAATAATCTCACCGATTTCCGTCAGATTGGCGACTTGCCCGGGAACCCTGACAAGATACTGTTCACCCCTTTTTTCAATATAACCCGCACCGATATTCAGATTATTGAGTGACAAAGCAGTCGCCACATCCTGCAAGGTCAGACCCATCGAAATCAGCTTTTCGGGATAGGGCGTCACATGAAACTGTTTGACATAGCCACCGACTGAATTGACTTCGGTAACGCCGCGAACGGTCAGCAATTGTGGACGGATAATCCAGTCCTGAATTTCGCGCAGATCCGTTGTTGTGTAGACCGTGCCATCCGGTTTTCTGACGCCTTCCCCGGCGTCAACCGTCCACATAAAAATTTCACCCAGTCCGGTGGAAATCGGCCCCATGCGGGGCTCAATTCCCGCCGGCAAACGATTGCTGACTTCCTGTATGCGCTGACTGACCAGCTGGCGGGCAAAATAAATATCCGTACCGTCTTTAAAAACAACGGTAACCTGCGACAGGCCATAGCGTGAAAGCGAACGGGTGTAATCGAGGTGCGGCAATCCCATCATGATCATTTCTATCGGAAACGTCAGCCGCTGTTCCGTTTCCAGCGGTGAATAGCCTGGCGCTTCGGTATTGATCTGCACCTGAACATTGGTAATATCCGGGACCGCATCGATCGGTACTTTCTGGTAACTGTAAATACCCAGCAAAGCCATCGCAAATACCGCCGCCATGACCAGACCGCGATGATCTATGGAGATTTGTAGAATACGTTCAAACACAGTTTTACCCCGTTATCCTATGGGTTGTATTTTTCTTACGTTACGCGCAATGGCATTTAACGGCCGTGAATCAGTGATCATGCTCGGCACTCGACTTACCCAATTCGGCCTTGATCGCAAAACTGTTGCGTGCAGCATAGTGTTCACCCGCATGCAATCCATCAAGCACTTCGACCATTTCACCGTCGCTACGCCCCAATTCAAGCGGACGCGCTTCAAAATAATTACCATAACGGGCAAAAACGACAGTCCAATCCAGGAGCGTCTGCAAAGCTTCTATTTTTACGGCAACCGGTACTTCTATTTCCTCTATGGCGACAGCACCATGAACAAACATGCCATCACGCCATTTTCCTTCCGGATTCTCCAGTGTAATGCGCGCAATCGCCGTGCGTGTTTGCGGGTTTAACATGGCGCTGATATAAGTTATTTCGCCTGAACCCTCAATATTCGCTTCCGTTGATCTGATGTTGGCCTGTTGTTCGAGTCTGATGATGGCCAAATCCTTGGGGTAAACCGTTAAATCCGCATACATGGTGGAAGTATCGACAACGGTAAATATTTCATCATCCTCTCTGACAACCTGTCCGCGCGCGATGGTTTTGGTTGTAATCAAGCCTGAAATAGGCGACCGGATTTCATAGCGTGTCAGATTCTTCAGCAACCTGGCCGTCTCAGGCTCTTCACCAATGGCACGCAGTCTTGCCGCAGCGAGCTCCAGTGCAATTTCCGCTTCGCTGAGCACTTGCTGTGTTGTCAGATATTCCTGTTTGGCGGTTATTTTTTCCTCCCAGAGTTGTTTTTCCCGTTGAAAATTAACATTCGCCAACGCCAGACGTTTTCGCGCAGCAAGATACTGACTGCGTAAATCGGCCAGCAACGGGCTTTCAACAACCGCCAGAACGGCACCTTCATTGATCTGTTCGCCCAGATGGCGCGGAACCTCGAGAACGATACCTTGTACCCGTGGCACAACACGTACAATATTATGATGATTAAACATCACAATGCCGGGCAGTTGAAGTTTAGGCTTTATCATGCCTGGACCCGCGGTTTGAATGTTGATGCCGGTACTGGCTAACGTATCCTCACTCATCTCGATACGCGCCTCCACCTGACTGTATCCCCAGTGAAACACTTTGCCGCGCCATTCCGCTGCGATTGAAACATCAAAAGAATGCGGCTCTTTTACAACCTGATCGCCCAGCAAATATTCCCCGGCTGGTTTAAATGTAAATAATTGCGCCGCTCTGCCAAGCCGCGACAGCGTCATGGTCACTTTCACCTCATCCGGCAGAAGAAGCTTATTCTTTTCATAGAGGTACAAACGAAACCGGGGCTCGGCACCTTGCTCGTAACTGGTGACTTCCACGCTGAAATCATCCGTAGTAAAAATTCTGCCGCCCCTGGGGCCGGTTTCTTCCGCATGATCCGAACCGGCGGATACACTTGAAGATTCGTGATGGCCTGCATCATCCGGCGCTGCCGATTTGTCCAGGTTAAGGATAATCGTTCCGAGAATAATACCGACAACAATCACGATAAAAATCGGTTTATGATTGGTTTTGTTCACAATGGGCTCCTCAATTCCTCACCAAATCGACACTTGCCGATACGCTGCTGCGTGAATTTTTTATAACCTGTCATTGATCTGCTCCATGGGCTCTGCGGTCAAACGCTCGATTTCATTGATCAAACGCTGATAATTGGTCAAGGCCTGCAGATAAAGCATCTGATTCTGAAATAATGTGCGCTGCGCATCCAGCAACTCCAGAAAGCCGAATCGGCCCAATTCATAGCCACGGCTGGCCATCCTGAACGTTTCTCGTGCGCCGGGAAGAATTTCGTCACGCAATTTGCCGATTTGTGTATCCGCCGCGATCAGCGACTCGTACGCCTGCGTCAGCAGTGCCTTCAATTGCAGATCGGTTGCCACCTGTTCGTCCATAGCCCGGTTGATGCGTTGTTGCGCTGCCATCAGATTGCCCTGATTGCGGTCAAATAATGGCAAGGGTACTGATACGCCAATCAGCGCCGTGGTGTCATTGGCAATATCATGACCATAACGCCTGATTCCCGCATTGACGGTAATATCCGGAATCCGCCGCGCTTTTTCCAGCGTGAACAATGCCTGACGCTGCTCGAGGTTTTTCAGGCTACGCAGGGTCAGCGGATTTTGCTGCAAACGAGTTTCGAGTACATTCAACTCAGGAATAGCAACAAATACTTCCAGATCTCCCAGCACATGCGCAAAAACGGGAGTTGAATTCCCCCACAACAGCACGAGCTGTTTACGGAATGAGATCAGGCTGCGCTGCGCTTGCTCGACCTCGATATCCGCGGTAGCGCGCGCAACCCGTGCGCGCGTTTCTTCAATCGGCGGCGCCTTACCGGCTTTGACACGTTTGGCTGCGGCATCAAGCACGCTCTGCGCAAGCGCTTGACCGGCAAGCGCCAGCTTCAATCGTTCCTGACCTGCCAGCACATCCAGAAACACATTGGCAACCCGGGCCATCAAATCCAGCCGCCGGGCGGCATAATCCTGTTCGGCACTCTCCTGTCCCAAGGAAGCGACCCGGGTACGGGCGGAACGCTTACCGCCGGTTTCAAATAATTGACTGATACGAATCGAATCGAACCGCGCACCCGGACTATCGGACCGGGAGCTGATATCTTCGCTATCATACTGCATGATAGGATTGGGCAATAATCCCGCCTGTATCGTCAATCCGCGCAAGGCCCGCGCCTCCTTGTCGAATGCCGCCAGTTCGGGATTATGCTGCAGTGCCAACTGCACCGCGGTCTGCAATGTCAACCCGGCTTCTTCAGCAAGCAATGTTTCGGCAGCAGCATCTGTATCTTGGGACAGGATAATACCTCCAACACCTGCTTTCGCCGCACTTCCAGCCTGCAAATCAGTAACGCAGAATATGAACGGCAAGAAGAACATCGCACCCGATCGATAGATTGCCAATGCCAATACAAACTTCAATTCATTTAAATTCATGTGAGAGTCCTTGCAAGGTTCGCGAGGACAACAGGCAGATGTTATAGAAACATCAGAGCATCCGGCGAATCCGGTGAATTACAAACGACTTAATAAGACGCGGAAAAACGCTGCGTTCCGGCGTCAAATGCGGATTGTCTTTGGACTATGTGTGAATACGCGGTGGATGGTAAGGGGATTCCAGAACTGAATCTGGCAGAAACAAGGATATTCGCGGGGTTAGTATTTCTTTGCCTTCCAGCGGCGGCATCAGCGCGATGAGCAAAAAATAAAAAGGCTGATACTGACCGGCTGCATGAAGACATAAATGTGTCGCGGCATCGAGTTCGGCATTATCCATAATGACACTATCGCGATGCGCGTCCAAATGCATTTCCGGATTGAGTGCAAGCGACTGGCGAAGATGATCCAGCTCATGCGTAAAAACTTCCGACTTGAATGAAATACCGATTCCGTTCGTCAACATAACGATAACCAGAATAAATATCGCGAAAGAAGCGGGAAAATTTTTCATCGGGTGATTATAACATCCTATCCTTTTAGTAAATAACTTTACTCGCTCGCAATTGAGCGGATCGAATCTTTTCACATCACACATTATTGTGGCTTTTGCAAACCGCAACCATCCGACCGCTCCGGATTACAGAATGTTCACGCCTTCATTGTTCAGCATCCCGACCAGTGCAATCAGCGGCAGGCCGATCAACGCATTGGGATCATCACCATGCATATGCTCGATCAAAGCAATTCCCAGACCTTCCGATTTTGCACTGGCAGCACAATGATACGGTTGCTCTTTACGCAGATAGTTTTCGATTTGCTGATTGCTAAAATAGCGGAACTGCACATAACAGGGAACTAACCGGGTTTGCGTCTGATCTGTTCTGTTATTCAATAAACATAGCGCCGTATAGAAGCATACCTCTCTTCCACGCACCCGTTGCAACTGCCGGATCGCATTGTTGTGCGTCATCGGTTTGCCTAATTGCACACCATCCAGCACAGCAACCTGATCCGAACCGATGATCAATGCATCGGAATATTCTCCGGAGACAGCGCGCGCTTTGGCTTCCGCCAGACGCAACGCCGATTGCTGTGGCGTTTCGTCCGGCCATAGCGTTTCATCAACCTGAGGATTGGCTGTTTCGAATGGTATCTGCAATCGCTGCAATAATTCGCGACGGTACACTGAGGTGGAAGCAAGTATGATTTTTGGGATAATTTTTTGTATTTTCAATTTTCTTGCTGCATTTTTTGACACTGAAAGATAAAAAATATAACATGCGCGCCTTATGTCTGTAAGATTTGTAATCGATCCTCTTGATTTTGTACGCAAGGCTGAAGCGCATCATGGTAGAATACCGCTCGCTGAACTTGAGCGTTTACATGATTTTCTATATGAAAATCATGGTGAAATACTATATCAAATCAGCGGCATTCTCGACCAGGATAACAAACCGCACCTGCGCATAAAGGTGGAAGGTAAAATGCAGCTACGCTGCCAGCGCTGTCTCGGCGGTTTGTCGCATCGCGTTGATATCGATACTTTTTTATTACTGGCCAAAACAGAGAACGAACTGATTCTGGCGGATGCGGATGATTCGGCAGATGCCCTGTTGGCAACCGCTGAAATGGATGTATTGGACTTAATAGAAGAAGAAATCATATTAAGTTTATCGATATCCTCACGCCACAGCGAAGGTGAATGTGAGACACATCAACCGGAACACTGCAATCTGACAGAATCCCCAGATCTCAAAAATCCGTTCGCGGTTTTGAAAGCACTAAAAAAGACACAGCATTGATTTAAGGAGTAATGTAAACATGGCCGTCCAACAAAATAAAAAATCACCTTCAAAAAGAGGCATGCATCGTTCGCATGATGCATTGAAAAATCCTCCGCTAGCGATTGAACCCAGCACCGGAGAAGTTCACTTGCGCCATCATATCAGTCCAAATGGCTATTATCGTGGCAAGAAAGTCTTAAATACCAAATCCGACGACGATTAAACATAGCTGATAGATCCATGATCTGCAGCTTCTATTCTAATAAATAAAATATATTGCCAGAAAGGCATTGGAATTGGATATCACTGTAGCGATAGATTGCATGGGCGGCGACCACGGACCACATGTGACGGTGCCTTCTGCAATCCATTATCTCAGTCAGGATCCAGAAGCGAATATTATTCTGGTTGGCATTCCGGAAGCCATTGAGGCCGAATTGAAAGCGGCCGGTTTCAAACTCAATCCCAGAATCAGAATACATCCGGCCAGCGAAGTGATTGGCATGGACGAATCTCCGGCATTAGCGTTACGGAATAAAAAAGACTCATCCATGCGCGTCGCTATCAATCTTGTTAAAACAGGGGAAGCGCAAGCCTGTATCAGCGCCGGAAATACCGGCGCGTTACTCGCAACATCCCGATTTGTCCTAAAAACCATTCCCGGCATCGACCGTCCGGCACTGGCAGTTATTCTGCCCACAATCAGGGGGCATACTTATGTGCTTGACCTCGGCGCCAATGTCAACTGTACTGCTGAGCACCTGCTGCAATTTGGCGTCATGGGCGCTTCACTCGTTGCTTCGATTGAAAACAAGACATCTCCCAGCATCGGCCTGCTTAACATTGGCGAGGAAGAAATCAAGGGTAACGGCGTTGTCAAACAAGCCGCCGAGTTGCTCAGAAAAAGCGGTCTTAATTTTTATGGTAATGTTGAAGGCGATGATATCTACAAAGGCACAACCGATGTCGTTGTTTGTGACGGTTTTGTCGGTAACGTGACATTAAAAACATCCGAAGGATTGGCACAGATGCTGGCGACCTATCTGCGTGAAGAATTTAAACGCAACATGCTGACAAAAATTGCCGGCATTGTCGCGTTGCCCGTCATTAATGCATTTAAACGCCGGGTGGATCATCGCAGATACAATGGCGCAAGTTTTCTGGGGTTAAGAGGCATTGTCATCAAAAGTCACGGTTCGGCGGATATTCTTGCATTCACATCGGCAGTCAAACGTGCAGCCGATGAAGTACGTGGCGGCATGTTGCGTCGCATTACCGAACGCGTATCCGAACTTTCCAAGCAATCTTTAACAACAACGCAAAATAGTTAAATCATGTATTCACGAATCATCGGTACAGGCAGCTACCTGCCGGAAAGAGTACTCACCAACCAGGATCTGGAAAAGATGGTGGAAACGAGTGATGAATGGATACGAACGCGTACGGGTATTATGCAGCGTCATATCGCACGCGAAGATCAATCGGCCAGCGATTTGGCGCTGCTGGCCAGCCAAAACGCAATGGCCGCCGCCGGCATAACCAGCAAAGACATCGATCTGATTATTGTAGCCACAACAACGCCTGACATGGTTTTTCCGAGTACAGCCTGCATCCTGCAGGATAAACTGGGCGTGGAAAACTGCCCGGCTTTTGACGTTCAGGCGGTCTGCAGCGGCTTTGTTTATGCACTCGCCACAGCGGATATGTTCGTGAAATCTGGAAAATGCCGCAATGCACTGGTTGTTGGCAGTGAAATCTATTCCCGGATATTGGACTGGAATGACCGCAGCACCTGCGTGCTGTTCGGCGATGGCGCGGGTGCGGTGGTACTTTCTCAAAGCAAAGAACCCGGCATTTTGTCGAGCCACCTGCATGCCAGCGGCAATTATCGCGATGTTTTATCGGTCCCGGGCAGCATCAGCGGCGGCACGATACGCGGCAATCCCTATATCAATATGGATGGTGGCGCAGTCTTCAAATTTGCAGTTAAAGTACTGGAAGATGTGGTTCATGAAGCCGTTACGGAAAACCAATTACAGACTTCTGACATCGACTGGCTGATTCCACATCAGGCCAATATACGCATTATCCGTTCCACCGCGCAAAAACTGGGCGTACCCCTCGACAAGGTGGTCATCACGGTTGACAAGCATGGCAACACATCCGCTGCATCAATTCCGCTGGCGCTGGATATCGCGGTCAGAGACGGACGCATTCATAAGGATCAATTAATCCTGCTGGAAGGCGTAGGGGGCGGATTTACCTGGGGTGCGGTGTTACTGCGCTGGTGATAGATATGAAATTAGCTTTTGTTTTTCCCGGACAAGGTTCTCAATCGGTCGGCATGATGGCGGGTTACGATACGCTACCCGTCGTGCGCGAAACAATTGCAGAAGCTTCGGATATCCTCGCACAGGATTTCTGGACTATGATCAGTCACGGTTCGGCTGAAGATCTGAATCTGACGGTTAATACCCAGCCATTGATGCTGATGGCCGGAGTTGCGGTCTATCGGGCCTGGGAAAGTCTTAATGGCAATAAGCCGTCGATCCTGGCCGGTCACAGCCTTGGTGAATATACAGCACTGGTTGTTGCAGGTGCGCTAAGCTTCAAAGATGCTTTATCTCTGGTACGTTATCGCGCTCAAATCATGCAGGAGGCCGTTCCGGAAGGCACCGGTGCGATGGCGGCAATTCTCGGACTGGAGGATGAAACAATCGCTTCAATCTGCCAGGAAATCGTTGCATTAAATGCGCTGGAGTCTGCGCAGGAATCTGTTGAACCGGCCAATTTCAATTCGCCCGGCCAGGTTGTAATAGCCGGGCACACGAATGCTGTGCTGAAAGGCATTGAACGGGCCAAAGAAAAAGGCGCCAAACGTGCTGTCATGCTGCCAATGAGCATTCCATCCCACTGCCGGTTAATGAAACCGGCGGCGGAAAAAATGCGTCAGCAGCTCGCCGCGACATCACTGCAATCTCCTGCCATACCTGTGTTACATAACGTTGATGTAAAATTGCACCATGATGCCGATTCAATCAGGGATATCCTGGCACAACAATTGTTCAGCCCTGTACGCTGGGTCGACACGATCCGGCAGCTCGCAGCTGATGGCGTTACACATATCGCGGAATGTGGGCCGGGCAATATCTTAACAAGCCTTGACAAACGTATTGACCGCAGCCTTCAGCACTTGCCGCTGTCCAATGGTGAAGCAGTCAAAGAAGCGGTTTCAGTTTTACGTTGAGCAGCGGACACAAGTGTGATAGCAAGGGCAGTTACACTCAGTTAATGGAGATTTGAATTTTGGAGAATAAAATAGCACTGGTAACCGGTGCAAGCCGCGGAATAGGACAGGCAATTGCCCAAAAACTCGGACAGCAGGGTGCAATAGTCGTTGGCACCGCGACGACAGAGCAAGGTGCCGAAACCATTGACAACTATTTAAACAAGGCGAATATCCGGGGCAAAGGCATCATACTCAATGTCAACAATATCGATCAAATCAACAATGCCATCAATACCATTCGCGATCAGTTTGGTGAGGTTGAAATACTGGTGAACAATGCCGGAATTACGCGTGACAATCTGCTTATACGCATGAAAGATGAAGAATGGGATGACATCATGGATACCAATCTTAAATCCGCTTTCCGTTTATGCCGTTCAGTTCTCCGCGCCATGATGAAAGCGCGTTACGGCCGCATCATTAATATCTCCTCTGTTGTCGGTGCTATAGGAAACATCGGCCAGACGAACTACGCCGCAGCCAAAGCCGGTATTTTCGGCTTCAGCAAATCACTCGCACGCGAAGTCGGCAGCCGTAATATCACGGTCAATTGTGTTGCGCCCGGTTTCATTGATACGGATATGACACGCGGTTTAAGTGAGGAATTGCAGCAAAATCTGATTCAGCATGTGCCTGTCGGCAGACTGGGACGTGCGGAAGAAGTCGCATCAGCGGTTGCGTTTCTTGCATCCTCTGCTGCCGGATATATCACCGGAACGACACTGCATGTCAACGGTGGCATGTATATGGATTGATCCACAATTATGCTCAATACAATGCATTGCTTATTTCATGGAATCTATTGCGACGCGTTTCTGCCGCGGACAATTTTCTAGCGTAGATTCTTGTTTTGTAGAAATTTAAAATTTGCTAATATAGTGAACATTTTTCTTACCTTAGAAGGAAGTATTTAGATGGAAAATATAGAACAGCGCATTAAAAAAATCGTAGCTGAACAACTGGGCGTGAATGAATCCGAAGTTAAAAACGAATCCTCGTTTGTTAATGATTTGGGTGCAGACTCACTGGATACCGTCGAGCTGGTCATGGCGCTAGAAGAAGAATTTGAATGCGAAATTCCGGACGAGCAGGCCGAAAAGATCAATACCGTTCAAGAAGCGATCGACTACGTTACCAACAACACCAATAATTAACCTTTCTACAAATACTTAGCTTATCGGAGTTAATTTGTCCAAACGCAGGGTCGTCGTCACCGGGCTAGGCATTATTTCACCCGTTGGCAGCACAGTAAAAAAAGCATGGAATAATATCGTATCCGGAAAATCCGGTATTACGCGCATTACCCGCTTTGATGCATCAGCTTTTTCATCCCAGATTGCAGGAGAAGTCGATGATTTTGATGTGAATGAATATCTTCCCGCCAAAGAAGCGCGCCGCATGGATCGCTTTATCCACTTCGGCATGGCTGCCGCGATACAATCCATCAAAGATGCCGGGCTTGAAGACATATCCGGCCTGGAAGCGGAACGTATCGGCGTCCATATCGGCTCAGGTATCGGCGGCTTGCCGATGATTGAAGATACCGATGCGGCTTATCATAAGGGTGGTCCCCGGAAAATTTCACCTTTCTTTATACCCAGTACCATCATCAATATGATAGCGGGCAATGTCTCTATCAAATATGGTTATAAAGGACCCAACCTGGCGATGGTCACCGCCTGTACGACAGCAACGCACAGCATAGGCAATGCCGCGCGCATGATTGAATACGGCGACGTCGATATCATGGTCTGCGGTGGTGCGGAATCCTGTGTTACGCCACTGGCCATTGGCGGTTTTTCTGCCGCGAAGGCACTTTCATCCAGCAATGCTGTTCCGGAAGCCGCCAGCCGGCCGTGGGACACAGCACGGGATGGTTTTGTACTGGGTGAAGGCGCCGGAGTACTGGTGCTGGAAGAACTTGAACATGCCAGACGCCGGGGCGCGACAATTTACACCGAACTCGCCGGTTTTGGCATGAGTGCGGATGCCTATCACATGACCGCCCCCAGCGAAGATGGTGAAGGCGCTGCACGGTGCATGTCGAGTGCAATCAAGAACGCCGGCGCCCATCCTTCCGAAGTGGATTACATCAATGCGCATGGCACTTCAACACCGCTGGGTGATATTGCTGAAACCGTTGCTGTAAAGCGTTGTTTCGGAGATCATGCCAGAAAACTTGCCGTAAGCTCGACAAAATCCATGACAGGACATCTACTCGGCGCTGCAGGCGGTATTGAAGCGATTTTTACCATACTGGCGGTCTATCACCAAATTGCCCCGCCAACCATTAATCTTGACAACCAGGATCCGCAATGCGATCTGGATTACGTCGCCAATGCGGCGCGCGACATGCGAATCAATGTTGCATTGTCGAATTCCTTTGGATTTGGCGGCACCAATGGAACATTAGCATTCCGTAAAGTGTAGGCTGATTCGACGGCGCATGCTGACGCTAAAACGCCTTTCTTTAGTTTTTCTTGGCTTCGTTCTGGTCGCCATCTTGCTTGCAGGATGGCTTTATCATCATTATCACCGTGAAATCGTATTGCCGCACACGCCTTACGAATTTTCAATCAAACCCGGCAGTAACTTAAAGCAGATTGCCCAGCAACTGGTTGATGCCGGGATGCTTTCCGATACCTGGTCCTTCATCCTGTTATCGCGCTATCTCGACAATGATTCGACCGTCAAGGCAGGTGATTATCTGCTCACTGAAAATCTGTCCCAAATTGAACTGCTGGAATATCTGATTAAAGGCGATATCCGGCAAAACGAAATCCGCTTTATCGAAGGCTGGACTTTCGCGCAATTCCGCGAAACACTCTATAGCCATCCGGATATACGGAATACAATAGACAGTATGAGTGAAACAGAAATCATGCAGATAATAGGGACAGGCGAATCATCCGCTGAAGGCCTGTTTTTCCCGGATACGTATTTTTTTCTGAAAAACAGCAGCGATATCGAAATACTGCGCCGTGCCTATCAGAGCATGCAGAATCACCTGCAGGCAGCCTGGGATGAAAGAATTGAGCCCCTCCCGCTGGAATCACCTTATGAAGCGCTGATTCTGGCATCTATCGTTGAAAAAGAAACAGGGTTGGAAAGTGACCGTACCGAAATTGCAGGTGTCTTTGTCAATCGTTTGCGTATCGGCATGCGTTTACAGACCGATCCAACCGTGATCTATGGCATGGGCGATCAGTTTGACGGCAATCTGCGTAAAAAAGATTTGCAGACAGATCATGATTATAATACCTATACCCGTTCCGGCCTGCCACCTACGCCCATTGCCATGCCCGGCCTCGCCTCCATTCACGCCGCTGTAAACCCGGCCAGCACTGATGCACTGTATTTTGTCGCCAAAGGTAATGGCGAATCAAAATTTTCCACCAACCTGCGGGATCATAACCGCGCAGTCGCGAAATACCAGAAACGGCAAAGCCAGAACAACTAATCATTATGCGAAAGACAACAAAAATTAAAACAATACCGGCTGGCGCGGCATGACGCAATTCTCGATTGTAGTGCCCACACTGAACGAATCAGAAAATATCGATTTACTGTTAACACAACTTCTCGCACTCAACATTCCACCGGCATCCTATGAAATTATCTTCGTCGATGACGGCTCCAGTGATGGCACACCGGAAAAAATCCGCGCCTGGCAAAAAGAATCACGCATTCGTCTGATTGAAAGAACCGCAAAACCGGATCTGACAGCCTCGGTTTTAGCGGGCGCCGCGGCTGCGCAAAGCGATGTCATTATCGTTATGGACGCGGACTTAAGTCACCCGCCTGACCAATTGAATGCCCTGGTTTCCCCTGTTCTGAATAACCAATATGATGTTGTCATCGGCAGCCGCTATGTCACGGGTGGCGACACCCATGACTGGCCGCTGCACAGGCGTCTTTTATCCCGCATGGGTGGAATACTGGCCTGCCCGGTATGCGATGTCAGCGATGCAACCTCGGGCTTCTTTGCATTCCGGCGGTCATTGGCCGCCAGAGTCTCTGACCAGGCGGAAGGTTATAAAGTCCTGCTCGAGATACTGATGGCCAACGACGGCGATCTGCGCATCAAAGAAATTCCGATTCGGTTTCGTGACCGTCTGCACGGCGTTTCAAAATTGTCATTTGCACACCAGCTCACCTATCTGCAGCGGCTGATGACACTCGCCGGCGGGGTCATATCGATGAATACAGCCGGCCGCTTCGCTGTGGTAGGGTTACTCGGCGTTGTCGTGGATGCACTGACTTTTCAATGGATGATCAGCCACGACGCCGGACTTGCGCTGGCGCATTTTGTCAGTTTCCTGGTTGCTGTCGTTTTTAACTATACGCTGAACACAAAATGGGCTTTTGTTCAACACAATACAGGCCCATTGCAATGGCATCAGTTTGGCCGTTTCCTGACTGTCGGGGCACTTGCACTGTTACTGCGGGGCGGCGTGTTGGCCTTATCTGTCGATGTTTGGGGAATACCACCTGAATTCGCCATTATTCCTGCAATTATTGCTGCGGCCGTAATCAATTACTTAGGCGCCGCTTTTTATGTTTTTCCGGATGAAAAAAACATATCGTCGCCTGATTTACGCTGGCGCGTGGCCGCAATCGGATTAATTCTGTTTTGCGTCTTGCTGCGCCTGGTTTATCTGAGCGTTGCGCAACTCATCCCCGATGAAGCCTATTACTGGCAATATGCACAGCATATCGATCTGAGTTATTACGATCACCCGCCACTGGTTGCATGGCTCATCTGGCTGGGGACAGCGGTTCTGGGTGATAACGAAGCAGGCGTACGTATCGGTGCATTTTTATGTCACTTGATTGGCATGGCATTTCTGTATGCCCTGGCACAGAATTTATACGACAAATCCGTCGCGCTGAGGACAATAATGCTCTATGCCGTTTTGCCGTTTGGTTTTGCAACCGGCTTTCTGATGACACCGGATGCACCGCTGGTTGCCGCGTGGATCGCCACACTGTATTTCCTGGAACGCGCGCTGGTCGCCGGAGAGCAATCCGCCTGGATTGGTACGGGTGTTGCTTTCGGCGTAGGATTGCTGGCCAAATATACGCTGGCATTACTGGGTCTGGCGGCACTGTTTTTTGTTCTGATCGATCCAACCGCGCGCCGCTGGTTACGGCGCCCTCACCCATATCTGACCGCCTTGCTGGCACTGGCGCTGTTCTCACCGGTCTTGATCTGGAATTTTCAGCATGAATGGACTTCATTCCTGTTTCAGACAACCCGGCATGTCGCGGGTGACAATCAGTTCTCGGTGCATTTTCTGCTGATTTACTGCATTCTCCTGCTGACACCCGCTGGTTTTCTCGCCGCGGTATGGATCATTTTTTCCGGCAACCGGCAACAGGATGAACCATCGCAACACCGGAAACACTTATTTATAAAAATTTTTACCGGTATCCCGTTGCTGGTCTTTTTCTTTTTCAGCCTATTCGATCATCCCAAATTTCACTGGAATGGCCCGGTCTGGCTCGCCGCGCTGCCCGCAATAGCCTGGATGATCAATACAGATACGCCCGACAGGTTTGTACAGTGGTTGCAAAAACTGTGGCGGCCCACACTGATCGCCTGCCTGTTGGGCTATACATTTACACTCCATTATCTCGTACTGGGTATACCCGGCATCCCTTATTCATTATTCACACAACATTATTTCTGGCGCGAAACTACGGCAGTAGTAGCGCAAGTTGCCGATACCGTCCGTCAACAGACAGGGCAGGAACCCATCATTGTCGGAATGAGTAAATGGTCAATCGCCAGCTCACTGTATTTTTACAACCATGCACACCGTAATCTGGATATCCGCTCACGCAATCTGTTCGGCGATACCGGCGCAATGTACGATTACTGGTTTCCGGAACAGCCGCCGACAACACGGCCGATTGTCCAGATCGCCATGAAACCGCTCCACCTTGATCACATTCGCGAAGGCGATAATCTCAAAAACATGCTCATCGCACCCGGTGAAATCAAAAGTCACGTCATTGAGCGCGATACCACCCCGCTCAGGCGCGTGTATTACCGTATTTCAGGTGGATTCAGCGGATTTAAAGGAAGGCCGTGAACAGCCTGCGGATCTGACGTTATCAGCAAGCAAATAACCGCTGCATTGCGGAAAAAATCACAACCTGGCATAGCGACTGATCTCCAGCACAAACTGGCGAAAATCCTGAATGGAATGCTCACAAACAGCATAAACAATTTCCCAATTAATCGCTTCATATTGATGAACCGCAACATTTCTGAAGCCCACGGCTTTTTTTAACCGGTGGCACATCGACGCGGAAATGGCGCCGATTTCCTGAAGAACGGCAAAGACGTTTCCCATGGTTTGCGGTGCCGCGTGATCGGCGTTACTGATGATATGGCTGCCGACATCAACGCTCAGTTGTACGGCACGGGTCAGATTGAGTACCAGAATGTCCTGCAGATCGATGTCCTGTTTCAATTGATCGACATTACCCGGTTTTTTATCTTCGATCGCCGTACGCAACGCCGAAGAACCTGTTCAAGATCTCGATCAAGGGGGTACAGTACAAAGCAAAATTGAACGAAACAAAATCGGCGGTATTCAGCAAGTGACGCGTCAACAGCTGCACGTAGGCCGTGTCGTCACCCAGCAGCCGCAGACCTTTGAAAACCTCCCCAAGTATCGGCTCCGGCGCTTCCTTGACATCAACAATGTCCACCGAACAGTCTAATTCGGCGCTGATCATCTCCATCAATTGCAGCTTAAAGACCGCTTACCGGCGCATCGGTCATGATCGCCAGATCGATATCACTGCCAAAGTGTTTCTGGCGTTCAGGATTTGCCTGGGAACCGAACAATATCGCCAGCCTGATATTGGAAATTAGAAGATTAAAACGCCTAATGATTGCAATCTTCAAAAATTTATTTCGAGCACCGGTTATTTCGACACTTCTTGAAATATAAAACTTGTTATCTATCAAAAAGATATTCACGAGATTCGTTCACCAACAACTAACCTGTTGATATATTAATAGTATTAAATACGTGACAATGCCTTAAAGTGTAAACTTTACCGACATTACTGGTGTGAGAATCCACGCAAACCAAGATAAACCAAAACAGTTGTCACCGTATGCAAACAGGATCCGAGTCAGCATGTACGCACAACATGACTCGATTGATTCGCGCCGGATTACCAGTCGCATCTTACATTTTCAGAAATACGCTGATATTGATTTTGTTTGTGCCGCCATTACGGTAGCGCTCATGAGGGGAGAAACCATCAATCCTTTTTCCATTGTCGGTACAGGGTGCAAAATTTTCGCTTCTCCATAACACGGTATTTGATGCTATGATTCTGATTCAATAGTATTAATCTCAAACACCGATGGATTATTAGATGAAAAAAAGCGTGCAACAAAAAATTTCTGTAAACATTTCCGCTTATGGTCATGCCTTTTTTCTTTTGCTCATAGCCGCTTTGCATACACAGACTCATGCACAGGCCAATGTGATTGCAGCTGATGTTAAAACCATTATCACAACATTTGAACTTGATGAAGAGCAAATCACTGCACTGGATCAAGGTGAAATTGTGTCTTTTGAAATAGCCGAGGCAACCCAGAAAGAGCTGGCCTTGGGATTGGCCATGTATCTTCCGTCTCCGCCGGCAAAACTGGCTGAATTTTTCAAGCGTGGAGATCTGGCAATGATCGATCCGGATGTGCAGCAGTACGGCACAATAGTACCGGAATCTAATAGTGACGCTTTCAGCGATCTTGTTTTCTTATCCGATCAGATTGATGAAGTGAACAATTTACTCGATGCCGAACCCGGCGATCGGTTTAACTTGTCGGCGGAGGAAATCAAAAGCTTCGCTGAACTGAAGAAAAACTTGACTGCCACAGATACGGCACCCGTTGCCGCCGCTGTCTCACAACATTACCGGCACATTCTCCTGCAACGCTGGCAGGCTTACCGTCAGCATGGATTGAAGGGTATTGCGCCTTATGCCCGCCAAGACACGCTCGTTCATCCCGGCGAAGAATTACGCATAGCGGCAATCAACAGTAAGCTGCTAGAACACTTCTCGCCTGCCTTGCATACCGCATGGCTCAACTATCCCGCACCATTGCCAGCCGGTGCTGAAGAACTTTTTTCCTGGCTCAGCAGCACAGTCGATCATCGTCCAACGGCTATTCTGAGCCACCGGATCATGATGGCCTCGGACACCGCTTCCATCATCGCCACCCGGCAGTTTTATGTCGGACATTCCTATAATTCAAGTCATTTGATTGTCGGCTGCCTGCCTTACCGCAACGGTTCTATCGTATTTTATACCCATCGCACATCGACGGATCAGGTTGACGGGCTGGGCAACGTACTCAAGCGCAGTATCGGACGGGAACACAAGAAAGAGCGGATGATTCAGAATCTTGAAGGACTGCGTACCGCGGTGAATACATTATAACCCGCAAAGAAATACCCGGATTTGAAGCATTTTTAATTACCACATCGGTCCTGATGCATCATCCGCCATTTCCAGCTTCCCGTTCAAATCGCTGGTCCAGGTTGCATTAAATGGCAGCGTGTTTTGCACATGAGCAGCCTTATCAAGATAGGTCAGCAGCGTTATACCCTGTTGCGTGACGGGGATCGGGGTTGCGCGTGGATTATGGATAATTTCTTCAAGCAGCGCCTTGTCGATTTCAGCATGAGGCCGCGCATTGATTTGCGCCTTGAGCACGGCGCGCGCGGTTTTCAACAAGACGCTCAGCCGCTGACCGTGGTTGCGTTTGTCGTCTTCGAGTATCGGATAGGTTTGCAGATACAGCGCATCGCCGCGCCAGCCGAACAGGCGGGGTTGATTGACCACCCGTACCGGCGTACCGGCCGGCACATGATGATAAATACTGGCAATATCTTCCGGATACATGCGGATACACCCGAAACTGCCGCGCATTCCGATGCTGGGCGGCTTGTTGGTGCCATGGATCGCATAAGCCGGCCAGGCAAGCCGCATCACATGCGTACCCATCGGATTGTCAGGTCCGGGTGGAACTACGGCAGGCAGCGGATTGCCATTGCGCGCATATTCTTTGTGGATAGAAGGCGTGGGAATCCAGACCGGATTTTCAGTCTTGGTGGTAATCCGGGTTACGCCTTCGGGCGTTTTCCAATTCAGACGACCAATACCGACCGGATGCGTGATCACTTTCTGCAGTTCACCCTGTTTAACGGGCGGATAATAGAACAACCGCATCGCGGCAAGGTTGATCACAATACCCTCGCGCGGCGCATCGGGTAAAACAAACTGGGTCGGGATGACGATCCGGGTGCCTTCTCCCGGCAACCAGGGATCCACGCCGGGATTGGCGCTGACAATCTCTTCATACCCCAGATTGAAGCGCCGGGCGATATCGGAAAGTGTATCCTCATACTCGACAGTAATGCTCTGTATCTTGCCAACGACATCCTCGCGAAAAGCGTCGATACTGAATTCATGACTGGCGAGCGGAATCGGCAAAGTGCTGACGACCGGATCCGGTGTGACTGGTGATTGCGTCATCAATGACTGGCAACCACTGAACAAAAAAAGGATAAATAAAAGGCCACAGGCAAAACCGTGGCGTAATCGTAAGATACACATTTTTATTGTTTTACCGGAAATACAATTATTTAATCAACAATCTACATGTTTTTTCCGCATTCCACAACACTTGCGCGGAAATGCAGACAATAATTGTCATTATCTTTATACTAAATAACAACAGCGTTTGACGCCTTGTTAACCCTCTTTTTATACACATCTAATACGCATTTTTATGGCAAAAATTGGATTCATCGGCCTTGGCATCATGGGCAAACCGATGGCCGGACATTTGATACGCGGCGGTCATTCACTCTTTCTTCACACACGCAGCGGTGTACCAGAAGATCTTACCGCGTTGGGCGGCATTGTTTGCGAAACGCCGATGGATGTGGCGCGGCAGGTGGAAATCATCATCATGATGGTACCGGATACGCCGGATGTGGAGAAAGTGCTGTTCGGCGAAAAGGGTATCGTTTCCGGTTTGCAAAATGCCGCAAGTGACCATGAAAAACGCAGCGTTATTATTGACATGAGTACGATTTCGCCACTGGCCACGCAGCAATTTGCCGCCAGAATCAACGCACTCGGTCATGATTATGTCGATGCACCGGTTTCCGGCGGCGATATCGGCGCGCAGAATGCGTCGCTGACCATTATGGTAGGCGCGGAAGAAACGGTATTCCAAGCCGTGAAACCCATTCTTGAATTGATGGGGAAGCAAGTCACATTGATCGGTGGAAACGGCGCAGGCCAGATCTGTAAAATCGCCAACCAGATCATCGTGTCGCTCACCATTGAGGCGGTTGCCGAAGCGCTGCTTTATGTATCCAAGGCCGGCGCGGATCCGCAAAAAGTACGCCAGGCCTTGATGGGCGGCTTCGCCGCTTCACGCGTACTGGAGGTGCATGGCGAACGCATGATCAAGCGCAATTTTGATCCGGGTTTCAAAATAGCATTACACCAGAAGGATCTGGATATCGTGCTGTCAAGCGCATCCGCACTGGGCATCAGCCTGCCTAACACCGCAACAGTACGCGAATTATTTAATGCCTGTATCGCACATGGCGGCGCAAAATGGGATAATTCAGCCATTGTCACCATGCTGGAAAAACTCGCGAATCATGAAATGCGCAAGCCTTCGGAATAAAACACAGAGGATTAGCGATGTCCCCCGCGCCTGAACTCATCAGGCGGCTGCGCGCATTTCTACCGCCTGACGCCGTGCTGCATGAAACGGAAGACCTCAAACCCTATGAATGCGATGGTTTGTCCGCATACCGGCAAACGCCGATGATTGTCGTACTGCCGCAGACCGAGCAACACATTATTCAGATCTTGCAGCTCTGTCATGAAACACAAACGCCAGTTGTGGCGCGCGGCGCGGGGACAGGGCTTTCCGGCGGAGCCTTGCCGCATAGCGCAGGGATATTAATGTCGCTGGCCAAATTGAATCGCATTCTGGAAATCGATCCGCTGGCACGTACCGCGCGCGTGCAGCCCGGCGTCAGGAATCTCGCCATCAGCGATGCCGCCAGACCTTACGGGCTTTATTATGCCCCCGATCCATCATCGCAGATCGCCTGTTCCATCGGCGGCAATGTGGCGGAAAACTCCGGCGGTGTGCATTGTCTGAAGTATGGCCTGACGGTGCATAATATTCTCAAACTGCGTGTTCTGACCATTGCGGGCGAAATACTGGAAATCGGCGGTGAGGCGCTCGACAGCGCAGGTTTCGATCTGCTGGCGCTGATGACCGGCAGCGAAGGGATGCTCGGCATCGTCACCGAAATTACCGTAAAACTGATCCCCATACCGGAAAAAGCCCAGCTGGTTATGGCGGCTTTTGATGATATTCAGCGCGCGGGCAATGCTGTCGCCAACGTCATTGCCGCAGGCATCATTCCCGCAGGCATGGAATTAATGGACAAAATCACCATCCATGCTGTCGAAGCCTTTCTGCATGCCGGTTATGACTTGAATGCCGAAGCGATACTGTTATGCGAGTCCGATGGCACGGTCGATGAAGTGGCCGATGAAATCGCGCGCATCAATACCATCATGAAAAGCAGCGGTGCAACCAATATCAGCACTTCGCGCAATGAAGCCGAACGGCTCGCTTTCTGGGCCGGGCGCAAGGCTGCTTTTCCTGCCGCCGGACGCGTATCGCCGGATTATTACTGCATGGACGGCACCATTCCGCGCAAACATCTGGGGCAGGTTTTAAGCGGCATCGAGGCGTTATCCGAACACTACGGCCTGCGCTGCATGAACGTGTTTCACGCCGGTGACGGCAATTTGCATCCGCTTATTCTTTATGACGCCAATACGCCAGGCGAACTGGAGAAAACCGAGGCATTCGGCGGTAAGATCCTGGAAATGTGTATTCAGGCCGGTGGCACAATCACCGGCGAGCACGGCGTGGGTATGGAGAAAATCAATCAAATGTGCATACAATTCAAAACGGACGAACTGGAAATTTTCCATGGCGTCAAAGCCGCTTTCGATCCGCAGAGCCTGTTGAACCCTGGCAAAGCCGTGCCGACGCTGCATCGCTGCGCGGAACTGGGCGCCATGCATGTGCACGGCGGCTCGGAAAAATTTCCCGATTTACCGCGTTTCTAAATCCGCCCCGCTCACTGCCATGCAAGCCATCATCGATCAACTCGCCGCAACTCTACGCACAGCTGCTGAACGCCGCCAACCACTGCATATCCAGGGCGGCAGCAGCAAGGCTTTTTATGGTCATCCACGCACCGAACTGTCGGAATTGCTGGATATCACGCCGTACCAGGGTATTGTCAACTACGAACCGACTGAACTGGTGATCACCGCACGCGCCGGGACACGATTATCAGCAATTGAATCCGTACTGCGCGAACACGGCCAAATGCTCGCATTCGAACCACCTCACTTCACCACCAGTGCGACACTGGGCGGTTGCGTAGCCGCCGGATTGTCCGGCCCACGCCGCGCATCGGCCGGTGCAGTGCGCGATTTCGTGCTTGGCGTGCGCATGCTGGACGGCAATGGCCGGGATTTGCATTTTGGCGGACAGGTTATGAAAAATGTCGCCGGTTACGATGTTTCACGCCTGATGGCGGGCAGCCTGGGCACGCTGGGTGTTTTGCTCGAAATTTCGCTCAAGGTGCTGCCATTGCCCATGACGGAAAAAACAATATGTCTGGAAATGAACGCCACACAGGCCATCGAACAGATGAACCGATGGGCGGGAAAACCGCTGCCGATCTCGGCAACCTGCCATGTTGACGGACAGTTCTATGTCCGGCTGTCCGGTGCGGACACCGCAATACGCGCTGCCCAGATGCAATTGGGTGGTGAACCCTACACTGACGGTGATGCCTTCTGGCAGGCTCTGCGGGAACAAACGCACTCGTTTTTTGAACCGGCAGCGACCCTCTGGCGTTTGTCGGTCAAATCCACCACGCCTGAATGCCACTTACCTGGAAAACAACTGATGGAATGGAACGGCGCACTACGCTGGCTGGTCTGTCAGGACGACACCGCGGCCCTTGCCCTACGCGAAGCAGCCCAAGCGGCCGGTGGCCATGCGACACTTTTCCGCAGCGGCAATCACGCAATACCCGTATTTCAACCGTTAACCCCGGCGCTGCTTCATCTCCACCGGCGCCTGAAACAACAATTCGATCCTGCGGGAATATTGAATCCTGGCAGGCTTTACCCGGAATTTTGAAACAACATGCAAACCCGACTCGCCGATTTCATTAAGAATTCACCGCAGGGAAAACAAGCGGATGCCATTTTGCGCAGTTGTGTGCACTGTGGATTCTGTCTGGCCACTTGTCCGACCTATCAGTTGCTCGGCGATGAACTTGACAGCCCACGCGGCCGCATCTATTTAATGAAACAGATGCTTGAAGGGCAACCCGTCACGCAGAAAACCCAATTACATCTGGATCGCTGCCTGACCTGCCGCGCCTGCGAATCCACCTGCCCTTCCGGCGTGCGTTATGCCGAACTGGTTGACATCAGCCGGGATTTGATTGAACAACAGGTCAAACGTCCCGTTGGCAAAAGTCTGATCCGATATCTATTACGCAAGATTCTGCCGAATCCCATGCTGTTCAAACCCATGATCCGCGCCGGACAGTTATTGCGCCCCGTGCTGCCTGCCCGCCTGAAAAAATCCGTTCCACCCGCAATCCAGGCAAACCTGCAGTGGCCGGCAGTGCGTCATGCGCGAAAAATCCTTGTACTCGACGGCTGCGTACAGCCGACATTTGCGCCCAATATCAATGCCGCCGCTGCGCGCGTGCTGGATGCACTCGGTATTTCACTGATCAAATCGACTCAGGCCGGATGCTGCGGCGCGATTGCGTACCATCTGAACGCGCAGGCGGAAGGCATGGATGCCATGCGTAAAAACATCGACGCTTGGTGGCCGTTGATCGAAAAGAATGAAGTGGAATATATTGCCATGACGGCCAGCGGCTGCGGCGTGACTGTCAAGGAATACGGCCACATTTTGCGCCATGATCCAGCATATGCGGAAAAAGCGGAACGGGTTTCAGCCATGACCCAAGATCTCAGCGAAATTCTCCTGGCCGAACAGGAAAAGCTGCTGCTACTTCTTGAAGCGCGGAAAGAAAAACCCGATCCTGTCAGGATTGCTTTCCACTCGCCCTGCACACTGCAGCACGGTCAGCAGATACGCGGCGCGGCTGAAAAAATTCTGCAAACCGCCGGATTCGAATTGACCACCGTTCCCGATGCGCACTTGTGCTGCGGTTCTGCCGGCACCTACTCGATTCTGCAACCGGCACTCTCGCAACAATTACTGAACAACAAGGTGAATGCACTGGAATCGGATCATCCGCACCACATCGCAACGGCCAATATCGGCTGCCTGATGCATCTGCGAAACGGAACGTCACTGCCCGTCAGGCATTGGGTTGAGGTCATTGATGAGCAACTGTCCCCAAATTGATCGAATAATCAACAATGACAAAATTTTACGACAATGTTGTCATAAACACGCAACGATGATCCTCCCGGAGAATCACAGCGGAAAACGCTGTCAGAATTGCCACCAGGCAAATTTCACGCGATTGAATCCAATCCTATTTTTTAATTTGATGCGTTTTCTGGCGATCAATATCTTTGTTGATGGGGAAAAATCAGCCTATTTAAAAGAAATCGATTGTTCCGGTTTCTTTTCTTTCGACAATGAGCCCGCTGTCAAGAAGGTCTTCATGGAAATGAAGCTGATTCTTACCCTGATTTTTTGCATGGTAAAGCGCCTTGTCAGCACGCCCGATAATCTCGCTTACGAGGAGGACATCTTTGGATATAAATGTTGCGCCGATGCTGACTGTGACTTTGCTGATCTGTGGAAAACGGTAGTTTTCGATCATTTCACGAAATCGTTCCAGCACAGTCCGTGCCTCATCTTTGTTCTGTATGGAAAAAATAACTACGAACTCCTCACCCCCAAAACGGAATAACAAATCATTGGGGCGGAAATTTTGCTTCATGACATAAGATAACAATAAAATGACTTCGTCACCCATGATATGTCCAAAGTGATCATTGATACATTTAAAGTCGTCGATATCAATAATCGCCAGGCAATATTGTTTAGTCAGTACTTTATTCTTTCTCTTGTTTTTACCATGCCATGTTTTATGGCGTCTTACTTGTGAATTCAGTGACAGTGACTGAATTTTATTAATATTTTCTTCAAATGAATGACGATTGAGCAGGCCGGTTAGTTTGTCTTTCTGGTTTTCGTCCAGCAGTACCTGGAAGTTCTGCGTAATACTGAGTAAGCTGGTGATTATCAGCATCTCTTTTTCAGATAACGAATGCGTCAGTTCAAAAGAAATCAGGCTTATTATCTGATGGAAATTTGCTACGGGATAAACGATCAGGAAGTTAGTATCCTGCTTTTTAATATAAGGTTTTCCGGTAGTTCTTATCCAAATTTGCGCGAATTTGATGTGTTCGGGGATACTAATTTCGGAAGTGTAAATTTCCTGAGACTCGGAAAAGCATCTTTTGTTATCGTATTCCTTATAGTCATTGGTATATACCATCAACCAGCAGTTTTTATTTGACGGGTTGATCTTATACATGAACAACTGTGTAATTCTTAATAAATCCGCCATTGTCTTTAACAAGCTGATCTCAAAAAGCTCCATGTCCCGTATAGTCGTTAATGAGGCCAGTTTACCCAAAAGAGAAGGTACTTTTTGAATACTCATCTTAATGAAGTTTTGACTTGATGGCGTTTTGATTTCCGGATTCATCTAACATAAATAGTTTTAAGCTGACATGTGGAATATTCTTTAATATTGAGCTGGAATGAAAACAAACAAACTTCATCCGCGAAACATGTTTGAAGCGCGATGTTTACGGCGAGTCTAGTGAAGCTTTATCGACACGATGGTAAATACCTTGAGGCGCTCTGATTTCTGGAGGTTTAAAAGAGGTATTTACTTGGGTAACCGTATTTAAATTTACTCTCTCGATGCGGAAAAAAAAGCACCTTTGAAAACAAAGGTGCTCTATTCAGGGGAGAAATGAACAGGCTGAAATCCAAGGGAGTATAGATACAGACTGCTTAATTGGTATTGTACAGATAACACTGAAAAATCATTCCCCGAAGAATCATTGTTTTATCCTCTATTTCCGGTAATCGAAATCCATGCAAGGCGTTACGCCCGGCATATCCCCTGTCAGGCTAACTCAATAGGATTGTCTTATATCGTTGTGCAACGGCGTGACAGTGAACGTTTACCGGCCAGTTGTATCCGGTAAAAGCATCGTGATTCTCTGTGCATTCTCAGTGACCCTGCTTGAATTCAGGCTACAGACAAGGAATAATGCACTATCGTGAAGCGTTTGAATCTCAAAAAAACGACATGCATTATTTTGAAAAGATCAGTGTCTGACGCTGGAGAAAAGAGAGCACAATTTCATGGCAACCTTTAAACAAATCGCTGATTTTGATGTTGCCCGGTTTATGGGCGATCGGTCCGGACT
>CAZTCY010000028.1:0-32377 GCA_964612715.1 uncultured Nitrosomonas sp. | reverse complement strand
TCGTGCGCCCGCTTTGCAGTACGTCATCGACCAGCAGAATATGCGCGCCGTCGACTGGAAAAGGAATGTCGGAAGATTTCTTCAACGCATGCAGGCCGATGCGGTCAAAATCGTCACGATGAAATGACACGCTGAGCATGCCCAGTTGTTCTGCCGGTGCGTGTGATTCCGGAGACTGTGACGTGTGCAATTCCAGATACAACCGTTCGGCGAGCCATGCGCCACCCGTATGAATACCGACCAGCGCAAAGCGCTTATGGCTGTCCGCGCGGATTTTTTTGACAAGTTCCGCATAGAGTATTTCGGCGTCAGGCAGTGACGATAAAGGCATGAGGTTCATCGAAAAAAGATTGAAGAATATGCTGGGCTGCGATCTGATCCAGAAACGGTTTTTGCTTTCTGCCCGATACGCCGGCCTGCTGCAGTGTAGCACTGGCCGTTATTGATGTGTAGCGCTCATCCACGAGCCGTACCTGAATATTAAAACGGCCGGCCAGCCGTCGCGCAAAACGCTGGCATAAATGCGTCATTTCATGGGCAGTGCCATCGCTATGGCTGGGCAGTCCGACGACCAGCAGAACGGGCTGCCAGTTCTCGATCAGCGCATGAATCGCAGCAAAACGTTGAGCGTTTTTTTCGCTATGGATGGTTGTCAGCGGATGCGCCAGTTTCAAGGCGGTATTGCCGACAGCAACACCGATGCGCTTCTTGCCAAAATCAAATGCCAGTATGGCGCCGTTGGTTTCGGGGTGGTCGTCGGGCTGTGCTGAAGCGGTCCGGTCTATGAGAGGAAGCAATGAATCTGTCATATCGGAAGACGCAATGGGATGGAGAACTGAACGTCAGGCATGGCCTACATCGTTTGACAATCGCGTGTAATCAACGCCGACCAGCGCCATTGCCGCCGAGAGCCGCGCTTCCGCAGGCAGGTGAAAAATAACGTCCAGTGAAGCGGGTACCGATAGCCATGCATTTTGCGCCATTTCATACTCAATCTGGCCGGCGGCCCAGCCGGCATAACCGAGCGCAATCAGCGTATGCTCCGGACCTTCCGCGTTTGCGATGGCATTCAGGATATCCAGCGAGGTGGTCAGACCGAGCTTCTGATGAATCGTCATTGTGGATTGCCACTGACCCACCGGTTGATGCAGCACGAAACCGCAGTCAACCTGTACCGGCCCACCAAACAATACCATCACGTCATGATTGAGCTGATCGTTTGCTTTGATGCCCAACTGCCTGAACAAGCCATGCAGCGACAGACTCATCGGTCGGTTAATCACCAATCCCAGTGCACCCTGTTCATTGTGCTCGCAGATATAGGTCACCGTTTTGGAAAAAAAGGAATTTTCCATAGCTGGCATGGCGATCAGAAAATGATCCGTCAGATTGATATTATCCATAACAAACCCGCTTTATGTAAATATGACACAATTCCGGCGAGCAGTCATACCTCGGCGCAATCAGACCCAGTATGCTGTCTGCGTCATGACTTTGGAGCTCAGTTTCATGGCAAGCTTGACCGGGAGCGGTAATTCGACGCCACCGTGAGAAACCGCCATTGTCGCATGACTGGCTTCATCAATCTGCATCTGCGAGACGATGGCCCGGCTTTTTTCGTCGTTCTGCGGTAAACGCAACAGATGACTGCCCAGATGCTCGCCGACCTGTTTTTCCGTTTCAGCCAGAAATCCGAGGTTCCACTGATCGCCCAGCATTCCGGCAAGCATGCCAATGGCAAAAGAGCCGCCGTACCAGAAGGGATTCAGCAGACTTTTACGGCCGCCGAGTTCTGCGATACGCCGCTCTGTCCATGCGAGATGCTCGGTTTCCTCGCGCGCCGCTTTCATCAGCGTCTGCTGCACCGCCGCATTGCGCGCAGTCAGGCTTTGTCCCTGATAAAGCGCTTGTGCGCATACTTCGCCGACATGATTGACACGCATCAAGGCGGCGGAAAGGTCTTTTTCCGATGCCGTTAATTCGGGATCCGGCATATCGCTGCCCGGAACGGGACGCGCAGTCTGTGCGGGCGTAAGCAGCGTGCGCAGGGCGCTGTCAAAACCGATAATGAGTTTGTCTATAGTTACCATGATCTTTTTTAGCACTCAAAAAGAATGAACCATCAATAGAGTGGATATGTATTTCATTGCATGCCCATCTGCCGCGCCAGCAAGGTTACCGGATGCAAAACTTCAACGCCGGGACCTGTTGCACGCAACCGGCTCGCGATATGCATGGAACACCCGACATTCGAAGTTACCAGCAGTTGCGCACCACTCTGACTAAGCGCTTTCATTTTACCCTCCAGCAGCTTGTCCGCTAACGCCGGTTGTTTAATAAAATAAATACCCGCTGCGCCACAACATTGATCATTATCCGCTAATAAAACCACTTGTGCATCCGGGATATGATTCAACAGCCGATAGGGATGAACCTGGTCATGCAGAACATGCCGCAGACTGCATGGGTCATGCACGGCGATTATTTTCGCCAGCGGTTTGACCGTTATTGTATCCCAATCCGCCGCGCCGATCAGGAATTTGCTGATATCGACAATCGGAACCGCTCCGGATTTGGCGTCATCTGTATTCAATTCCTTCAACTGCACACCACAGCCTGAAGCTGTGGTGATGATCGCCTGCACGGCTAATCCGGAAAAAGCGCGGTTGTTTCGCTGCATCAACTGCGCTGCTTTTTCCGGTTCGCCGGCGTGTTGATACAGTGCGCCGCAGCAGGTCTGTCCAGCCGGTATGCATACACTGTAACCCAGGCGATTTAAAACAAAAATCGCGGCGTTGAGTGTTTCGGCATCGGTGATGCGCGCAACGCAGCCGAGAAACAGGCCGACTTTGCCTTTTTCCGCGCCTGTGGCCGGATAAAAAGATTGCCAGGTTGAGCTGAAAAAACGGTTTTTCCTGGATGTTGTGCGGGGAAACACAACCGGTGGCAGTTGCATCAGGATTCTGTCGACCAGCCTCCGGTTCCAGAAGTTCAGTTTTCTGAATAAACGTATTGCACCGGTTTTCTGGAGCAGATATAACAAATCGCGCAGCCGTTCCAGGCGTACAGGCTGTGTGATCCACTTCCCCAGCAACATCGAAAACAGCCGGGATTGGTATTTGCCGGGGTGTCGGCCGGGTTTCTGTGATGCCGTGGTCCGGATGATTCTGCGTGCACCGTCCACCAGATGACCATAAGCGACCTTGTTCGGACAAACCGACTCGCAGGCTCTGCACGTGAGGCAGCGATCCAGATGCTGAATGAATGTTTCATTCAGCGGAATACGATTCGTGATCACGCCGTTAATCAGTGCAATCCGTCCACGCGGTGAATCCGCTTCCGACTGCAGCAGCCGGTAGGTCGGACAATGCGGCAAACAAAGGCCACATGCGACGCATCGATTGCTTTCTTCAATAAGCCGTTTGCTGGAATCATCCGTTGATGAACGGTTGATATCGGGATTTTCCGCCATTCAGTCACTCCACGGAATTGTAGTGTTGTGCATATACATCAATAGCATAGCCAGTCGCCGGATAATTCTGCATATGATGAAACAGTTCCGGCATCTTTACTGGATCGCGTGCTATTTATTATATCGCGCCCTGTAAGATAAAACGGCGTTATGTGAATTGAAGCCGATTGCGGATGCCGATACTTTATCGCATTGCCTTCGCAGGTTTGCATATCTGTGTCCAGTTATGCCGGAGTGCGTCGGAATTTTTTACACAGCTTTTATTGATTTGACTGCGTCGCCATTTTGGGCAAGCCTTGCCGTTGCGGAAAGAAATCGATCTGATGGTATCTCGGCATAAATGGCCAGATTCGGAGGTTGACATGCATCGTTTAGGCGGATTGATCGGATTCCCGGAAAGCATGAAACCGCGGCCCGGTTTAATCCGTTCCTGGTGCATTACGTTTTTCAGGCATGATTCCGGCGGATTTACTGATTGCGATTGATCTGCAAGCGCATCTATAGCGTAATAAATGTCGATATTTTTTACACAACAGTTTGAGCATGCCGGATATTTTTGATCTAAGATTATATTATCTGTTATAAATCATTAGCATATAAAACTTGGCATAGAGCTTGCTTATAAAAGAATAGGAGTTCTGCGAATAACGCGTCCTGAAAGTTAAAAGTTTTTGCTGCTCGGTTTTGTAGTGCAATAAACAGAAGGTGCAGGGTCCAGTTTGTGGGAATTTTGTAAAAGAAACACATATCTTTATGGAGAAATTAAAAATGAAAACACAATCTTATTTTGTGAAAACAGCAGTTGCCGGTGTTCTGAGTTTGTCGATGGCCGGTGCAGCAAATGCTGACGTGGTTTTTGGTGATGGTGGTGCTGCTCTGCAGGGTGTTTTGGATGGTATAACCGTTGGAGGCCCTAGCAGCGTTAACGTTGTTACAGACCAGTTTAGTCCAGATCAAATGTGGGGAATAACCGGCAGCGGCGGTTCTATTTCAACGCTGATTATTGAATTGGCGGATTTTGCTAATGGCAACTCATTTGGTGTTTATGATGTTGCTAATCCAGCGAATTTTGTGACCATTTTTACTGGCGCGCAAGGTGCGGGAGCCCAGGCGGCGCTCTCTATTCTGGCGGATGGTTCGGTGCACGTGAATTTTGTTGATACCGGCGTTGATTTTGCTTCAGGCAATCAATTCGGCTTTTTCCTGAATGTTGCGGATACAGGCAATAGATGGTATTCCGAGAACGCGCTGAATGTTGATGGCATGGATCACCTGGCTGCGTATCAAGGCAATGATTCTGACGTGGTTCAAATACCACCTTTCTCTGCAGGTGTCTGGACTTCCAACGAATATATTCTGGCGTGGGAAGATTTGCATGCCGACGTTTCGGATAAAGACTATACCGACTTTGTCGTCATGGTTGAATCGGTCAGACCCATGCCAGAGCCTGGCATTCTTGCGCTGATGGGACTTGGATTGCTTGGTTTTGTCGGTGGCCGCCGTTTTACAAAAGCAGCTTGATTTAGAAGTATTCAATAAAAATTAAATATTTTTAGATTTAAAAACCTCATGGTATTTCCATGAGGTTTTTTATTTTGCATGATCATTTTTAGAATTTCTGGATGTGTTTTGACCGCTATTACTATCAGTTATACAAGTTAATCCGTAGCGCCGGAATGCGCGTTCGCATGAAATTCCCTTAAATGTTGTGAAACCTTCCGATCAAGATCTTTTTTCCAGCTTGCGGGCATGATCTGTTCGACTTTTTTCAGCATGTCTTCGACTACGTATATTTCATGCACGTCTTCTGAAAGTTGCCGAGTGGCCGACAGCCACAGGTAGGCTTTGGCGAGATTTTCAGCGGTGGGCATTTGCGTGTGCTCTGCTGCAGGCGCGTTAAAATACAACCGGGCGGTAGGAAAGTAGGCGGGCAGGTGGCCCTGGCTTGCCGCCATTTCATACCAGCTTAATGCCGTTGCGTGGTCGTTGAGATCATTTTCATGGATTCTGCCCAGGTAGTAATAGGCATCCAGTGATTCTTTTTCGGCGGCGTAGCTGAACCATTTTGCTGCCTGAAGCGGATTCCGTATTGATGTATCACCGTGCAGGTAGAGTTGCCCCAGTTGCAACTGGGCGTTGACCGATCCGGCAGAAGCGGCTTGTTGACACAGGCTGAGCGCCTTTTCCGGATCTTTCGGCACGCCTTTTCCATACATCACCAGTTCGGCGATCGAACAGAGCGAAACGCTATGCCCCAGATCGGCAGCCGCCTGGTACCAGTGGATCGCAGCCGTATAATCTATGGGCTGATGCGTGCCATCCCGGTAACATTCGCCCAGAAAGTGACTGGCGGCCGGTACGCCGTTTTCAGCAGCCTTTTCATACCAGTGGCACGCCTGCGTCTTGTCAACTGCTATTCCCCAGCCGTGCTGGTGAAACAGACCCAGCGTAAATTGAGCCAGGGGATGCTGTTGTGTCTGGGCATAAAAAAGGAATGCGGCGTAGGCTTTTTGATAGTCGCCCTCAGTTAACCACTGCTGTGCATCGGCCAGCGCTTTGCGAGTATCCGGCTGCGGCTGGCCGGCGGAAAGGGTGGGAATGAAGCTAAAGTTAAAGCCTGTCAGTGCGATGAGGGTTAAAATGATTGAACGGTTATTTTTCCGCATGATTCGCATTGCATTTTCTGGAAATCAATAAAAAAGGACTGCTAAAAAGCGCTGCCAGCAAAGAAAGGCTGCCTGACGTGCGCCGGCAGCCGGTTGAAATGGAAAAAGGATAGTGTCTAATTACGGGACGGGAAGATACCTTCGAGCGCAATGATCCAGTTCATTGCAATAAAGGGTGAACGGTTTTCATGGCTTTGTCCGCCGCCGAATGCATTGATTGTTACGGCTGCCGGATTCATGTTGACATTCGGCGCGGCATTGGAATAAATATTCTGACGGCTGAGCACCGCCCAGGTATTATTGCCAGGATCAGCGCTGTTTCCGGCGCCGCTTTGCGCATGAACCGTGGCCGTTGGTGTGATAACAGGCAGCTGTGGCGGTGTCAGTGTGACGGATTCAGCGCCGCCCATTTCTCCGATTTGATAATCGGAAAGCCCTGGTCCTTGTCCTGCGCCAATCACGGAGCGTCCTCGGGTATCCGGCAGGGCAAATGTCGTGCTGCCGTTGCCGCCATACATCGTGCCAAGTATGGAAAACAAGGCTGTATTTGAGGAAATAGGGAGTAACTGACCATTTGCCAGTGCCCACCCGCGCGGCGCGAAATTACCGGCAAAGACGCACATTCCCCCCAGCATTGGGGTGTCGCCGGCACAGGCCTGAACATTGCTGCTGAGCAGAATTCCGGAAAATAGTGAAGCTGAAATTGCTACGGATAAAGCGGTACGGCGGATAGAGTATCCCATGAGTAGCTCCTCTTTGAATGGTTCACAAAAATGTTCCGAGCTGTATATGGAAATCACCAGCGGCGTTATCGTGCCGATATATTTCAATACGGCGCTCAGGCCGCTATTCTGCGCCCAAATAAAATTCCAAGCAACCCGATGCCGATCAGTGCAAGCATGGCCGGTTCGGGTATAGGAGTGGGCGGGTTTGTGAGAATAGCGGCGTCGAACGAAACGACAGTATCGAATGAAGCAGAATAACTGGAGCCCGCCACGAATGCGCCGCCTTCAATTACGTGCAGAATATGGAAATCCAGTAAATCACCCGGGTTAAGTGTCAAGACAAGTTGATGGATGCCATTATCATCGAGCGGTCCGCCCGATGTTCCCGTAGCGCTGCCATTGAATAGATTGCCACCCACCGTATCAGACATAATATCTGAGAAAAATAATTCATGAGCGGAGCCGTCAAAAAGTTGAATTTCTGAAGCGGCAAAGGTATCAGAACCGCTGGCGTTTACATGGTTATCAAAGTTCAGTGAAATGGTGACTGTGATACTGTCAGTTGCGGACAGATTCTGCAGGCTGAAGAACAAATCATAAATATTGGCATTGTTCGTGGCAGCACCTGTGATATCCGAGAAACTGCCGCTGATATTCGAATGTATCTCCCAGCCGTCGCCGATATCACTCAACGTGCCGTTGAGTGGATTGGAACCGGACGTTATTGTGGTGTCATTGATCGTTGTTGTGGTGGATGCACCGCCAATGGTTTGTACCAGGCTGCCGGTGTGTGTGGCATTGCCGGTAGCCGGACTGGAGTTTGTCTCGTCAAAACTGAGATAATTACTGGCATTGGGATCAGTCGATAAGCCGGTAAAAATTTTTAAATCTGCAGGCAGCGGTGCGGCGGCTATCGTAGCCGCTGCAAGTAAAAAGAAGCAGCTCGTTAACAAGCCTAATCCGATGGGCAAGGATGATTTTTCCAATGGGTTTTTCAGGTGCCGAGAACGGGATTTATGTTTCATCATTATGCTCCAATTAAATAAGGTTATGGATTCTCACAGACAGGAACATACTAAATGGGTGGCCTATCTTATTAGAGCCTGTTCAAGTCTTGAGCAGATTCCAGGCACGCAAGATGCGTACTTACGTTTATAATATACTGATTCTAGGTTCATTAATACCGCATTGTGTGTTTTATTTTGCGCCGGGATAACTGTAAACATATCCGACATTTCAGTTCAGAAAGCGATAACAGGATGTATTCGGAAAAATCCGGTTTTTTGTTTTTGGACACTACTGTTACGCATAATCGTCATGTATAAATGATGTTTCGTAACATCGCAGCGCAGGGAAGGTGCTGTGTTCGAACGATTGGTTTGGATAGCAATCCTAAAGGGAATGCACTGTATGGGGAAGCATCTGTAACCCTGTGCGCAGCAATATCACTGCCGACTATTAAGGAGTATTACATGAATGGATATATTATGTGGTTTGATCAGTTGACCCTGCGTGATGTGGGGGCGGTAGGCGGTAAGAATGCTTCACTGGGTGAAATGATCAGACACCTGTCGCAGGCCGGTGTCAGCGTGCCGTCCGGTTTTGCCACTACAACAAAAGCTTACCGGGCGTTTCTGGACGCAAACGAGCTTACCGGTCGAATCAACCGGAAACTGGAAGCGCTGGATGTCGATGATATCGAGGCATTGACGACAACGGGACGGACAATTCGAAACTGGATTTTGAATGCTGTACTGCCTGATGTGCTGGTGCAGGAAGTTTCGCGCGCTTATGAAAAACTTGCCGCTGACACTGGTCATCGGGAAACGGTTTCTTTTGCCGTGCGTTCTTCCGCAACTGCGGAAGATCTGGAAAACGCCTCGTTCGCCGGTCAGCAGGAAACCCTGCTGAATATCAAGGGTCTGGAGTCATTGCTGGAAGCCGTCAAAATTGTATTCGCCTCGTTGTATAACGACCGTGCGATTGCGTATCGCGTGCATCAGCATTTCCCGCATGACAAGGTTTATTTATCAGCCGGTATCCAGAAAATGGTGCGCAGTGATCTGGGCGCAAGTGGCGTCATGTTTACATTGGATACCGAATCGGGTTTCCGTGACGCTGTCTTTATCACTGCGGCTTATGGACTGGGCGAGACCATCGTGCAGGGTGTTGTCAATCCGGATGAGTTTTTTGTGTATAAGCGCGGGCTCGGCGCGGGTTATCCCGCCATTCTTTCCCGGCGGCTTGGCAGCAAAGCCATAGAAATGATTTATAGCGACGCAGCAAACGGCGGAAAAGCCGCCACGGTGACGCGCGGTGTGGAAAGCGGCCGCCGCATGCGGTTCTGCCTGTCCGACGGACAGGTTGAAGCGCTGGCACGCCAGGCCGTGATTATTGAGCAGCATTATGGAAAACCCATGGATATTGAATGGGCTTTGGACGGCCTGGACGGGCAGTTATATATCGTGCAGGCGCGCCCGGAGACCGTTGAAAGCCGCTCCAGCGCGGTACTGGAACGCTACAGGCTGAATAGCAGGGGTGCGATACTGGCCGAAGGCCGGGCGATCGGCCAGAAAATAGGCCAGGGAACGGCGCGTTTGATCCGGGATATTGACCAGATGCACAAAATACAGCCGGGCGATGTTCTGGTGACCGATATGACCGATCCCGACTGGGAGCCCATCATGAAACGGGCGGCTGCGATTGTCACGAACCGGGGGGGGCGGACTTGTCACGCGGCAATTATTGCCCGGGAAATGGGCATTCCTGCGGTAGTGGGCTGCGGCGATGCGACGGAAAAGATCAAGGATGGCGCGCCAGTTACGGTTTCGTGTGCCGAAGGCGATGCCGGTTTTGTGTATGACGGCCTGCTGCCGTTTGAACGTACCACTGCCGCGACGCAAGACCTGCCCGAACTGCCGGTAAAAATCATGATGAATGTGGGTAATCCATCGTATGCCTTTTCATTTTCGCGCATGCCGAATCAGGGTGTCGGTCTGGCACGGCTGGAATTCATCATCAGTAACATGATCGGCATTCACCCCAAGGCTTTGCTGGAATTCGACCGTCTGCCCGAGAGTCTGAAAAATCAGCTCAGCGATCCTATCGCAGGTTACAGCAGTCCGGTTGATTTTTATGTGGACAAACTGACTGAAGGTATTGCGACACTGGCTGCGGCTTTTTATCCGCACCCAGTGATTGTGCGCACGTCCGATTTCAAATCGAACGAATACGCCAATCTGCTCGGCGGTGATCGTTATGAACCGCATGAAGAAAATCCCATGATCGGTTTCCGGGGTGCATCGCGTTATCTTTCACCGGCTTTCCGGGACTGTTTTGAACTGGAATGCAAAGCTTTGCGCAAGGTGCGTGACGACATGGGGTTGACCAACGTCGAGGTCATGATTCCATTCTGCCGCACGCTTGAAGAAGCGGAACAGGTGATTGCTTTGCTCGCGTCACAAGGGCTTGAGCGCGGCAAAAACGGCCTGCGGCTGATCATGATGTGCGAAATTCCGTCCAACGCGGTGCTGGCGGAAGCGTTTTTACAGTATTTCGATGGTTTTTCGATTGGCTCGAATGATTTGACGCAACTGACGCTGGGTATCGACCGGGATTCCGGCCTGGTGTCGCATTTATTTGATGAACGCAATCCGGCCGTCAAGCAGTTGCTGAAAATGGCGATTGACGCGTGTCACAGGCAGGGCAAATATATTGGCATATGCGGGCAGGGGCCTTCGGATTATCCGGATTTCGCAGCCTGGCTGTTTGAGCAGCGTATCAGCAGTATATCGCTCAATCCCGATTCGGTGATACAGACATGGCTTGATCTGGCGAGTATTCAGCATCCGGCATGAGCGGGCAAAAGCGCACAGTCTTCTATTTGTCCGACCGGACCGGTATTACCGCCGAAACGCTGGGTCACAGTTTATTGACACAGTTCGATAACATCACTTGGGAAACGGTCAATGCGCCGTTTCTGGACAGCATTGAAAAAGCCGGAGCTGTCAGGGAACAGATTGATCAGGCGGCTGAACGCGATGGTTGCAGGCCGCTGGTTTTCAGCACATTGCTCAGGCCGGAGATCCTGGATGTCATTAAACAGGCCAATTGCCGTATCTTTGATTTCTTTGAAACATTTATCCGCTCGATCGAGGAAGAATTGCACCAGCCTTTTGCCGGTATGGCGGGCCGCTCGCACAGCCTGCAGCATCATATGGCGTATTTCAGGCGCATTGCGGCGATTAATTATGTTCTGGCGCATGATGACGGTATTGATCCGCGGCATTTTAAAGAAGCCGACATTGTTCTGGTCGGCGTATCGCGTTCCGGAAAAACACCGGCCTGCCTTTATCTTGGGTTGCAGTACGGCATTGCGGCAGCCAATTATCCATTCACGCCGGATGACATGCGCGTGCAGCAATTGCCTGAAGTGTTGCAACCGGTCAGATCAAAACTGTTCGGCCTGACACTGAGTGCGGCGCAACTTCATGTTATCCGTAGCGAACGCCGTCCCGGCAGTCAGTATGCTTCGCTGGCGCAATGCGCGCTGGAAATTGAATGGCAGGAATCGATTTTTCATCGATACCATATTCCCTTTCAGGATACGACGCGCATTTCCATTGAGGAGATCAGCGCGATTATCTTGAATCGATGCGGCTTGAAACGGCAGTTGTATGGATAGCCAGTACAGCGCACGGTGGATGGATGCGCTGTCTTTGAATTTGTATCAGGTTTTGTCGGTATCTTGAGTGCGTGAAGCAGTGGCGATTGTTTTTTCCAAAAAATATGCAGTGTAATGCTTTTCGATATTGCTTCATCATACGTGTCGGGGTTTTTTTACAATCAATGATTTATTATTTTGTGTTGAACCAATATATGATCGATAGAGTTTTGATTTTTATGTCATGTCGTGTATTGGCATAATAATTGCTTATGTTTGATGTGATCAATTTTAATTTAAATCAATCGGAATCATCATGAGTAAGAAATTAAAAATTTTTTCACTAATCAGTGTGTTTTTGTTAACGATATCTACCGGAAAAGCAACTGTCATTGTGGCGGATGATGGATGGCATTTTTTTCAATTTCCCGGATGGTTGAATCCTGCATTACCCAATGATTATTCCTGGTTTACGAGTTTTGAATTTACGCTTGTGCAACCTGCCTTACTAACCGTACAAGACCTGGGTGACAGTGTTGATCAATTCAGCGTTTATGATCATGGAAGTTTAATTTTTACGACAAGCGAGCCCAGTGGAGGTGGTGTCGGTAATTTCTTTGATCCGGATTTGGCGGCGAGTATAACTGAATTAAGCCGTGGACACTTTTTGCTGATGCCGGGAGATCATGTGATAACGGGTGTTAATATTCGCTATCTGAGTACCGATTACGGCGGGGGTGCTGCTCTCCGTTTAGATACGATGAGTATTAGCGAACCCAATATCATGTCATTATTGATTCTCAGCTTATTACTATGGACGGCAGTGAATTTTTACCCATCAAAGCTGCGCCCGATTAATTAATTGTTTGTTTTCTTCTGACTACCTTTATCTATCAAATCAAGATGGGATTGGCCTGATTTGCGACAAGCGTAGGACGGATGACTGTGGCACCGTTTTACGCTGACCGTAAAACCAATGTTTATCTTCCTGTCAGCTCATACATTGTTTCCGGGAATAGCCGGTGAATCACGACCGTGCTGTTTTGAAGCGATTCCGAATTCAATCAAGAATTTTTTGTTTACACATCTAATGATAATGATTATCATTTACGTTCTAATGTCGATATAAGACAATCAATGCTACGAAAGTAGATTAGCCAGCTATTTAAAGCCAGCCATAAAAAAACACTCATCCTGATTTTATGGAAGGCGCTTCATGCATGATCAAATCAAAAAGCCAATCAATGGCATAACCTGTTTTAAACACTTCTTTTTTTATCATCTTCAAGAAACATAGTGTGTATAAGGTGCACATTCTTCGGGTGCTGCGTTGAATTTACATATCCGGCGATCGAGAGAAAATCGGTTGTGTATAAAAGACAGTTATATTAAATAGTATTAATACGGTAGGTTATTACACCATGAGTACGAATATTTCGCTGAAACAGTTAATCAACGGGGATTTATCCCTGCGGGATTATGCGGAACAACGGTTCTTGCCGCATATGATTGTAAATGTGATTAAAAGAACCAAGCTCTGGGAGTTAAAAGATATGCACCATTGTCCAGTTGTTGGTACATGTCTGTCGATTGATGAGCTTGCAAAATTTGCACGCCGTTTCGGACTGGAGTCATCGCAGGCCGATGCTTTTACCTTGCACGTGGCGGTTGTCAATAATACAAGAACGCGTAATCCGTTGTCCAAAGCTATACAGAAGCATTTGGATACGAAGTACCGGAATGTTATCGTCTGTTTCAGTCAGGCCAAGTCGGATCAGGAGGTTGAAGCCCTGTGGCGCGAATTTTTGAACCGGGGAGAAGGTGCCGGCGGTATGTGGGCGGCCCTCACACATAAATCAGTCAGTGATAAAACGCGCGAGCTGATTTATGCCGAAATGCATATGCTTTCACATCAGGTTGGTGCAGGTCATGCGGTCGATATGCGCAAGCTCAGGCAATTGGAGCTGGAAAATTTAAAGCTGCACGATGCACTGGATTTGATGCAGAGACGTTATGCACAAGCCCGATCCAAATGGCAGCAAAAACTGGATAAGGTGGTTCAATCCGCGGAAGATCAGTGCCAGCAGCAACATGTCATCGAGAAAATGCGGGCTGATTTGCTCAAATTCGAATCAGGCCGGGCCATGACCGAGATGGGAAAACGTTTGATGGCATTGACACATGAGAACGATAAATTGCTTGCAGTAGCGGAGCGTGTCAATACGCTGGAAGAATCATTGCATCATGCTAATGCTGAAATAGCAAAGCTTAAACAGGAACGCAATGCATTGGCGGATCAATGCGCGCTTTTTGACAGTCTGGCCAAAGAAGCCATCCATAGCGATGATACTTTGATGGACGATGAACAAGATACCTGCGCAATGTCGCTGGCCGCAAAAAAATGTGTACTGTGCGTAGGTGGACGCGTTGCATTGCTGCCACAATACCGTGCGCTTGCACAGCGGTACGGTTTCAATCTGATTCACCATGACGGTGGATTGCATGAATCCCTGTCGCGTTTGCCGGAATTAATCAACAAAGCAAGTACCGTCATTTGTCCCACGGATTCCGTCAGCCATGCGGCGTACTATCTTCTGAAGCGGCATTGCAAACGTCAACACAAACCGTACCTGCTATACCAAGGTGCCGGTATCTCAAGATTTACCCAGGTTTTAACCCAATTGATTTCCGGAAAGTTTTACCCGAATGAGCAGATCAAGGGTATTTTGCCGCAGGCGGATGCGGTAAGCACAAACAATATTCAGTAGCATTCATGTAGTGTCGGTTGTGCGAGTCCGGAGTAGAAGCAGTATTGATAATAATTAGCATTTATAATCAAAAAGATACTGTTGTGTCTGTGTCCCGTAATCCTTATAATGAGAGTTCCCTATGTTGACAGCATGACGCCGGAACCGAGCGAAATCGTGTTGTCAGCGCTATTTCCCGGGGGTGAAATCAAGAAGAACAGGAAAGGCAGGTACCGTTCTTCGATTATTTCAGGCAGAAGTTGTTTCAAAAAGGAAGAAACCCGGAAACAATCTTCAATCCGATTTTTCGTCATGAAAGGAAAATGTCTTATGAAAGGGAACACGAAAATTATTACCACACTGAACACGCTTCTTGCAGAAGAATTGACAGCCATGGATCAATACTTCACGCATTCACGCATGTATGAAGATTGGGGATTTAATAAGCTTTATGAGCGTATTGATCATGAAATGAACGATGAAAAACAGCATGCGGACTTGTTGATCAAACGCATTTTGTATCTGGAAGGCGTGCCTGTTTTGGGAAACCGCAGCCCGCTTAAAATTGGCAAGGATGTGCCGGAAATGCTGGAAAATGATCTGGAACTGGAACGTTCTGTGATTGTTGCGCTGCGAAACGCCATAGCCGACTGTGAGCAAGAGCGGGATTATCAGACAAGAGAAATTCTTGAGCAATTGCTGGCTGACACAGAAGAAGATCACGCTTATTGGCTGGAAAAACAGTTGTATCTTATTGATAAGATCGGACTGCAGAATTACTTGCAATCTCAGATGTAAAGTTTGCCGCCGCACGGCGATAGCAATTACCGCCTGATCATCAGTGGGGTTTGGAACGCATGCAGGAAGTAATCGCGCGCATTCACCTGTACCAGGAAATTCTTGTTCATGTGAAATGCGCGCAACGAAAATCGCGGCAATCTCAATCCTGTAGGCTACGGTAGTGCGTGTACGCGCAGCGCATCGGTCCCGCGATCTTATCCTGTTTTTAGCTAACCCCTGTCGAGCAGCAGTACCCTGGAAAATCCTGCTGCCTCCACTTTGAGAAAACCGGGCCGTTTTATACGGCCATTCTGGTTTTTCTCAGATCTTTCAATACGCTTTAATGCTGATCAACGGGGAAAATTTTTCGTGTAGTTCATGACGCAGTTTTGCGGATGGTGATAAGCTTCTTTTCAATTGATCCATCAGTTTCCATATCCATATTCTCATGTCATTGAATAAAAATGAGAACAATTCGCATTATTGATGATAAAATTGAACGTGCAAGTGCTCACCATATCAGGAGGGAGACGAATAAAGTCAAAGGGCTGATATTTCTGAATAGGCGCTGGCAATCTTAGTCAGTGCTTCACTCCTTCAGGTGCACCGTTTAAGAAAGGAGGGTTGATTCACTGCGGGCACAGCAGACCGGTCATCAGCTGCATAGTTGCTTACCGCCGCGCAAGGGTTATCGAATGATTTCGATTGGATTAAAATTTGCATAAGGAGTTGATATGAAAAAGCTGTTGATACCGTTTGTAACGGTAGTGTTTCTCGGTTATTCAGTTTTTGCGGCAGCAGAGGAAAAGTCAGGTCATTTTAAGGGCAAACCCTCGGAAACACTGGAAGAAGCATTGAATAACTTTTCACAATACAACCATAAACTTTCAGAGATTCTGAACCAGAAAACGCTGAGTCCCGTGGATATGCAGCATGTGCATGAGTTGACCTACACGCTTGAAAATGCGCTGGAAAAAATCAATGCAAGTATGATCGAGCTGGCAGCCCTGCTTGAAGCCGTTCATGTAGGCTCTGAGTCAGGCGATACGACAGCTACCCAAACGGAGGGGGTGCGTTATCTCGATATGGCACGCCAGATTATCAAATAAATGGCCGCCCTCATGTAATCGATCAAATCGAGACGGTATTAATTTATGTCCGTTCGGTTAACGCTCTATTGTCTACCCTGCGCAGGTGCCAGCGCGACGATGTACTTGCGCTGGAAAAGGCTGTTGCCTTCGTGGATTGGAATCGTTCCGGTTGAACTGCCGGGCCGCGGTATGCGTCTGAATGAAGAACTCCAGGACAATTACTTGGCATTGATGGCGCTTTTGAGCGGCGAAATCGCACTGGCGGCACCGGAAAGATATGCCTTGTTTGGTCATAGTATGGGCGCTTTGCTGGCGTACGGTATCGCACAAGAGCTGTGGCAAGTGCATGCAGTGCCACCCGCGGCATTGCTGGTCTCCGGATGTGCCGCACCAGCACGGCAGGAGAGTGAGCGCTATAATAAAATCCGTACTGAAGCGGCCTTGATCGCTGAGTTGAATCAACAAGGCGGAACGCCTGAGGAAGTATTCAACAGTCCTGAACTCCTTGCGATGACACTGGATTTGTTGCGCGCCGATTACCGGGTGTGTGAAAGTTTTCAATACATGCAGCAAACACCCCTTCCTATTCCCATTCATTGTTTCGGTGGAAAAGCGGATGCGATCAGTGCGGAAAACCTGAATATGTGGTGGCAGGAAAGCAGTCAGATATTTACGCTCGACTGGTTCGATGGCGGACATTTTTTTCTGCGCCAATCGGAAGAATGGTTTCTTCAGGTGTTAGCAAAACGATTGCTGGAAAATCATAGCAGGGTGAGGCGCAGCGTCTCTGCTATACCTTGAGCGACACTGGCGGATAGCGCAGTCCGGTTGTTCGAGTTTAAGTCATTCATAACTTCAATGATCGTTGAATGCTTATCCTGGATTTCTCGTATTCGGGCTATGGAAGATTGTCAGGCACCTCAGATACCAGTTCGGCTACCAGTTTGTCTCCATCATAGAGCTTGAAATTGATCCGGCAGCGGTCATCCGTTTTTAAATTTAAAGATAATGTTGATAGGGCTTTCGGCTGATTGGATTGAAAAGATAACCTGCCGCCTTGCCGTGTTCTGGAACGTCCGGATTCTCCCTGTTTGTCGACTTCGAAAATATACCGCAAATTGGAAGCATGGGGTGTTTTTACATAGGGGGTGAGTGTGACCTGATTCTCTCCTGTAACATCCTTTTCAATCCATAGTTCAATATCTGCGGATTCAGCATGCGTAATCACAGCGGCCATGATCGGCGTCATCAACAGGGTCAGGATATTTTTCATGATTCAATACATAAAATAAGCTTGAGTAAACGGTGACTATAACTAACGTGTGACCACAACATTGGATAACGCAATCTTAAAAAAACAGCACTCCGCCGCTTTAATAACGCCTGATGCATCATTAAAGCAGATGGAGTGACAGGGAAAATACTGATTAATCAGCTGAGTATATAAACTTCTGTTTTGCATGTAACCCAAAAAGACGCGCAATGCTCATATACGCTGACTCTGGTTGCTTTGCGCGTCAACATCCTGCTGATACAATCCGTTTTTCTAAATGAACCCGCTGTTTTTAAGGTCCTTGGAAAATGCTTGCGAAATTGCCGGCGCCGCCGGTTTGATTAATGGTAGCGATATCACCCACACCTTGTTGCGTAATGAACGCTTCATTTGGATTTCCGCTGGTACCCAGTCCGGACTGGTTAATCGTAGCAACATTGAATTCATTCGATTGATCGATGAATGCATCATTATAGCTATTGGTTTGATAAATATCTGCGGTCAGATCATTACCATCCTGATATATATCCGCATTACTGGAAACTGCTCTGTCTTGCGATATCGATGCTGTCAGGTTAGTACCGCCGGTTTGGAAAATAAATGCCGTACTGTTATCACTGCCATTGGTTTGACTGATCGTGGCAGAAGCATTGGCAACCGAAATTTGCTGAATCTCAGCATCAGAACCATACGAATTATCCTGTGCAATGCTGGCTATGGAATCATCGGCATCATCCTGTTCGATAATGGCGACGTCGCCAGTCGTGTTTGATTGCGATATCGTAGCCGTAGAATTGTCGGATGTGTTCACCTGCGTTATCGAAGCATCACTGCTAAAGACATTTGTCTGCAATATGGTGGCTACCGCATTGAAGGAATCATCCTGAGTAATGGTGTTAATGTTATCGTCACCTGTGGTATTAATCGTCGCAGTCATTGCAGTGACGCTATTGGATTGATTAATACTTGCGATATTGTCATCGCCTACTTGAGTGATACTGGCTGAAGCATCAGTAACGTTGCTTTGCGCCGTATTCGCTTCATTGTTAGTACCTGTTTGATTGATAACCGCTGTGGAATCAATGGTGCTGAATTGCTGGGCATCTGCGGTATTATCATCGCCATCCTGATTGATGGTGACATTATTCGCAGCTAATGCAGCGCTGCTCATGCCGAAAATTGTTGCGATTAACAATACGCTCGTTCGTTTGTTGTACATTTTTTAAAACTCCTTTGGGTTGTGTTTGATGACTATTGCAACATGTATGCAGTATGTCAGGCTCATCCTCTTACGCTTACTTGAACCGTAACATGCTGTAATTCAATTAATTTGATAAAATTTTATGCGTTCGTGCTAAGTTCCTTCTGTATAGTTAAATCAAAATGTTATTACCGCATCAAAAAAATAAGATGCAGGATTCTGTTATTGCCATACCTCAGTAAAAATATGGCTGCCGATTTGGTGAATGGATATGAACTGACCGGAATTAAGCTGCTCCACCATAACTTGATTCCCGGTTCCTTGCTGAATGATCTCGGCGATACCGAAATCACCCGATTGGTGTACGTCAACAAAATTGGCATTACCCAGTTGACTAATGTAGGCCTGATTGCCATAACCCGATTGCACAACATCAATGCTGTTATCCCATCCTTCCTGTTGCGCGATGCTATGATGCAATTGGCCGGATTGATGACTTTGAAGGTTGTTGTGATTGCCGTCCTGGGTTATTCTGGCAATATGATCCAATCCATACTGCGTTGAAACTGCATGATTATGGTTGCCATTCTGACTTATTCTGGCTTCCAGATCCGAATAAGGCGCGAGATCATAACTGCTGGCCTGCGCACCAACCGTACTTATGCAGATAAACTGCAAAGTAATTAATGGTATAAGCAGTCGGCTTATCAAGTTTGTCAGGCCAGGCATGGTTTTTTTGCGTATTATTCAATTTTGGAAACGTATCCATATTTGCATGCAATGGCTTCAAAGAAAATTGGCAGAAAGCATGAAATTTGCACTGATAATTGGCAAAAAATAATACTAAAGTATGAGAAATAACCTGTTGGTGGAGAAGTAAAGCAAGCGCCGGAAATGTATTGGATCGTTGCGTATTGATTTCCGGATACACTGAATACCCACAGTGGGCGGTTGCGTCAGATAATCGGGGAATTAGCGATATAGGGGTGTGCCGCTGTGGAAGTATAATCCGGCATTGCACTGGCTTTGTGCGGTGTCTTACCCTGGCACGGAACGGATGCATTTCTGCAAACGCACAGGTACGGAGGCAGGTTCTCCGGAGAATGCCGGTTTGTATGGCTAAGCGGCTTGAAAGGAACGGTTCATGTTACGTGATGGTACAAAAACATGATCTATCCCGCAGATAGCAAACGCGGGATCAGAAGGAACAGTAAATTTAACGGTGTAATGGATAGGGCGGGGTACTACCGGGAATTCCGTATTATTTCTTAACGCTATAAATATATAGACCCGAGCGCGACAAAGTTGAACATGCTGTAATATGACCTGACTGCCGGTGATTTCTAACCTGATTGTCTTGCATGGCTGTATTTACCAGTCGCTCCGGGAGGTACCTCGCAGTATTTCATTGGGTTCTATTGATTCTAATGAGAGCAGCTCTTTTCGCTCCTGGACATAGGCCTGAATAATGGGCGATTGATATTCTTCGGGATTTTGCAGAGACCACTTTCCATTTTCAATGCCGTCAATAATCAAGTGGATGACCGCCGCCACAATAGCTTCGTTTACACAAAGTTGCGCAGGCTCGTTTCGGGTAAATCCACCTTCAGCTTCCAGTAAGCGATTGAACGTCAGGAATTTAAATACGCCGGCTTCAAGCGCATAAGAAAATACGGTTTTTGTCGTCGATACGCTGCTGAAGATATTGCCCGTTCTGACATCCACAGCCCTGAGGGTAACCGTAACCTGATCTGTCCGGTATTCGCCGGAGCCGCCTATCCCAAAATAGCGTGCACCTAAACCGCCTGTTCTTACATTCGTATCGTAACTGACAATGCCGCCTTCCAAAATGACACTGGACGGAAATAAAGTGGGTAATTCTGTGTCAATATCTGTCCGCTGCTGTTCCACAGCACGAATGATTTTTCGTTCTGTCAGCAGGTTTTGTAAGCCTTCCCGTTCGACCGGCACGAACCATTGTGAATCCAGCAGCGCTTTAACAAGCATGCTTGCTCCGCCTTGTGTTACCGATGTGGAAAAGGCACTTGCGGGGGTTGGTTTGAACTGACCGGTTTGATCGCGGAACCCATAAACGGAAATACGTATTTTTCCTTTTGATTTCGGTAAGTTGATGAGATCTTTATAAGTCGCGGATGCCGGCGTCAGGCGTGCAGGTGTCTGTGTGGTTACGATGCTGGTTGCGCAACTGCTGGTCAATAGGATAATTAAGATAATAAGCGCCAGGCGCTTGCATGGGCGAAACAGCCCGAATGAAAAAGAAAAAAACATTTTAGAAGCTATTGTCAATTGAGAAGGAGGTACTGTTACCGGTAGCCTTATCAGTGGTTGTTATCATCAGCAGACCGCCTCCCATATCGACAATATCGATAATAAAATCAGTCGTTTCTACAATGCCGGGAACTATTTCTCCATGATTCCCGATGATCTGGCCCGCGATTGTCGAGCTTAATCGATTTAAAATTGATCTTTGCAAAGTTTCATTAAATTTTTCCAATGGTGTCTGATTGGTCAGTGAATCCTTTTTATCATTTTGTGCCTGAGCATTGTTCAATAATGCGGCACCATATAAAGGATTGCCTCCAAATGACGGATTTTCAAAGGTATAGACCAGTTCGGTCGCGTAAACCGGGGGTAAATTCATCAGGTAAAACAACAGTAAAAAATGCAGCTTCCTTATGGTCATGCTTATCCTCTTTTTTAATAACCTTCCTTGGTTATATCGGGGTCATCAAACAATAAATTCTGTAAATTGATTTGATCCAATTGTTGGTTGATCGTTATTGCGGCCATTTCAGCGATGGATTCTGTTTTTGATCGCGCGCTGAACAGATTGGCCCGGAAAATGACTCTGTTATCGTGCTCAATCCATACAATACTGCCCCATCGTGCTGTCGGCCGTTCATAAATCGTCAAATTATGCGTCGCAAATGCCGGTTGGTCGCGCCAGAATTTAATAAAATGCTGATAAAATTCATGCGCAATCATTGTGATGGTGTGATCGACGACAATACCACCGCCGATATCCTGAAGTAATTGATCTTGCGGGTCCGATGTATCGTTTTCTATGACGCTGTCATCTAAAGCAAATGCAGGAGCATCAATAAAAAAAACAAAAAGCACAAATATTAGAAAGAAACCGGCAATCCGTTCACAGCTTGCCGGGGCTGAATGATTGCAGCGGCCTTTCCATACCGGGTAACAGGAACTATTCTGCATAATTTCAGGCGCTAACCAGTCTCTTCACTTTGATTAATTTATTTGAGACCGTGTATTCTACATAAAAGATTATCAATTACGATTCAATAATTATTGGAAACCCTGATGAATCTTTTCCTGTTAATGATGATTAATGGAATTTAACCACTGCACAGCCTGCACCCGGTTATTCACATTGATTTTCTTAAAAATATTATAAACATGTCTCTTGACAGTATGAACCGTCACAAACAGGCTATTCGCTATCCTCGTATTGGAATAGCCTTCTGATATGAGATTAAGAATTACTTTTTCTTTTTTAGTCAAATTTGTCGATTGCAACTTGGGCACAGCATCATTCGAATGATGGGATTTTTTCAGGACCGCATTCAATAATTCGCGCGGCAGCCAATAGTCACCCTGAGCCACTGCTGAGATGCCTGTTATCAGTTGTTCCTCAGATATATTATTCTGAAAGCAGAACCTGAAATTTTTCCAGGTAGTCAGTCTGACCAGGTTTTCAGTTTTGTATTTTTTATCAAGGTTAAATAAACCGAAGATGGGCGGAAACGGTAAATTCTTATTCAATGTGTTCATATGTTCATCGATTAACTCCGGATTGATTGCCTGAAAATCAATCATTAATATTACCGAAGCATAAAGGCTGGATTCATCAATATCCAAAGTCTCGGTTTGTGCGCATAAGATCATTTTTGAACTGAAGAATTTGATCAAAAAATCCACCTGAACACTTTTTTTAGTGATCAGAAAAACTTTGTGCTGAAGTATTCTTGTATTCATTCCAGATTAACTCGGTCGATCAGCTTTAGAGCCAGTCAGAAAACAAAATATAAACGCTAGAGTTTTGCGCTAGGCGAATCCATATCAGTAATTGTTGTTTAATGCAGAAATAAAAACAATATGTTTATAAACAATGTGTTGTGCATATGACTTTGATATTATTATGATTTATGAATATAATTCAGTATACTAATGAGAATAATTCGTATTATTATTTACATTAGCATTTGTGGATGTAAGATGCAACCCTCTATAGTAAGAACCTGCTCAAGATCTCGATCAAGGAGTACAGTGCAAGGCAAAATTGAACGATGCAAGCAAAGCGCAGCGAACAACCGTAAGGCTGGCCTGTAAGGCGAGGTGCCTGCGCCGAGTAAAAAGCGGAGCATACGTGAAGTATGTGAGCATTTTGAGTTCGATTTTTAACGCCGCAATGCGCCCTTCAGTGGGATCTTGAACAGGTTCTAAGAAAAATAAGCTGCTTCGCACGGTAAAGTATGGATTTAAGGTTTGCAATATTGGCAGGCAGTTTTGCCAGCAGTGAATGTTAAGCTAATTGCTTATTAAACATAAGCAGCATAAAAAAACAATAATGCGAGAAAATCAATATGGATTCTTAATCATGCTATTTCCTGTGTTTCCCGCGCAATCACAGCAAGTTATAGAATCGAAAGCTGAAAAATCCGGAGAGACAAAAAATCAGTATATCTCAGGAATTTCTGTGGCAAATACTGCTCAGCCTTCAGGAATTAACGACATCATTATTTTGTGATGGGTTAAGTTTTTGGTTTACAGTTACTGATTTAAATTATTGGAGATGGTGTTGCTTAATCCGACCCTGGCTGCGTTTCTTGAACTGATTGAAAGCGATAAAACGAGCGGCGTGAAACCGGCGATGCATATGCTGACGCCAGCCAGGGCGCGGCAGGAATATGATGACGCTGCACTGATACTGGATGTGCCCGGCCCTGCTGTTGAAAGCATCACGGCAATTTCAATTCCTGGTCGCGATGGGCAGTTGATCGATACGCGCCTTTACAAACCGGATGCGTTATGCGAGACAACAGGATTGCTACCGGTTCTGTTATATTTTCACGGTGGCGGCTATTGCGTTGGCGGATTCGATTCACATGATTCGATATGCCGTTCATTGGCTGCGCTAACACCCTGCTGCGTGTTACATGTGGCCTACCGCCTGGCGCCGGAATATCGTTTTCCTGCCGCGGTTAACGATGCCCAGGATGCCTATCTCTGGATTCTTTCGCGAGGCGCCGTGTTTGCATTGGATGCCACGCGTCTGGCGGTTGGTGGCGATAGCACAGGCGGCACACTGGCGACAGGTCTGGCTATCACCGCGCGTGACAGGGGCTGGCCTCAGCCGGTCATTCAAATGTTGTTATACCCATGCACCAGCGCCTGCCAGGATACCAACTCGTACAGGCGCTTTGCACAGGGATATTTGCTCGAAGCTGAAACCCTGCAATGGATGTATGCCAATTATTTCTGTAGCGACCAGGACCGGTTCGATTGGCGATTTGCGCCGTTGCAGGCGAAGGATTTAACCCATCTTGCGCCGGTGTCGATCGCGTTGGCGGAATATGATCCACTGATTGATGAAGGAATCGCCTATGCTGAACGGTTACAGGCAGCGGGTGTGGCTACCTTGGTTAATATTTATCCCGGTATGATTCACGATTTTGCCCGATTGGGCGGCATTGTGGATAGGGCGGAATGTGTGCGTAAAGACATCGCACAGGTACTGGCGGGTGTTTTTTATTCACATTAAATTGGATTGCGGTTAACGTGTTTTATCGGATGAACAGAATCAGGCGCTACAGTGCATGTTTACAGATTTATGGCTGTATTTTGCTTTTCATCGTTTTGACGGGGTGTGGTTTTTTGCCTCAGCGCGATGCTCAGGATGCGGGTGACGCAGTTCCGCCGCATTGGGGGGATAACGGGCAGCAAGGCATACCGGTTCCATCCAGATGGACAGAGACATTTAACGACAGCAGGCTAGCGGCCCTTGTCGCTACCGCTTTGGCGAACAACTATGAACTGAAAGCGGCTGCGGCGCGGGTTGATGCCGCTGCTGCACAGGCCCGCATCGATGGTTCGCCACGCTGGCCGCAATTCTTTTTTATGGCGGATCATCAGCAGGTACAAGTCCGCGAGGCCGGTTTCGGTTCGTCCCGGTTCAGCGCATTCGAAGCGTTGTTCGGTGTCAGCTGGGAAGTGGATGTCTGGGGGCGAATCCGCGATCAGCATCAGGCATCACTAACGGAAGCGCAGGCAAGTCAAAGCGATTTCTACGGTGCGCGACTGTCGCTGGCGGCGCGGGTCGCGCAAAGTTATTTTGAATTGACCGAAGCGAAGCTGCAAGTTGCAGTTATCGAACAATCGATCAGGGATCGGACAATCATCACGGAGCTGGTGCGCGGCCGTTTTCAGCGCGGTCTGGTACGCGGGCTGGATTTGCGTCTGGCGATGAATGATCTGGCAAATGCTGAAGCGCAGCTGCAGGCGGCGCGTAATAGAACGCAGTCGCTGGCACGCCGCCTGGAGATTCTGCTGGGGCGGTATCCGTCCGGCGAAGAACTGGCCGCCAATACGCTGCCGCCATTGCCGGCCGCTGTTCCAGCCGGTTTGCCTTCTGAACTGCTGGAGCGCAGGCCGGATCTGGCGGCGGCATTCAGTCGCTTGCAGGCTGCAGATCTCCGTACTGTCAGCGCGCAGAAATTGCGCTTGCCACGGATCACTCTGACTGCATCGGGCGGTAGCCGCAGTGTGGATTTAACTGAACTGGTCGACCCCCGGGCCGCGGCCTGGAATGTGTTTGCAGGATTGATGCAACCTGTGTTCACCGGTTGGCGCATTGAGGGTGAAATTTTCCGCAGCCAGGCGCGTGCGGAAGAAGCACTGAATCACTACAAAAATACCGCTTTAAATGCCTTTCGCGAAGTCGAACAGGCGCTTGCCGCGGAAGAATGGTTGCGACAGCAGGAGGCTGCATTGAGGAAAGCCGTCGAACATACCGAGTCCAGCCAGAAACTGGCGGTATATTCTTACCGTAACGGCATTATCGAAATTCTTACACTGCTGGACAGTTACCGCAGTACATTGAACGCGCAGACGGCCTATCTTTCCGTTACCCGGCAGTTATTGAGCAATCGCATCAATCTTTACCTGGCGTTGGGCGGAGATGCTTGATCGCTATTCCATCGTTGTATCCGATGTCTGCGTGATTCCCGCTTTTAGGGTTCACTCGCGTCCGGCACATATAGAAAATGCCGATGGCGCCGCATAGTTTTCCTCGGCATAACCGCAACAGGTTTCGCTCCAGTACAAGGGCGAAGGGGCGGGGTCGGTGCGATATATTTCTTGATTAAGAAGACTGTTAATAATAACCGATGCCCGCCAGGCAGCCAGGCTCAATTGTGGATCAGCGATGCCGTGTGTGCGCAATCCGGCATTCATCATGTAAATTCTGTGGTTTGCAGGCCCGTCCCAGAGTGCTTGATAATCTTCAGTCAGCCGTATGTTATTTTCACTATCGCGCTCGAATCGGTTGGCCAATGATGCGAGACAATCGGGGATGGCTTGTCGGTATCCGGTTGCAAGTATGACGACATCAGCAGAAATGCTTTCGTCAGATTCATCAAATTTATTATGCATGTGCAGTTGCCAGTCCGCTGAATCCCGGGTCATGCGCCGTACTTCACGGTTTGTCATGATACGGTAATTATGGCTGTTCCCGCGTCGCAGAAAATCATTCTCATAAAGATACTGGGATAATTCAACGAGTGTATGGGGTGATACGCCGTCCCCGGCCAATGTTTGGGAGCGGACGATACGGTCGCGGCGGTCGTCTGATTGGCGATAGAAGCTTCTGACGTAATCGGGTGTAAAGTATTCGTTGGTAAATGTCGTTTCGTCCAGCGGCTCGAGGTTAGGGCGGCGGCTCACCCAGATGACTTCTTTAGGCTTTCCATGCGCTTCTGACAGAACATTAAGGAAAATTTCCGCGCCGCTTTGTCCACCACCAATAATGGCCACGCGCCGATCCTGTAACTGATGATCGGTAATCATATAATGGCTACTGTGTAAGCAGCGTGTGCCCATGTGTGTCTGAGCCCATGTCGGGATATAAGGGGCTACGCCGGTACCGATGACCAGATTTTCGGATCGGGCGGCGTATTCATTATTGAGTTTAAGAATGAATCCGCGGTGATCGTAATCGATTTCAGTAATATCCTGACCAAAAACAAGATTCGGTAATTGTTCTGCGGTCCAGCGCAGATAGTCTGCAAATTCAGCCCGGCGCACACGGGGAAACTCTGCATGCAGAAACCGGTAAAAGCGGCCATGTGCAACCAGATAAGCTAAAAAGCTATAAGGACTGGTTGGATCGACGGGTGTGACAAGATCCTTCAGAAAAGAAGTCTGCATACGTGTATCCGGCAGCATCATGCCGGGATGCCAGGCGAAAGCCGGTCGGCGGTCGAAGAAGCAGCTGGTCACTTGAGTCAACGGTGCCAGCAAAGCGGCAAGACTGAGATTAAATGGGCCGATGCCAACGCCCGCCAAATTAAGAGGAGCTGAGGTTTCTTTCATATTAATGGTTCTCTGTAGATTGATTGGGGTTCGTTAGAGGATTCATTACCAGGCGGCCAATCGCGCTGGGCATAAGCGTGTCGTGATCGGTACGAATCGGGAAATAATGTCCTGCAATCCAGCCGGCAGTCAGGTTCTTGTAGTAGGGTGAGAGAAAATGTCCGGATTGCCCGCTACTTAATGAAAAAACTGAATTTTCCGGCTTCGCCAGGTCATAGATTGCCCGTAAATTGGGTGCAACTTCTTCGATATAAACAAGATTTTCTGCGTCATAAAAATGACCGCTGAAATTTACGGTATCCCGTCCGCCACTTCTCGGGCTGACAAGATTCGTTAATCGCCCCAGAACAGGGAGCTTTCCTAATAAAGGGTGGCGTGCTGTTGCGATATGCGCTTCCCCCCAGGACCACGTGTCAGGGTTGGTGCCGTAGCGATCACTCAGTTTTGCAATCGCAATGTGCAGTGCGGCTTGTATTGACGGCATACAGGGATCGGCCGCTGCGGCCGCCGTGTTTTTACACCAGCGCGACTGCACATCGTGACTGCTTAACACGCGAATCAGGAATTCCGGACTATCGTCACCGATCAGGTCGTGGTGTTCTTCGAGCTTGTCGTTATACAACAAGGATGCAAATTGCCGTGTCCATTCAATAAAAATGAGCGGTTCGGGCGAGTCCCCGTGCATCTTCAAATCCCATTGTTTTAATCGGGTCAGGATTGCTTGCGCCAGCGGTTCATGTGTTTGTACTTTCAACAGTAATGGCAATAAGCGCTCGGCAACCGTACTTTGGGTATCCAGCTGAATGGACTGGGAATCACTCAGGTTATGGTCTGTGTGCTGATTAATCAGTGCTGTGATCCGGTTGGCTCTGTGAGGCGGTGCCCAGTCGGAAGCAATCAGATAGGGATAATCGGCCGGTGTGATTTTATGATTGGCTGTGACAATAAAGTCAGCGGCTGGCGCATGTTCCTGCGGTAATTGTTCAAAAGGAATAAACCCTTGCCAGTCATAGGCAGCCAGCCAGCCGGGAGCGGGTGCCCGTCCCTGCAGGTCATTTCCCGGTCCGCGCAGCGGTGCGCGCCCGGCGGCGACAAATCCGATGACGCCGGTTTTATCCGCGTAAACGATATTCTGCAACGGTGACTGATAATCGCGGGCAGCATCCAGCAATGCACGGGCTGACACGGCACGTGCCGCTTTGTGAAAAAATTGCAGTGTGACATCACCCGGATGTAATCCTGTCCAATTTAAAGCGATTGATAACCGGCCGGCGCCTGGCATCAGCGCTTGAACCTCTGCGTCGCTATCGGAAATAATCGGTCCGTGCCGGCTGTTCCGGATGGTGATGCGCTCATCCTGCGCATACCGCACTCTGATCGTTTCGGTACGGACTTCATAACGCGCTGTTCCATCCGGGGTTTCATAATAATCCGGTTGTTCATGCGGTGACCGCTCCAGATAGAGATCCTGGCTGTCAGCGCCGGTATTCGTGAACGCCCAGGCCACAAAATCATTCCGCCCCAATATGAGCGCCGGTACACCGGGCAGCGTTGCGCCCACCAGATTCATATCGGGCGTGGAAATATGCGCGAGATACCAGAGTGCGGGAATCGTAAGTTTCAGATGCGGATCGTTCGCCAGAATGGGTTTGCCGTTCATCGTGCGCGATCCGGTGAGCGCCCAGTTATTCGATCCGATATTCGCAGGCGGTTTCAGCGTTGCCGTATTGAGGATGGCTTCAGCCGGTTGAGTAAGGCGCGCGTAAAGATAATCAAGATCCGGCAGCGGTGGCAACGGCGCATCATCCGGATAAGCAGGGAGGAGATCGTCCAGTTCCTGTGCGGATAGATTTTGACGGAGCGCGACATACAATAACTCGTCCCAGTAATTCCGGGAGAGTTGCCAAGCCATCTGTTTTAACAGCAATAATGAATCCTGTGCTTGCCAGATGCGTGGAGACGCGGCCAAAAACAAATATTCCGGCGAAAGAACATGCATCGTGTTGCGATAGGCGTTAACACCTTCCGCGTAGGCGGTCAGGATGGCACGTGTGTGAGCATCCAGCTGATCGAAATCCTGATTGACCAGGCGGCTCAAACCCAGGCTGCGCTGGAATCGATCGATAGGCAGCACGCTGTTGCCGAACCATTCCGCGAGTGTGCCGGTGGCGGCCCGTAAATTAAATTCCATCTGCCAGAGTCTGTCCTGGGCATGGACAAAGCCTAAGGCATAATAGGCATCAAGTTCGTTGTTTGCATAGATATGCGGAACAGCGTGTTCGTCACGTATGATTTCTACCGAATCCTGAAGTCCTTCGAGCATTAATGTCGCGGTATAGCGTGGCAGGGAAGCGTAAAGCGCAAGCGATAACGCCAGGACTGCCAGGGCTATGCCACTGCACGTTACGAGGCTGATTTTTTTCAGGCGTGACATCGTGTATTAATCAATGGCTCGTCAGTGACACTGCATCGTGTGCGTGATGTTGATTGTCCAGTTCCTGCAGCTGGCCATTATCCATTTTCAGAATGCGATCGGCGGTGTGAAAATAGCGATCGTCGTGTGTGATGGCGATAATCGTGATGCCTCTGCGTTTGAGTTCCGGCAGCAGGTACGTATAAAAAAGGCGGCGGAACTGCGGATCCTGATCCGCCGCCCATTCGTCAAGAACCAGAATAGGACGTTTTTCCAGGATCGCAACCAGAAGTGCCAAACGTTTTCGCTGGCCTTGTGATAATTGGGTATTGGCGAGTTTGCCGTCATTGATGGTGGCAATACCCTTCATTGCCAATGCGCTTAACCACATACTGATTTCTTCCTGCGCGGCATACTTGCCGTCAGATCCCAGCAATGCGGTGAATAAATAAAAATCAGAAAAAACGGTGGAAAACAAATGCTGAAAAGAAGTGCGTGCTGTTTTGTCAATCACCTGATTTTCGATTTGGATCTGTCCACCATGCGCGTCATACAGGCCCACCAGAATGCGCACCAATGTCGATTTGCCGCTGCCGTTTCCACCGATGATAAAAATGGTTTCACCGCGATTGATACTCAGATCCAGGGGACCGACGGAAAATCCGGAATCGCCCCCGTCGGCATGATACTGATAGTAGATATCCTTTAGATCAAGCGTTTGCCAATTGACGGGAAGTGCCGCGTCCTGGCAATCGAATGCCGGGTGGTATTCGGCAAGATCCAGCGATTTCAGCTTTAACAACGCAACATTGCCGGCGATCAGACTGGGCACCGCCATGACCAGATTGGACAGCGGCGTGCGTAGAAACAAAATGGTAAGCGCAAAAGTAACCGCGACTTCAGCCGGCGCCCAGGCCGCGCCATACGTCAGCAGAAATATCAGGCCGATGGATCCGAGGATCATCGCATTGGCCCAGTTATCATTGATACCGTTGTAGATATCCGCGCGGATGTCATGATCACGATTCCTGCCGGCATCCCGGCTGAATTCATCATCGTAGAATTGATGCGCACGGGAACGATTGAGCCGGAGTTCCTTGCGGCCTTCAAGAATCGCTTGGTAATCCTGATATAACGCATCCTCGGCTTCACGCGCGAGGGTAACTTCCGCATGGGTTCGTTTCAGCAGGAACCAGCCGATAAAGACGGTGAATGCCAGCCAGCCAAAAATAATCTGAAACAAGGGAAACGAAAGCCATGCGAGGTAGAGAAACCCGGCGATGCTTAATGTCAGGCCATAGATGATGACCGGTAATGCGATGAATGCCGAGGTGATGCTGGCCGTATCGCTGTTGAGAGACGCCAGTAACCGCGCAGTGCCCAAAGATTCCAGATGTTCTACATGGGTATCGAGAATACGTTTGATCAAAGTACGGCGCATCTGATAAACCAGTTTATGGCCGAGTGTCGTAATCGCAATATGCGATGCCGTACCGAGAATAAAAAGCAGAAAAATAAGCGCCGAAAATTGCGCATATAAAATAAAAACTGCATCGGTCTTATTGGGAATCAGGTATTCATCGATAAATGCAATGACGCAGATGCTCAGGCCCGCAGCGGCAATACTCAAAATAATCACTGCAATCAGCAGCATTTTATGGTGTTGCAATAATAATTGAATGATACGCATGCTATTGCCTGTGAATCCTGAAATGAATGGCGGCGCTTAGAAAGAAAAAGAAGGGATAGTTGTTCATAAAAAACGATTGAAATAGCGCGCGCATCGGTTGCCTATTCTATTTGTGATTTGTGAAGTGCTGCGGCTTATCAAAAGTTTCGGCATAAAAAGTAGCTTTAATTTAGTCCATAGACATACTGCGTAACTCAAAGTATTTTCAGGATTTCCCGCATCGCAATAATCCGGGAGAGAAGACAATGTCACGTTAACCCGCAACCGGTTCTGCTGCTGACAGAACGGGGAGGCGTGATTCCTTGCTAAACATGTATTCAGACATTGTTTAATCATGCGATCCGATCCTGATATCGCTGTCTTTTTCTAAAAATATACGAATGAGAATAATTCGTATTATTATTAACACTATCATTTGTGGTTGTGATATGCAAGCCTTTCATGGTTATCCTGGTTAATGTGATTGATTCTGATCGTTACCAGAGTGTCATTGAGCGCTTCATGAATCGGATTACTCATTGAATTTGAATAGAAAAGATTTCTGAGACCAGGATCCGGTATTTAAAAATTTTCGGAAAAATCTTCGGGAGATATCTGCGAATACTATTTTTTTAATAAAACTTGACATCTATGTATACGATAATGATAATACGAATAGGAATTATTATTATTTAGGTTAGGCTTATATGAGCTGATTTTTTAAGGAATTTTTGTGATGCAGAAAAAGACGGTGATTTTCTTTATGGGTTTGTTGGCTATGACTTCTGCGGGAGCGGTTATCGCTGATGACGGCAGGGCGGGCAGAATCGCTGGCGATGAGCGGCTGACACAAAGCCGGTCGATTTGTCTTTCAACGGGACCTGTTGAGAATATCGCGCTAGGCAGCGTTAAGGATGGTCCTTATGTTGATCTGGTGTTGGCTGCACGTTTTGTGACACTCAACATACTTAACAACAGTGCCCAGGAAGTACGGTTTGATGCGAAGGTGTTTCAGATCTATGGGCCGGGTGATTCCGAAGGCGGGT
>CAZTCY010000027.1:0-33351 GCA_964612715.1 uncultured Nitrosomonas sp. | reverse complement strand
AGAAACTGCGCGAGCTGATCCTGACGCTGGCCATGCAGGGCAAGCTGGTGCCGCAGGATCCGAACGATCAGCCCGCCAGCAAGCTGCTGAAAGAAATTGAGGCTGAGAAACAGCGGCTGGTGAAGGAAGGCAAGATGAAGAAGCCCAAGTCCTTGCCGCTGGTGACGGAAGAAGAAGAGCCTCATTCGTTGCCGCAGGGTTGGGGGTGGACAAGGCTGGGCGGCCTCTTGGATTTTGAATATGGAGATAATCTGCCAGAGAGAAAAAGAACAAACTCTGGCGAGTTTCCTGTTTATGGTTCAAATGGAGTTGTTGGAAGTCACAACAAGGCTTTTGTCAATACTCAATGTATCGTTATCGGAAGAAAAGGTTCAGCGGGAGCTCTCAACCTCTGCCTAGCAGATGGATGCTGCGTGACTGATGTTGCTTATTACTGCATTCCACCACAACAAATTGATTTAACCTTTTGCTTCAGACTGCTTCATACCCTGAAGCTGGATTCTCTTGGTAAGGGAATTAAGCCAGGGTTAAATAGAAATGAAGCATATGCCCTAGTCATTGCCGTTCCCCCGCGCAAAGAACAACTCCGTATTGTCGCCAAAATCGACGAACTGATGGCGCGTTGCGATGAGCTGGAAAAACTGCGTAATGCACAACAGGGAGCGCGCCTGACCGTTCATACCGCAGCCATCAAGCAACTGCTGAACATCGCCAAGCCTGATCAGCACCAACGCGCCCAGGCCTTCCTCGCCGAACATTTCAGCGAGCTCTACACCGTCAAGGAGAACGTCGCCGAACTGCGCAAGGCCATCCTGCAACTGGCGGTGATGGGCAAACTCGTCCCGCAAAACCCGGACGATCAGCCCGCCAGCGAACTATTGAGGAAAATAAATACTGTAAAGAGAACGCTAGAAGAAAAAGAAGGACTACGCACCTCAGCGGCACCGTTTGTTAGTCAGTCAGAAGAGCTCTACGGAAAGCCTGAAGGATGGTCCTATTGCAGGCTTGGCAATATCGGGAAATTTATCGACTATCGAGGGAAAACACCGACGAAGGTCGAGACCGGAGTTCCTCTAATAACAGCTAAGAATGTGCGATTCGGCTACATAAATCGAGAGCCAAAAGAATACGTCACTCCCGAAGAATATATTCGATGGATGACCAGAGGATTTCCGAGAGTTGGAGACATACTGTTTACAACAGAAGCTCCGCTCGGAAATCTCGCAATAATTGACATTGAAGAAAAATTTGCACTTGCCCAGCGAGTAATTTGCCTCCAGCTTCACATGCCAGGGATTGCCACATGGCTTAAAAACTTCATGATGTCGGATTCGTTTCAAGAAAGGCTTCTGTTGGAAGCAACAGGTATGACTGCGACCGGGATTAAGGCGTCGAAGCTTAAGGAAATGCCTGTTCCGATTCCCCCGTTTGAAGAGCAATATCGCATCGTCGCCAAAGTGGACCAAGTAATGGCATTGTGCGATTCACTAGATCAACAGATTGATGCCGCCACCACCAAGCAAGCCGAACTGCTGGGCGCAGTGATAGCGCAGGTGTAGGGAAATGCTATGCGTCTGACATCGCTCACTATCAGCCAATACAAAAACCTCCTGGATTTTTCCCTGAGCTTCGACAGCAGCAGCTTTATTGACGTCTTCGTTGGCAAGAACGGCAGCGGCAAGTCGAATCTTTTCGAGGCACTGGTTGAAATCTTCCGCCACATCTACGAGTTCGATAGGGAGAACGGCGGCATCAGTTTCGACTACTCCATCAAATACGAAATCGACAGCAAAGAAACTGAAATCGCTTGGAGGGCAGGTAAGCTCAGCATCAACGGCAAGGAGCGCGCCACTATCGGCAGGACGCCATTGCCAGACAATGTGCTGATCTACTATTCTGGTCACAACATCACCGTGGCCGATCTGGTGCATCGGTACGAGGGTGGCTTCCGTAAGCGCATTAAAGGCGCAAATCTCGATGAAAGTCGCCGCTTTATCGGCGTTGGCCAGGAGTACAAGGCACTTCTGCTATCCGTTTTGCTGACACAACCAGCGAATAACCGGGCGCGGCATTTTGTTTCCCAGAAGCTGGGAATAGAAAGTATTGGCACTGACTTGGAGCTGGTGTTGCAGCGGCCATCATTTGCCGCTGGCGCACTCAAGGCACTTGGCGCGGACAGCATCGAGAACTTTGATCCTCGTACCCACTATTGGGGTGCGGACGGCATCACGCGTGACTTTCTGGAGAAATTGGTCACCTGTGTCAAGGGTGAGTTTAATCATGGCGACGTGTTTGATGCAGACAAAGACAGCTATCAGATACCCGTCAACATCGAGCTGTTTCAACAGCGCTTTGCCGATGAGTCGATGTCTGACATCTTCCGCCAATTCGATAATTTAAAGACACTGGGCATGCTGGCGGATATCTCGATCCCGCTCACGCTGACCAGCGGATTGAACGCCACTATTACTCATTTCAGCGACGGCCAGTTTCAGTCTATCTACATCTATTCGATCGTTGAGTTATTCAAAGACCGCAATTGCCTGATCCTACTGGATGAGCCGGATGCTTTTCTTCACCCAGAATGGCAGTTTGATTTTCTGCGGCAAGTTTTCGATATCACGGATGCAGCAGCAAAAACCAGCCATGTCTTGATGAGCAGTCACAGTGCTGTAACGCTCATTCCTCACGACAAGAAAAAGATCAAATTTTTCGACATCAAGGACAGTCAGACGAACTGTTATGACTTGCCGAAAGCAATTGCAATCAAAAAACTGAGCGCAGATTTAATCAAGTATTCCGAGCAAGAGCAGCTGCTAAGTATCATCAATGCGATTCAGATAGAACGAAAGCCTGTGCTATTTACCGAGGGTAGCACTGATCCGATCATCCTCAAGGAAGCTTGGTACAAGCTATACGAAGAGGAGATGCCCTTCATTCCTTTCTATGCGTTCAGCTGCACATACATCAACCAACTGCTAACCGATAACCGTATTCACGGCGAAATGGGTGGCTTGCCAATATTTGCGCTATTTGACTTCGACAAGGCCTATAACCAATGGAATGGTTTGGATGGCGAGGTGCTGATAACTGATCCAACACAAGGTTTGATCAAAAAGTGGAAAAATGGTGAATCCTACGCACTCATGCTACCCGTTCCGCCACATGTAGATATTCAGAGGCAGGTCATCAAAAACGCGGCAACAGGTGAGACCTTTGGTGGTGAATCGTGTTGCGAGATCGAGCATCTTTTCTATGGACATGATATTGCTGCGGATTATTACCACCAAGAGCCGTGCCCTGGAGGTAGCAAAGTGGCATTCAAGTCGGACAAAGATAAGACCATTTTTGCAAAAACGGTCGTGCCGCAGTTGCCTGTAGCATTTTTTGAGCCACTTAGACCCGTCTTCGATTTCGTCGCCAGAAAATGTCGAGCATAAGAGAGCTGGCATTGCCAATCTAAGCTATCCAGGAGGGAATGGTGCCATGATACTGACGGACAACGAAACCAAAGTCGATCTGCTCAATAACGAGGCTATTGCCTCGACGATCATTGAGTTGCTTCGCGCCAGACCTGACCACCCAGTAACGATTGGCGTTCATGGTGATTGGGGCGCAGGCAAATCCAGTGTTCTCGAAATGATCGAGTCCGGGCTGGACGGAAAGGATGATGTGCTATGCCTCAAATTCAACGGTTGGCGGTTCCAGGGCTTCGAGGATGCCAAAATCGCCCTGATCGAAGGCATCGTGACCGCGCTGATCGAGAAGCGCCCTGCGCTGACGAAGGCCGCAGGTGCGGTAAAGAACGTGTTTCGCCGCATCGATTGGTTGAAGGTCGCCAAACGAGCCGGTGGTTTGGCTGTCACCGCTTTCACTGGGATTCCAACACCTGATCAGGTGCAGTCCATTGTCGGCTCTCTTGAAGCCGTATTGGCTGACCCTGCCAAGCTCGCCACGAAAGAGAATCTCTCGGCAGCAGTGGAGGAAGTGAAAGGGATATTGAAGCCGAGCGAAGCAACGAATGTCCCCGAGGAGGTAGAGGCATTTCGCAAAGCCTTCGACAAACTGCTCGAAGAGGCTGGCGTCAAGCAGCTTATCGTATTGATCGACGACCTTGATCGCTGCTTGCCGGATACCGCCATCGAGACACTTGAGGCGATTCGGTTGTTCGTCTTCACCGCGCGTACTGCTTTTGTGGTGGCGGCTGATGAGGCCATGATCGAGTATGCGGTGCGCAAGCATTTTCCCGATCTGCCAGATAGTACCGGCCCGAGAGACTATGCACGCAACTACTTGGAAAAGCTTATCCAGGTGCCGTTCCGCATTCCGGCGCTAGGTGAAGCCGAAACGCGAATTTACGTGACCTTGCTGCTGGCAGGGGTCGAATTCGACGAGACGGATGCAGGATATGCAAGGCTCATCCAAGCAGCACGCGAGAAACTCAAACGCCCTTGGATGAGTGGTGGCTTGGACGCGGCAACCTTCAGGGCCGCACTGGGCGAGCAGGCTGAAAAAGCCAATAACGCACTTGTATTGAGCGACCAGATTGGCCCTATTCTGGCCAGTGGAACGAAAGGAAACCCAAGGCAGATCAAGCGCTTCCTCAATACCCTGTTGCTACGCGAGCGCACGGCAACGGCCAGAGGCTTCGGTGAAGACATCCAACTGCCGACGCTCGCAAAGCTCATGCTCGCAGAACGCTTCCTCCCGAAGCTGTTCGAGCAGATTGCCTATGTGGCTGCAGTTCATCCGCAAGGGCAGTGCGAAGCTCTTCGGCTCTTGGAAGAGAACCTGAATACCGCTTTGCCCAGCGATTCGCCTGATGATGAAGACAAGAAGCAGGCGAAAGAATCATCACCGGCATCAGAAACCGTCATCCTCACAGAATGGAAGGCATCGGATGTGGTGTGCGACTGGGCTCGGCTGACACCTGCGCTCGCAGGTGTCGACTTGAGACCCTATCTCTTCGTCGCCAAGGATAAGAAGGACTACTTCGGACCGGTTTCCGTCTTGGGACATTTGGCGGGCGTGGTGGATAAGCTGTTCGGCGGCAAGATGACCGTACAAGGCTATGAGGCAGAGTTGAAGCAATTGGCTCAGCCTGAAGCTGACAAGGTATTTGAGGCCGTGCGCAGTCGAATCACGAGTACCGGCGCTTTTGATACCAAGCCGGACGGCATTGACGGGCTTATCGTGCTCGTGAAGGCTCAACCGAGCCTGCAAGGACCTTTGCTGGATTTTCTGGAAGCACTGCCTCGAGAAAAATGCGGAGCCTGGGTAGTTGGGGGCTGGCAAGGAGTCGTCAAGGATACAGAGTGCAGTGCTCGTTTGCTCAAGCTATTGGGTGAATGGAGCAAGGTGACGAAGAATCCTTTCTTGAAGGCCGCAGCAGAGAATGCACTGAAACCACCGAAGGGAGTCCGATAATGGGGACGTCAACAGCATATGGTGGCCCGGGTGGAGACACTCCATTGGTTCCTTCGTGGTTGGGGGACCCACCAGCATCACCGCCAGCGAATCCCGATGGAGCCCCAGACGGAACGCCACCACCTGATGCAGCCAACCCACCCTCGCCTCCGGAAAAGCCCCCAATACCAAAGGTTGCGGATTCGCAGCGTTTTTCAGGCGCACGCAACAACCTTACGAGATTCGCAGGATCTGGCGGTAGTGATCGAACCAATCTTGGCCGAGCCATCTCGCGGTATGTCTCCACATCCTCTGGCGGCGCTCGCCAAGCAGCACAACGGATGGGCGCATCACGCAGTGCCGGCGCAAGACTGCTTGGATTCCTTACCGATGCGAATGCGCGAGGGATGCGTGAAGCGCTGCGTGAGTTCAATCTCGACTCCATGGCGGGACGCCCCGTCTCAGAAGTGTTCATTGCGCTGGCCGATCACATCTGTCCGGGAGCGGGTACCGTCGATGAAGGCATTGCGCGCGAAGCGTATATCGAAACAATCATCGATCTGGCGAACGAAGGATTGGCCAATCTGACGGCCTTCACGCCGGAGCAGATGGATACGGTTTTTGAGTTGTACGCCACCCATGCGATCGAGGCGCGTATTTGCAATGACATTGGCACGAAGGTGGTCACGATGCCATCGGATGCACAGGCCGCACATCGAGTTGAAAAGCAATTGAGGGACTTCATACGTGGAGGCGTGAGCGATGCTTTGGCGCGGGCGCGGGAACACTCGCCAAATCTTTCTCATGATCGTATTCAGTCATTCGTAGACAGCGTTTACGAGTCCGCATTTGCCATTCTGCAGTCTCTGGGAGAAGTGGAGGCCGACCAATGAAGCGACAACTGTTGGCTGGCCGCTTCGGCCCAGATGACCAATTGGATATTCCTGTAGGCAGGGATGAACAGCGCACCTATCTTCAGCTCGTGGCTGGAGAGAAATCGCTGGATTATGGCATTGCTGGCGCGTTGAGCAGTCTGAAAAAGCTTGGCGTTACGCCATCTGAAATCGGTGTGGATTTGCTGGTGTTGGCAGCCCATGTACATGCCGCAGATACCCGTATTTCTCGTGCCGAACAGTCTCAAGACTCTTGGACACGAGAGATCCGCCTGGTCGTACCGGTCAGCGATGCGCCTCAATGGATGGCCGCTGCACCCATACTGGAAAGCCTGCTGAATTTCTTAACGGGAGATCGGTGGGAACTAGGCTTCAGGGTTCGCCCTTCTCGATTTAAATCAGTTGTCGAGCCAGCAGCCCCCAGCCTGATTGCCCATCCCTTCGACACTCTAAGTCTATTCTCAGGTGGTCTGGATAGTCTGATTGGCGCAATAGACCTGCTGCATAGCGGGAAGACTCCTTTGCTGATCAGCCATTCAGGAGATGGTGCAGCCAGTGATGCCCAGAACAAACTATTCTCAGGCTTGAAAGCACACTATAAGCAGTCGTCGTTTGAACGGCTGCGTGTGGGGATGGCCTTTAAGCAGGAATTGATAAAAGGCGTTGGCCCAGAAGACAGCACGCGGGGAAGATCCTTTCTCTTCTTCGCAATCGGGGTCTTTGCCGGAACCGGGTTGGGACGAAGCTTCACCCTACGCGTACCAGAAAATGGATTGATTGCCTTAAATGTACCGTTGGATCCGTTACGCCTCGGATCCAACAGCACACGGACGACTCATCCTTACTACATGGCACGCTGGAATGACTTGCTAAGCGCGCTTGGCATAGACGGAAAAGTGTGGAATCCGTTCTGGGACAAGACGAAAGGAGAAATGGCGTCCGGCTGTCTTAATCCCGGCTTGCTGAAGCAATTGGCCGAGGACTCGTTATCTTGTTCATCACCCACCAAAGGTCGCTGGCAAGGCTTGGGTATTGCGCATTGCGGCTACTGCCTACCCTGTCTCATCCGGCGTGCAGCGTTGGAAGCCGCATGGGGGGCAGGGAACGATGGCACTCGGTATACGGTTTCCGATCTGCACGCACAGATTCTGGATACTCGCAAAGCTGAAGGCGTTCAGATCAGGTCGTTCCAATATGCAATTGAGCGACTCAAGAAGCAGCCCCAGCTTGCAGCCCTGTTGATCCATAAACCTGGTTCTCTCGCCGATGAGACTGCACATCTCGATCAGCTCGCCGATGTCTATAAACGTGGGCTTGCGGAGGTCGGAAAGTTAGTCGCGGGCGTGAAAACCAAACCGAGTTGATGTGGAGAGATGTGAGCGTGACGGCAGGATTGGTGGACTTCCATTGCCATCTGGATCTTTATCCAGACCATGAAACGGCTGTCCGTGAGGCCGACGAGGCTGGCGTTTTCACACTTGCGGTAACTACAACCCCAAGGGCATGGCCTCGCAATCATGAGTTGGCACAACGCACGAAACATGTACGCGCGGCACTAGGGCTGCATCCTCAACTGGTGGCAGAGCGTGAGGCAGAAATCGCGCTGTGGGATGACTACCTATCCGAAACCCGCTATGTGGGCGAGGTTGGCCTGGATGCTGGGCCGCGTTATTACAAGTCAATGGAGGCCCAACAGCGCGTTTTTCAGCATGTCCTCCGACGCTGTGCGGGAGCAGGCGACAAGATCATTACGGTTCACAGCGTGAGAGCTGTAAGAGCCGTTCTGGAGCATGTCGAAGCGTTCCTGCCTCGCAACAGGGGTAAAGTAGTCATGCACTGGTTCACCGGTACGAAAAGCGAAGCTAGGCGAGCCATGGAGTTAGGATGCTACTTTTCCATCAACGCAGCTATGCTGGCCAGTGAGCGGCATCTGACCATGGTTCAGGCGATTCCGTTGGATAGGCTACTGACAGAGACAGACGGGCCATTCACTCGAACAGAGGACAGGCCATCCAAGCCGTCCGATGTAGCGTCGGTCGTGGAGGAACTTGGCCGGCTACATCGGCTACCTGCAGCGCAGGTTGCTAAGATCGTTCGCGACAACCTGCGGAACCTTGTCAGTTGAAGCTTGATTTTCAAGACCCTAGATAAAACCGGGGTCGGCCTGTATAACGGGCAATTGAGGGGATAACTTCCTCCTGATCCGGCTTCAGGGTAAACACCGTCTGCATGACAGGATAATAAACCACTTTCAGATTAAAAGCGACACTGCTCCAGGCAAGCACGAACAACATAACCCATAACCACAATCCCCCCGCACGGTACAGATCGAAATTTAATTTATATACACTGGTTTTTCCACGCCGGCCACCAGCGTCTCCGGAAACTGAACACATGACCCGGAAACGATCGCTTCTGCGGTAAAAACTCCTGAGTCAACATTCAATCACGCTGCCTTTGAAAACATCAAAAGCAGCTATTTTTCTCCAAGTGGGTCAATTTTAATTTGTCGTTAGTGGGTCAGTTTTACATTGTCGGTGACAGTATGGATCCTGTCAGTGCGGCAATCAGCAGGAAAACCGCCATTACCAAGCCAACATAACGATGGATCAGGCAAATAAACCACCAGCCTGAGCACTACACGAACAGAAGAGGCAATCTATCCGGAACCCTCTATAACTCAGTCGGCTGTTCAGGCCAGCAACATTGCGATTTGCTCGACAACCTCCGGTGCATGCACAATCTCGCTGTGACTGCACGGAAGCTGCGCCATCAGTTGAATATGACCGATGGTCTGCTCCAGCAACGTATGCACCATGCGCGCAGCCTCTTCTCCGCCTTCGGCAGACCACCAGCAATACGGCACCACGCGCAAAGGCCTGGCCGTCCATTGATACGCAAGTTCGCTCAAGTATTCAAACACTTCCTGGTTATGCGCAATCAATTCTGTGCTGAGCTGGTTTGTCATACCGCATGCCTGAAGATTCTGCAGCACCGAAGCCGCCAATTCGACATCGATTTCATCAGCGGCGGAATCATCTGTAGCGAAACCCGGCACATAACTGTCAATCAGGCCCAGAAAAGCCACGGTTTCCCCTGCGGTTTCCAGTTGATGGGCGATTTCCATGGCCAAAGCGCCACCCAGCGACCAGCCGAGTAAAAAGTAGGGACCCGCCGGCTGGCGCGCTTTAATCCATTTCAGATAAGTCGCCGCCATTGCGGCCAACGATGCTTCGCGATGCATCGGATCGATCAGGCGCTGGCACTGAATCCCATACACGGAACGCTGACCGGCAAGCTGCTGCGCCAGCGCATAATACGGAAACACGTGGCCACCTGCCGGGTGCAGGCAGAACAGCGGAGCAACTTGTGTATCCACCTGATTGAGCGCGATCAGCAGCGACTCGCTCATGTGTCTGGCCCCTTCCAGATAAAGTGCAAGACGGGCGATCGTCGGCGCTGCAAGCAGCGCTGCAATGCTGACTGACTGATTCAACCGGGCGTTGATCAGCGACACCGTCCGCACCGCGAGCAGGGAATGCCCACCCAGCTCGAAGAAATGATCATGACGGCCGATGCCTTCCAGGTTCAGCACGTCCTGCCATATCTCCACCAGACGGCATTCGATCTCACCCTGCGGCGGTTCCATGCCGGTTGCCGCGGTCTCGGCTTTGGGCAGTCTGCGGCGGTCAACTTTCCCGCTGACCGTCCGTGGCAGCTGGTCGAGCAATACGAACGATGACGGCACCATGAAGCCAGGCAACAGCGCTTGCAACTGCGTGCGAATGGCCTGTTGGTCAAGATTTTCACCGCCGACATAAGCAACCAGCTCAGCATTCAATCCTGCATCACGCGTGACCGCGACAGCCTCACGGACACCGGCACAGCTCAGCAGTGCCGACTCCACTTCCCCCAGTTCGACACGGTAACCCCGGATTTTGATCTGTTCATCGCCGCGCCCCAGAAACTCAAGCTCGCCTGAGCGGGTCTGGCGGCACAGATCACCGGTTCGGTAAAGCCGCGCGCTACAGTCACTGAAAGGATCCGGAATAAAGCGTTCGGCTGTCAGCCGTGCCTGCTGATAGTAACCGCGCGCCAGCAGTTCACCACCGATATACAGTTCGCCGGTAGCGCCGACGGGTACCGGATATAAGTCGCTATCCAGCACATACGCCCCGCGTGCGCCGACCGCTTTGCCCAGCGGCGCGTATGCCGTGTTACATGTCCTGGCCTCCCAGACAAGCGGCGTAATCACGCCCTCGGTGGGCCCGTAGGCGTTGAACAGCTTTTGCGGCCGTAAATGGGCCTGGATACGCGCCAATACCGCCTGACTCAACGCCTCTCCCCCAACCGTCAGCGAACGCAAAGCAGGACTGGATGTACGCGACTGCGCGGCCAGTGCCACTTCATGCGCATAGCCGGGTGGAAAATCGAGACGCGTAATGCCATGCCGCGCAACGGCATCCAGTGCCTGTTCCGCGCTCCAGAGTCCGGCATCACGCAACACCACCGTCGCGCCCCGCAGCAACGGCACGATCCACTGTTCCAGGGCTGCATCGAAGCTCGCTGCAGAAAACTGTAAAGCGCATTCATCCGCTTCAATGGCAAGAATCTCCGCCATGGCCTGACAATGCGCACTGATCGCATGGTGCGCAACAGCCACCGCTTTCGGCAGTCCCGTAGAGCCGGAGGTAAAAATCAGATACGCCAACTGCGCCGGATGAAGCTGAACATCAGGTTTGTCTGTTATCTGATCCGGCTCACTGCCTTCACCGCCAAGCCCCAGCGGCACTTTTGTCACCGGCAATGCATCGGGCAACTGCGGCCCGGTATCCGCATCGGTGATCATGAACTGAAGACCGGCAGTTTCGACCAACAGACTCAGACGTTCGGCAGGATAGTGCGGATCGATCGGCACATACACACCGCCGGCTTTCCATATACCGAGTGCTGTCAGGACAACACCCATGCCATGCGTCACGCATGCGCCAACCGGGGTCTCGTGTGCTATACCCAAGTGCAGTAAACGCTGCGCCAGCATATCGGCCGCATGATCCAGTTCGGCGTAACTCAAAGACGTTTCGCCTGACACCAATGCGCATGCTGCAGGCTGTTTTTGCGCCTGCCGGGCAATCAATTCCGGAACCGTTAACGCTGCGCACCGGGTCTGAAGCCAGTGGGGAATGACAGCGGTGGGATAACGCAATCCTTCAGCCAACTGACCGATATATCCGTCCGGTTGTTCAGCCAGCGCGCCGAGTATCGCTGCAAATACCTGGTGGATAGCGGCAATCGTGTCTTCGCCGAACGACGCACGCGCGTAGCCATATTCGAATTCAAGCGATTCCTGCCCCTCCACCGTCAACGCCAGCCCGTAATGCGTCGGTTCTTTCTGTACCGCGGCGGAAAAATGCAGATCACCTTCGGCCTGGGTCAGCGCAGTGCTGATCGGATAATTTTCGAACACGAGCAGGGTATCGAATAAAGCAGCTCCCCCCAAATCGGCCCACCTCTGGACTTCGTGCAACGGGGTATATTCATACTCGCGCAGATTCAGATTATGTTCCTGCAATGCGCACAACCAGTCGGATATACGCTGTTCAGGACGTATCCGCTGGATGATCGGAATGGTATTGATGAACAGGCCGAGGATATGTTCGACACCGGTCAATTCCGGCGGCCGTCCCGATACCGTCGCGCCGAAGACAACCGCATCCTGGCCGGTATACTGTCTGAGCAATAACGCCCAGGCGCCCTGTATGAGGGTATTGAGCGTCAGGCGGTGCGCAAGCGCGCAAGCGCGCAATCGGCGGGTTAACACATCGCTGAGCCGGTAGCGTTGTTCGCCGTAGCCGGGTGCCTGACCGGGTTTAGCCAACGCCTCGGTCAGCAAGGTGGGTGTTTTGAGTACTTGAAGTTGCGCACGCCAGTAACGGGCATCGGACTCATGGTCGCGTTCGAGCAGCCAGGCGATGTAATCACGATAGGAATAAGCTGCCGGCCTGACATCATTGGCGCCTGCATAACGCGCCAGCACTTCTTCGATGAAACGGGCACCGCTCCAGCCATCCAGCAGCAAATGATGGCATGTCCAGATCAGGTGATAACGCCGGTCGCCTGTTTTTATCAGGCGCAGGCGCATCAGCGGCGGATCGCTCAGATCAAACCCGCGCCGGTGATCGGCGCGCTGCAGTTCCGCCAGATAGTCATCGCCTGCCTCTGCAGGGTAGTTCTCCACGGTTATCCGGCAATCGACAGCCTTGAATACCGCCTGCAAGGGCTGGCGCAATCCACCCTCCCAGATAAAACCCGTGCGCAGAATGTCGTGATGCGTGACTGCCGCCTGCCAGGCCGCCTTAAACCGTTCGGCATCCAGCCCTGCGACATCAATGACCAGCTGATTCACATAGTGCCCGGCCTCGGGTTCGTGCAAAGCATGATAGAACAATCCCTGCTGCAGCGGTGACAGCGGATAGAGATCGGCAATACGGTTGAATGGCAACGCTACCCGGTCTATCTCGGCTTGCGTAAGACCGGCCAGCGGATAATCCGAAGGCGTGACACCCGCAGCGCCGCTCAGGCAATGGTCGATAATCGATTCGAGCGCCTTGCGGTAACCGAGCGCCAGCTTTTCAATGCTGGCTGCACGGTAACGCGCGCGGCTGTAGCTCCAGGTCAGGACCAATTCACCGCCATAAACCTGGCCGCTCAGCTCCAGCGCATTTCCCAGAGGGGCCTCAGCATCACGATCCGTACCGTAGCTTTCCGGAGCAGGTGTAAACAATGCGGTTTCCGCGTCGAAACTTGCATCGAACTGCCCCAGATAGTTGAAAGTGACCGATGGCCGTGGCAATTGCCGCAACCGCATCCCGGCTTCGCTATCCGCGCAATACTTCAGTACACCGAAACCCAGGCCGCGCTGCGGAATCGCTCTGAGCTGTTCTTTAACGGCTTTGATGGATGCGCCCAATGCTTCAAGCGGCGCCAGCCTCACCGGGTAAGTCGTCGTGAACCAGCCGATAGTCCGGGTGGTGTCGATATGATCAAAAATCGCTTCCCGGCCATGCCCTTCCAGTTCCACATGCACATGATCGCGCCCGCTCCATTGGCAAAGCACGCGCGCCAACGCAACCAGCATCAATTCATCGATACGGGTACGGTAAGCTTTTCCGGCATCCTGCAGCAGACAGCGCGTCTGTTCGCGGTCGAAACGCAGGGTATGGCTGGCATAATCGGCGGTCAGCGCGCTGCCGCCAGGATCATCGGCAGGCAGCCGGACATCAATGCCTGAGCAGACCTCCGCCCAGTAATCCGCTTCTGCCTGTAAATCCGTCGACTGCGCATACGTCCGCAACTGCCGCGACCAGGCCTGGAAACTCGTGGTCTTCATGAGCGGCTCGGGTTCCTGGCCCGCACAAAACCGGGTGTAAGCCGTCTGCAGATCTTCGAGCAGGATACGCCACGACACACCGTCGACGACGAGATGATGCAGTACCAGCAATAACCGGTATTGCCCGCCTTCGATCCTGAAATACACGGCACGTAACAACGGACCGGATTGCAATTCGAGACTCTTTTGCGCGGCTTCGGCATACGCTTCAATCTCTGCTGTCGATGCGATATCCCGCACCCACAGCACAGGCGTATCCGCCGCTTCTTCAAGTGTAACGTAGTATTGATGCCAGCCATCGGCATCCTGCTGATAACGCAGGCGTAGCGCATCATGATGCGTGGCCAGCCATGCCAGTGCGCGCGACAAATGATTCGGCGCTAACGCGGTATGCGCCGTCAAAAGCAATGCCTGATTCCAGTGATGCCGGTTTGGAATGGCCGCATCGAAAAATTCCGCCTGAATCGGTGTCAGTGGCACATCACCAGCCACCGGCGCTTGTTCAACCGGCAGCCCGGCAGACGCGGTTTGCGCAACACGTGCCAGCGCTTCGATGGTCTGATGTTTAAAAAGATGTTTGGGATTGATGACCAGGCCGCTTTGGCGCGCACGGCTGACGATCTGAATGGCGATGATCGAATCGCCGCCCAGTTCAAAAAAATTCTCATCAACACCGATCTGTTCCAGTCCCAGCACGGCCTGCCAGGCCTCGGCCAGAATCCGCTCATGCGCATTGGCCGGGAAGCGGCTTTTTTGCGCTCCCAATGCTGATGCCGCTGTCGATGCCGGCACAGGCAGCGCCGCGCGATCCACTTTGCCATGCCGGGTACGGGGAAGCGCCGGTAACAGCACAATCTGCGCGGGTACCATGTAATCGGGCAAACGGCCCCGCAGCCGGTCTTTCAGCACATCGGCGGAAACCGGCTCAGTGTCCGCGCAGGAACCGGCAACGTAAGCAACGAGCCGCTGCGACCGCTGGTCTGCGTGCAGAACGACAATCGCTTCACTGACCTCAACCTGTTCCAGCAGCGCCGCTTCGATTTCTCCGGGTTCAATACGGTAACCGCGCAATTTGATCTGCTGATCGGTGCGCCCGAGGTACGCGATGACACCGTCAGCACCCAGCCGGACACGATCGCCCGTGCGGTAGAGACGGGTGCCTGCACCACCCCAGGGATCTGGAATAAACCGCTCCGCGGTCAATCCCGGCCGGTTCTGGTAACCGCGCGCCAGACAGGGGCCGCCGATATACAGCTCGCCCGCCACGCCCGGTATAACGGGATTGAGATCCGCATCCAGAATATGCACGCTTCTTTCACCCAGCGGCAGACCGATCGGTGCGTAGGCGGCTGAACATGGGGCACCACTCCCTCTTGCGATCCACGCCAGCGGGGTAATCACCGTTTCGGTCGGGCCATAGCCATTGATGATCATGTCCGGATTCAGCACATCGCGAATACGGGCAATTGTCGTGCTGGCGACGGCTTCACCGCCCACGGTGCATATTCTGAGCGGCAGCGGGCGGGGATGCTGCGCAACTGCATCAACGAGATGCAAGAGATGCGCGGTCGGCGGATAAACCACCGTTACGGATAGCCGTTCAACAACTTCCGCGGTCGCATGCCCGTCCCAGTGCGGATCACCCACGACCACACTTGCGCCACAAGCCAGCGGCGCCATCCACTGCTCAATGGCGGCATCGAAGCTGAAGGAAGCGAAGTGCAACGCGCGATCCGCCGGACTGAAGCGATAGGCTTCTGCTGCCGCCTGAATATGGCGGCTGAGCGCACCGTGGGTCACGGCAACGCCCTTAGGTTTACCCGTTGATCCGGAGGTATAGATGATATACGCCAGCTGCTGCGGATGAATCTGTGTTTCCGGATGCGATGCAGCCACCCCGGATGTTTCTGCCGGACCAGTGCCATCTATCGTGATCCATGGTGCATCGCCCAGAGATGCCGTTTCGTTCTGCAACGACCGGCTGGTAATGACGCACCGCACACCACTATCCGTGATCAATTCCCGTATTCTGTCAGACGGCTGGGCAGGATCCAGCGGCAGAAATGCAGCGCCTGCCTTATGGACTGCCAATGCGGCCACAAAAAATAACGGGCTGCGTTCGAGATAAATGCCGATGACGGCATTCCGCCCGGCCAATCGGCCGCGCAGGGCAGCGGCAAGCTGGTTTGAACGTATTTCCAGTTCACTGAACGTCAGCGTCATCTGCTGATCCATGACAGCCGGAACGGCAGGCTGCGCCAGCGCATGCGCGCGGATCAGTTCATAAACCGGAACATCAGGATACGCCATGCTTTGCGCGTTGATCCGGGCCATTGCGGCTTCCTCTGCCGTACTGAGCATCGCGATGTCCGCCAGACGGCTGTCCGGATGCGCAGCCAGATACTGCAGCAACCGCTCGAAATGCGCGGCAATGCGTATCACCGTGGTTTCATCGAAAGATTCACACTGGTAACCATAACGTATTTCCACGGTTGCGCCCGCAACAATCGCGAGCGTCAGCGGAAAATTCGTGTACTCGGTCGAGCGGTTGACTGTAAAGCGTAAACCCGCATCACTGCCGAGTTCGGCCAGTGCCCGGTCGATCGGATAATTCTCAAATACCAGCAGCGTATCGAATAAGGCCTGCCCCGCCATGCCCGCCCAGCGTTGAATATCGAACAGCGGGGTATGTTCGAACTCACGCGCGGACACATTTTCGGTCTGGACCGCCTGCAAAAATTCCCGGCACCGTTGCGCCGGCAACGGCGTCGCTACAACCGGAATGGTATTGATAAAAAGGCCCATCATCTCTTCCACACCGTCGACCCCAGGCGGGCGGCCGGCAACGGTCGCACCGAAAACCACGGAACGCTGGCCGGTATAACGCTGCAACACGATCGCCCATGCGGCCTGGATCAAGGTATTGAGCGTCACTTTGGAAGCCTGTGCGGTATCGGCGAGCTGCCGGGTTAATTCGGGTGATAACTGTTGTTGATACAATCCATAATCCGCCGCTGCTTCTGATATATGCGGTAAAGCCCCGGCCAGCAGTGTCCGCTCCCCTTCCGCCAGCCATGCCAGCCGGTCGCGCCAGTAGCGCTCCGCGGCATCCGGCTGCTGCCGTAATAACCATGCGATGTAATCCCGGTAGGATCCCGTTAAGGCATTAAGCGAATGCCCGCCATACCGCAACAGCACTTCGTTCAGCAACCAGGCGCTGCTCCAGCCATCGAGCAGCAAGTGATGGCAAGTCCAGATCATGCGATAGCGCGCCGTATCCATCCGTACCAGCAACAGGCGCATCAGCGGCGGCGTATCCAGTACAAATCCGTGCGCCAGTTCATCGCGCGCCAATGCCTCCAAACGTGCTGATTGATCGGGATCGCTGCGCAAATCATGTTCAGTAATCGCCAGAGTGGCAGTGCGATGGACAATCTGCAGGGGATGACTCGAACCTTGCCAGACAAAACCGGTGCGCAATATGGCATGACGCGCAATGACTTCATGCCATGCGTCGCGGAAACGCGCAGGTTCAAGGCCGTCGATTGCAATATCAAACTGGCTCACATAAAGATTGGCCTGCACCGGATCCAGCGAATGAAACAGCATGCCCTGCTGCATGGGAGATAGTGGATAGATATCCTCGATCACCGGCGCATCGACCGGCAGGCTGTCAAGCACTGCCTGATCGACATCCGCCAAGGGAAAATCTGCAGGCGTGACGCCGGAAACACCGCTCGTGCAATGTTCGATCAACGCATTCAATTCGTCGCGGTATCGATGCACCAATTGCTCGATGGTTTCGCTGCGATACATGGCCGCGCTGTAAGTCCATGTCATCTGCAATGAACCGCCATAAACCTGGCAGTTCACTTCCAGCCAGTTCGCCAATGGCGCATCAGCCGATTGTTCATCGCCACGGCGCTCAAGCGCCAGCCGGAATACCGCATTGTCCGTCAGGCTGGCATCAAACTGCCCCAGATAATTGAATGTGATGCGCGGACGCGGCAGCGCCTGCAGCGCCGCCCGGCTGCTTTCCTCACCCAGATACTTCAACAATCCCCAGCTCATTCCTCGCTGGGGAACACGCCGCAACCGCTCTTTGACCGATTTGATCGCAGCACCCCTGTCTGCGTCAGTGTGCAGGCATAGTGGATACAAATTGGTAAACCAGCCCACGGTGCGCGTCAGGTCAACCGCTTCTTCCGTATCGTCAAACGGTTCACGGCCATGCCCTTCGAGTTCGATCAAAACGGACGGTTGCTGGTGCCATTGGCATAACGTGCGAACCAATGCAGTAATCAACAAATCTTCCGTGCGTGTACGGTAGGCGCTGCCGCAATCCTGCAGCAGGCGGCGCGTTATGTCGGGATCAAAGGCAATACGATAGTTTGTGCTGTCCGCCTGCGTGCCGCTGGAAACAATTGAATCTCGTGGTAAATCAACCTGGACGTTATCGAACTGCGCTTTCCAGTAAGAGAGTTGTGAACTGATAAATGCTGAGTTCGCATGGCGCAGCAGATAATCTGCCCAGGCTTTGTATGAGGTTGTTTTGGCAGGCAATTCAACCTGCTTCTCACTGCTCAACTGCGCATACAACTGCTGCAGATCTTCCAGCAGGATGCGCCACGATACCCCATCCACAACTAAGTGATGGATGACCAGCAACAACCGGTATTGCCCATCCCCCAGATCCGCGTACACCGCGCGTATCAACGGCCCCTGTTCGAGGCTCAGGCTGCGCTGCGCTGCCTGGGCCAGGGTTTCCAGCCCTTCCGGTCCGTCACACTGTCTGATCCAGACGATTTTCTGCTGTGCGGCAGTGTCGCGCGCTGCATAAAACTGACGCCAGCCTGCCGCTGCTTCGACAAATCGCAATCTCAGTGCATCATGATGACGCAACAGGTGTTGCAAAGCTTGTTCGAGCCGTTCCGGTAGCAGTGGGTGCGATACGGCCAGCAGTACGGACTGGTTCCAATGGTGCCGCGCCGGAATTGCGGTGGCAAAGAAATCCGCCTGAATCGGTGTCAGCGGTACGTCGCCTTCCACCGTATCGTTGTCCGGTGCACGTCGTTCCGATGATAGCGGCCGTGCCGCGCGTGCCAGGGTTTCGATCGTCTGATGCTGGAACAGGTCTTTGGGACTCAGCGCCAGTCCCGCGCGTCTGGCGCGGCTGACCACCTGCAATGAGATGATGGAGTCTCCGCCGAGCGCAAAGAAGTTGTCGTGCCGTCCGATGTCCTTGAGTCCCAGCACCTCGCACCAGATTCGCGCCAGTTGCTTTTCCATTTCCGTCTCGGGTGCCGATGTACCAGCCGCAGTCACTATCGGCTCAGGCAGTGCGCGGCGGTCGACTTTGCCGCTGACGGTGCGCGGCAGCACCGCCAGTATGACGATATGCGCAGGCACCATGTAAGGCGGCAGGCGATCCGATAAAGCCTGCTGTATCCGTTCCGGATTCGGTTCCGCCATATCTCCGTTGATAGAGCCGCTGACATAGCCGACCAGACGCTTGCTCATCGTGACCGTGCGCAGTTCCACGACCGCTTCACGCACGCCGTCCAACGCCAGCAGTGCGGCTTCGATCTCTCCCGGTTCTATGCGGTAACCCCGCAGTTTGAGCTGGTCGTCGATCCGTCCTAAAAACTCCAGATTTCCATCCGCACGCAGGCGGCACAGATCGCCCGTGCGGTACAAACGCCCGCCCGCGCCGCTGAACGGATCCGGTATGAACCGCTCCGCAGTCAGCTTCGCCTGGCCATAGTAGCCGCGCGCCAGTATCGCATCACCCAGATAAAGCTCACCCGCCACACCTTGCGGAACCGGCTGCAAATCGGGATCGAGCAAATAGGCGGTGCGCGCGCCGACAATATCGCCCAGCGGTGCGTAAGCGCCGGTGCATGCCTGCAGCGATGCTTCCCATATCAACGGCGTGACCACGCCTTCGGTCGGCCCGTAGGCATTGAAAATCCGCACCGGTTGCAACTGCGTCTGGATACGTTCCAGTATCTCGCGTGACAAAGCTTCACCGCCGACGACACAGGTGTGCAGCCGCGGTTTTTGCGGCAATGCGGCCGCAGCGGCCGCCACTTCACCGGCGTAACCGGGCGGCAGATCGATACGCGTGACGCCGTGGCGCGCGACTTCCGCCAGCAAACGTTCTCCGCTCCAGACATCCTCATCGCGGATCACGACCGTCGCGCCCTGCAGCAGCGGAACAATCCACTGTTCCAGGCCTGCATCAAAGCTCATGGAAGAAAATTGCAGCATCCGTTCGCCCGGTGTTATGGCATAGATCCTGGCAAGCGCCTGGCAGTGCAGGCTCAATGCGCCGTGTTCGACGCCCACGCCCTTGGGTTTGCCGCTGGAACCCGAAGTAAAAATGATATAGGCCAGCTGCCGGGAATGCGCCGTCGCGGAACAACAGCTGCTGTTTTCCATCACAGCCTGCGCTTTGATAGGGATCAGTGACTGAATGTTTGTCAGTCCCGGCAGCGTCTGCGTGGATTCATCGACCAGCATATGGGCCAGGCCGGTCTCGGCAATCAGCGATTGCAAACGGTTTGCCGGCATGCGCTGGTCCAGCGCGACCAGAACACCCCCCGCCTTCCATATCGCCAATGCAGCGACCACCATTCCCGCACCGCGTTCGAGCAAAACACCGACCGGCACTTCACTCGTAACACTTTCGGCCATCAATCGTATTGCCAGCTGCGTACTGCTGTGTTCCAACGCACGGTAGCTCAGCTGTGTATCGCCAGCGATCAAGGCTGTCTGGTCAGGATAAACACGCGCAAGTCCTGCGATGAGGTCATGCACGGGCACAGGATTCGCTGCAGGCGGATCGTTCCGCCACCGCCCGATAACCGCTGCATCATTCATGCCCAGCCTGCCGATCGGCACTTCTGCTGCATTGACCACCTGTTCGAGCAGTGCGATAAACCGGTCACGGAAACATGCGATGGTTGCAGGCGCATACAGATTGGCCGCATAGGTAAAGCTCGCCTGCAGCGCGTTACCCGGAAGTTCCGCCGTATCCAGTATCAGTTCGAACTGTGTGCTTTGGGTGGGTTGCAGGTAACGCTCTGCGTGCATATCGGCGAGGATTTGCGCAGTCCCCGCTTCAAGGCGCTGATGGTTGTACATATACTGGAACAGCGGGTTGTGATTGAGATCGCGCGCTACGCCCAGGGCATCCACAAGCTGCTCGAACGGCAGATCCGGATGTGCTTGCGCACCCAGCGCGGCAGCCTTGGTGCGCTCCAGCAGATCAACAAATGACCATTGTCCGTCCAACTCGATACGCCACACTTGGGTATTGACGAAAAACCCGAGCATGCGCTCGGTTTCGGGGCGGCTACGATTGGCGATGGGAATCCCGATACGGATATCCGGCTGCCGGGTATGGCGGTAAAGCCAGAGCGCAAACGCGGTCAATAACACCATAAACAGACTGGCGGTATGCTGCTGGCACAGCTCACGCATTTTACCCGCCACGGCTGGTGGAATGGTGAATTCAAGCTTCGCGCCGCGGCTGGCTGCATTTTCAGTGCGCGGATGATCCACAGGCAGTTCCAGAAGCGGCGGCTCCTCAGGGCCTAAATGTTTGCGCCAGTAAGCCAGCTGGCGTTCGGATTCACCGGCATCGAGCCAGGCGCGCTGCCAGGCCGCATAATCGGCATATTGAGCCGGCAACGGCGCCAGCAATGGCATCTGCCCGTTGCGAAACGCCTGATAACTGGCCGCAAGTTCTTCAATGAAGAGAGTCAGCGACCACTCATCGACGATAATGTGATGCATGCTCAACTGCAGCAGATGCAACTGTTCTTCGAGCGTAACCAGCATGATCCGCAACAATGGGCCGCCACTTAAATCAAAAGGCCGTTCGGTTTGCGCCGCAACCTGCTCTTGAGCAAGCGTCGATGCGGCGGGATGACCACGCAGATCGACCACCGTTACCGCGATTTCCATGACAGGATGAATCACCGCGGCAGGCTGGCCGTCTTCTTCAACGAATGTGGTCCGGAGTATTTCGTGACGGGCCACCAGGCTGTTGAGCGCCGATTGCAATGCCGCCACATCAACACTGTCGCGCAACCAGATCGTTTCCCCCATGTTGTATGCACCACTGGCAGGATCGAGTTGCGCGATGAACCATAAGCGCTGCTGGCCATAAGAAAGTGGCAACTGCCCTTCACGGGTAATAGTCGGAATGGGCATACGGCCGAAGGCATCGCTGCCCCGCTTATGCAACAGTAAAGCCAGCGACCTGAGTTGTGCGGCGGAAATCGGCTGCTGAAATGGCAGCGAAGCAATATTCATGAACTTACTGATGATTGTTGGTTTGATGAATAGAAGAAACGGATTGCCCGGACTCGGACAGTGCTTCCTGCTCCTGCAGTAGCGCCAGATCTTCCAGCTGTTCCGGCGACATCGCCTGCAATTCGGCAAATGCGTCCGCCAGATCGCTCATGAGATCGTGACCGCCCGCATGAGATTCGGACAGTGTCCGCAATACTTCGGCCAACGCAGCAAGCGTGGGATGTTCAAACACATCACGTACCGAAATATCCAGTTGCCATGCCGATTTGAGCTTCGCCACGAGGCGCATGGCGAGGAGGGAATGGCCGCCGAGGTCGAAGAAACTGTCTTCTCTGCCAATCCATTCGATCTGTTCGACACCCAGTATTTCCTGCCACAGTTGCGCCAGTTTCCGTTCCCATTCCGTCTCGGGCGGATTCTTGTCCTTTCCTGTCCAATCCGGTGCAGGCAAAGCTTTACGATCCAGTTTGCCATTCGGCGTCAACGGCAGCGACGCCAGCAATACATACTGTGCCGGTACCATATACTCCGGCAGCAACACCTGCAGCCGGGATTTCAATTTCGCCCGGAATGCACTCTGCACGTCTGCATCCGCTTCGACCAGACCGCCTTCTGCCGGAACTACATACGCTATCAGTTGTTGTCCACCTGTACCTGCCTTGGCCAATACGACCGCATCCCGCACCTCCGTCTGCGCCTGCAGCTGGGATTCGATCTCCCCAAGCTCGATGCGGAATCCCCGGATCTTCAGTTGATGATCAATTCTTCCCACGTATTCAAGGTTACCGTCCGGCTGATATCTCGCCAGGTCTCCCGTCCGGTACAGCCTGCTGCCCGCCTCGCCATAAGGGTCCGGAACAAAACGCTCCGCCGTCAATCCGGGGCGGCCATGGTAACCGCGCGCAAGTCCTGCCCCGCCGATGTACAGTTCACCAATAACCCCTGCTGGCTGTGGACATAATTCATGGTCAAGAATATGGATCGCCGTATTAGCCAGCGGTTTTCCCAGATAAGGCTGCCGATGTATTCCATCAAGGCAATATGAAGCAGACCATATCGTGGTTTCAGTAGGACCGTATACATTCCAGAAATGATCCGATCGCTCCAGTAACGCTTCGGCCAATTTATCCGATAAAGCTTCACCGCCAACTAATAACCTGCACTGTGAGAACAGATTGACCTCCGCTGTCTCTATCAGCATTTTCCAGGTTGAGGGCGTAGCTTGTATGTGGGTAGTGCCGGTACGCCGGACTGCCTCAATGATTACCTGGGGATCTTTGGATGCACCGCTATCCAATAAAGCGACAGCAGCACCGCTGATCAAGGGCAGATAAAGCTCCAAAGCGGCAATATCAAAGGACAGGGAGGTCAATCCCAGCATCCGGTCATTGGTATCAATGCCCAGTTGCCTGGCCATGCTGAACAATAGATTGCTCACTCCCCGGTGAGCGACAGCAACCCCTTTAGGCTTCCCTGTCGATCCTGAAGTATAGATGACATAAGCCAGGTTGTCCGGACTCGTCACGAGAGGAAGATTCTCATCTGGCTCTTGCCTCCAGCCCGTCTCGACTGACTCGCCATCCAGACACAACACCTGTACGCCTTCCGGTATCGACAAACGCGCTTGCAGCCGCTCCTGTGTCAGCAGCAGGCCGATACCGCTGTCTGTCATCATGTAACTCAGACGCTCGGCCGGATACTCCGGGTCTAGTGGCACATAGGCGCCACCCGCTTTGAGAATGCCCAGCAGACCGACCACCATCTCGACCGAGCGCTCTACCGCAATCCCTACCAGCACATCCGCCCCCACACCCAGTGACCGCAGCCGATGGGCCAACCGGTTCGCCCGTGCGTTCAATTCTGCATAAGTCAGATGCTGTTCGCCTTCTCCTTGCGGGAAGATCAGCGCCGTGGCTTCCGGTGTCTTCGCGGCTTGCGCTTCAAACAGACTGTGAATACAGGCACCTTCCCCATAGTCCACCGCCGTATCGTTCCATTCCTTCAGAATACGGTGTACTTCCATTGCATCCAGCAGCGGCAAATTACCGGTTGCCTGATCGGCATTCCGTGTAAAAGCCGCTAATAAACCGGCCAACTGACGCCCGAGCTGCTCGACCACCTCGTCTGGTAACAAACGGCGGTCATAGCTGTAATGCAGCCTCAAATGGTCAGACAGGGCTACCTGCAAGGTCAGACCATAGTTGGTGCGTTCATGATTCTGTATGGCTTCAAATACCAGACCTGATGGTGCGCCTTTCTGCAACGCTTCAGCGACCGGATAGTTCTCAAAAACAATGATATTGTCGAACAAGGCGCTACCACTGCGGCCTGCCCAGCGCTGAATCTCATATAAAGGTGTGTGCTCATATTCCCGAAGCGCCAGGTTCTGCGTCTGCACGCGCCGCACCCAATCGCCCACACTTTCCGTCGGATCGATTCGGCTCACCACCGGCAATGTATTGATAAACAGACCCAGTTGCTGTTCGATGCCGGGCACCTCCGCCGGACGCCCCGCTACCGTGGCGCCGGAAGCAACACAGTCCTGTCCGGTATAACGCTGCAGCAATAACAGCCACACTGCCTGCAATACTGTATTGACGGTAACCTTCTGTTGTCGGGCAAAATCGCTTAAACGACGGGTTTCCTCTTTGGTCAGGATGGTAATGTAATCACCCCAAACGGCTTCCACCTGGTTCGATCCGGACGGTTGAATACGCGCAGCAGCATTACCCACCGCATTGGCTAACAGGGTCGGTTCCTCCAGCGCTTTCAGCTGCTCGCGCCAGAAACGTTCCTGCTCTGCAGGATCGCGGCGTTGCAACCACACCAGATAATCCCGATAGCTGCCGGGGACCGTAGCCGGAGCCTGTCCCTGGTAGCGCTCCAGCACCTCACCCAACAGTTGGGAATTACTCCAGCCATCCATCAGGATATGGTGGTTGGTGTAAATCATGTGGTAGCCATCATCCGCCACTCGTACTACATCCAAGTACAGTAATGGCGCAACGTTCAGAACAAATCCCGTCTGCAACCGTTCCTGTGCCAGTTGCGCTAATGCATCCGCTAATCGATCGGGATAACCGGCCTCGATCCGCTTGCGCCAGTCATGCACCTGTATCGGCAAGGCAACCTGCCGCCGAATCACCTGTACCGGTTCCTCCAGGCCTTCCCAGATAAATCCCGCCCGCAGGATAGCATGCTGATCCAGCGTACTTTGCCAGGCTTTACGGAAGCGTTCTACATCCAGGCCATGAATATCCATTCGCAGCTGGTTCAGATACGCGCCCTCTTCCGGCGCATTCAGGCTATGGAACAGCATGCCCTGTTGCATGGGTGACAGCGGATAAATATCCTCGATCTCAGCAGCAGGAACAGGCAATGCATCCAACCGAGCCTGGGCCAGGTTGACCAGTGGAAAATCCGAAGGCGTTACAGCGTGGTTCTCTTTTCTGCAGCAATGCGTAATCAATGCCTGAAGCTCTAGTGCATAAGCATCCGCCAATCCCTGAATCGTCGCTTCAGCATACATGTCGCTACTGAAAGTCCAAGCCAGATTGAGTTCACCGTTGTACACCTGACCATCGATCGACAGCCAGCTATCCAAAGGTGCTTCCGGACTGTGTCCTGCCCCCTTTCCTTCTCCCGCAGGTCTGAACAATCCTTCCTGTGCATCAAAACTGCCATCGAACTGGCCCAGATAGTTGAAGGTGATCCGCGGAACCGGCAACTCTCTCAGTTGCCGTCGGGCTGCCTCATCACCCAGATAGCGCAATACACCAAAACCACTGCCCTTATTGGGAACAGCGCGCAATTGTTCCTTAATGGTCTTAATGGCGATATCCAGCGACTCTACCGGACTCAGCCCGACGGGGAATACCGTGGTAAACCAACCCACCGTCCGGCTCAGATCGATACCTTCAAACAGTTCCTCCCGGCCATGACCTTCCAGCTGAATCAATACCGAAGACTGCCGGGTCCAGCGCGCAATGACCCGTGCCAGTGCTGTCAGCAACAGATCGTTGATTTGTGTCCGATAAGCACCCGGTGCTTCCTTGAGCAAGCGTTCTGTCCATACTTTATCCAAATGGGTTATGGCACTTTGCGCATATTGATGCTGCAATTTCCCATCCGGATTATCACACGGCAAATCATCCTGGATTTCCGCCAACGTTGTCTGCCAATAAACCCATTCCTGCTGTAATGCTTCACTCCGGGCATACTGTTGCAATCGCTCAGACCATGCCTGTACTGAACTGGTTTTTGCTGGCAGTTGGATCGCCTGCCCAGCTTTGGTTCGCCGATAAGCGGTCTGTAAATCTTCCAATAAAACCCGCCACGATACACCGTCTACGACCAGATGGTGGATCACCAGCAACAACCGCTGCTCCCCTTCCGGCAGATCGGCCAGCACAGCGCGCAGCAAAGGCCCTTGCCCCAAATCCAGACTGCGCTGCGCCTCATTGCACAATACTTCCAGTTCTTCCATTCTGGAGACTGAAGCTTGCCAGAGCAGGGCTTTGTTCACCTGTGTAAAATCCGGAAAGACCGCCTGCCACCCCTGGCCTTCCACTTCGGTAAAACTGAGCCGCAGCGCATCATGATGAAGCAGCAGATATTCCAGCGCCGTTTGCAGCGCCCCGGCCTGTAAAGGTTCGGATGGTTTCAGCAGTACCGACTGATTCCAGTGATGACGCTCCGGAATCGGCGCTTCAAAGAACCAACGCTGAATCGGCATCAATGGCAGAATACCTTTCACCGGCCCCTGATCAATCTGTATGCCTTGCCCGGCCTCTCTGGCCACCGTTGCAAGCCCCGCCAGGGTTTGATGCTGGAAAATATCTTTTGGCGCAAAGTGAATACCCTGTTGCCGGGCACGGCTGACCACCTGTAACGAGATGATGGAATCGCCGCCCAGCTCAAAAAAGTTGTCGTTGCGTCCAACCTGTTCTATGCCCAATACCGACTGCCAGACCTGGGCCAATTGCCGCTCCAGTTCTGTCCGCGGTGCCTCATATACCCCCTGGAGTGCAGCGGCTTCCACCGCCGGTAACGCCTTGCGGTCCAGCTTGCCATTCGGTGTCAACGGCAGCGATGCCAGCAACACATATTGTGCCGGGATCATGTATTCCGGCAGCACCGTCTGCAGCCGGGATTGCAACGCTGATCGGAATGCATTCTGTGTTTCTGCATCGGCTTCGATCAGACCGTCTTCTGCCGGAACGACGTACGCCACCAGTTGCTGCTGCCCCCCTGCACCGGCTTGCGCCAATACGACCGCATTCCGTACACCGGTCTGCGCCTGTAACTGGGATTCGATCTCCCCAAGCTCGATGCGGAATCCCCGGATTTTCAGTTGATGATCGATCCGGCCCACGTATTCAATGTTACCGTCCGGCCGGTAACGTACCAGATCGCCCGTCCGGTACAACCTGCTGCCCGCTTCACCATAAGGGTCCGGAATAAACCGCTCCGCCGTCAACCCAGGACGGCCATGATACCCGCGCGCCAGTCCTATACCCCCCAGATATAACTCACTGGTGCGCCCGATCGGGGCAGGATTCAGATCCTCATCCAGTAAATAGCAACACCGTCCGTCTAACGGCCGGCCAATCGGCACAATCGGTTTGTCATTACCACTCCCACCCACAGAGCCGCTGCAATCAAGGACAGTGGCGGTCACCGTAGCCTCTGTAGGCCCGTAAGTATTTAAAAGCCTCACATGACTCAGGTGTGCCTGACGCCAGATTTGCAAACCCTCGGCTGGCAAGGCCTCGCCACCGGCATTCATTTGGCGCAGCGCGCCATAATCGGAAAATTGGTAAGCAGAAAAATCTCTGACTAACTGATACCAATATTGTGTGGGCAAATCAACGACGCTGATCGACTGTGTGATCAGCTGCTGGTAAAACTCATCAGATCCCCAGATATTTTTTCCCCGGATGATCACCGATGCGCCGCAACACAATGCCGGGTAAAGCTGTTCAATAAACGCATCGAAGTTATAGGTGGAAAATTGCAGTACCCGGTCTTTGCTTGTCAAACCGAACATCTTTATCGAAGTAAAAATGTGCTGGGTGAAACTCTGTATTGAAATACAGACCCCCTTCGGCTTCCCTGTAGAACCCGAGGTATAGATCACGTAAGCCAGATTGTCCGGCTGGATACTCAACGGCAGATTCTCACCGGATTCCTGATGCCCGTCTTCCAATTCCTCATTCAGACAAAGTACCTGCACACCCTCCGGTATCGACAAACGCGCTCGCAGTTGTTCCTGTGTCAGCAACAGACCGATACCACTGTCTGTCATCATGTAGTTCAGACGTTCGGCGGGATATTCCGGATCCAGCGGCACATAGGCACCGCCCGCTTTGAAAATGGCCAACAGACCGATTACCATCTCGATCGAGCGTTCCACGGCAATCCCCACCAGCACATCCGGCCCCACACCCAACGACCGCAGCCGATGGGCCAACCGATTCCCCCGGGTATTCAGTTCTGCATAAGTCAGACGCTGTTCCTGTCCCTCCTGCGGGAAGATCAGTGCCGTGGCTTCCGGTGTCTTCGCGGCTTGCGCTTCAAACAGACTATGAATACAGGCACCTTCCCCATAGTCCACTGCCGTATCGTTCCATTCCTTCAGAATACAGTGCGCTTCCACTTCATCCAGCAACGGCATTTCAGCAATCCGTTGTGCGGGATTGCTCGCCATCGCGGCCAGTATCCGTTGCCAATGATGCGCCAACCGCTCTATCGTCGAACGCTCGAACAGATCCAGCGCATAGGTAAAAACGCCTTGTAATGCGGCACCCAGTTCTTCCGTATCGAGACTCAGATCCAGCTGTGCACCACCTGCATCGCAGTCAATCGGAAATACTTCCAGGCCGGGAATGCTCACTGCGTTATAAGCACGCTGCTGATGGTTATACATCACCTGAAACAGCGGATTGCGGTCGAGGCTGCGCGCATGCGGCAGTGCATCCACCAGTTGCTCGAACGGCAAATCCGGATGGGCTTGCGCATCGATCATCGCGGCACGTACGGCATGCAGCAATTCATGTATGGACAACCGTCCCTGGATCGGAATACGGATCACCACGGTATTCACAAAAAAACCGATTACCCGGTCAATCTCTGACCGGTCGCGATTAGCCAGCGGTATGCCGACACGCAGATCACGCTGACCGGAATACCGGTACAGCACGATCAAAAATGCGGCCAGCAGTATATTGGACAAAGTCGTACCTTGTTTACGCGCCAGCGCCCGCAATTGCCCGGTCAGTTGTTCGTCGCATGAAAAAGGCACGCGCCCGCCGCGATTGCTGGGTGTCACCGGCCGGCTATGATCTTCCGGCAGATGCAGCAACGGTTGATCTCCTTCCAGATAGGACAGCCAGAAAGCCAGCTGCCGGTCGGCCTCACCGGCCTCAAGCCAGGCGCGCTGCCATACCGCATAATCACCATAAGTGATCCTGACCATTTCCATCTCATGCTGCGGAGAACCTGGGCCGGTTTTATAAAGCTCGGAGAATTCATGCATCAGATGATTGAGTGACCAGCCATCGGCAATGATGTGGTGCAGGCTGAGCCATATTTCATGTACGCTGTCGGATAGGCGAACCAACGTAATCCGCCACAGCGGACCTTGCGCCAGGTCAAACGGCGTACGCGCCTCGGCTTCGGCCAGCACCCGTAATGTTGAATCATCGAGCGCCCGATCATCGGTGAAATCAAGCGCACGGTAAGGCAGTGCCTGCGATTCATGTATCCGCTGGACCGCCTGACCGTCGATTTCATGGAATGTAGTGCGCAGCGCGGCATGGCGCGCCTGAATGTGTGCAAATGCGGCGCGTACGCTATCCGCATGCAATTCTCCGCGAATACGCAGACCACCGGTCATATGATAGGCAGTACTGTCCGGATCCAGCTGTGCAAGAAACCATAAGCGCTGCTGCGCGAATGACAGCGGAACGTCGCCTGTTCCCGCCAATCCGGCCGGAATGGGCAGCAGGGAAAAATCGATCCCCTGCTCACTCAGCCGGGTCAGGAAATGACGGCGCCGCTCCAACGGCAGGCTGACGAATCGCCGTACCAGATCCTCTTTCTGGCGTTGTTCCGCAGTACCGGTGAGCCGTTTTTTATCCGGAGCATTCATGACGATTCCATCTCACGCAACAGTGCATCAATCGTATCCAGGTTGTTCCCGCCCGCATGGGCTGCAGAATGGGTTATCGCGATCTCTGCCGCCAGCTGGCAAAGTTTTGGCTGTTCGAAGATCAGCCGCACCGATACATTCACCTGCCATTCGTCGCGCAATCTCGCCACGAGGCGCATGGCGAGGAGAGAATGGCCGCCGAGGTCGAAGAAACTGTCTTCACGTCCGATCCACTCAACCTGTTCAATACTAAGTATCTCCTGCCACAACTGCGCCAGTTTCCGTTCCCACTCCGTCTCGGGCGGATTCTTGTCTTTCCCTGTCCATTCCGGTGCAGGCAACGCCTTGCGGTCGAGTTTGCCGTTGACGGTCTTGGGCAGATGCTCCAGGATCATGAGCTTCGCCGGTACCATCGCTTCCGGCAGATAATCGCGCAGTCCTTTCCGCAGGACTTCCACATCCAGCTGCTCTCCCGCCCCTCCTGTTACATAAGCGACAAGGTGCCCTTCCCGTACCAGCACCGCCACTTCCTGCACACCAGGTTGCCGTAGCAACTGACTGGTGATTTCACCGAGTTCTATGCGTTGTCCCCGCAGTTTGATCTGCTCATCCACCCGCCCGACGTATTCGATTACGCCTGCCCGCCAATAGCCTAAATCACCGCTGCGGTACAGGCGATCGCCCGGTTGCCCATACGGATCCGGCACAAAACGTTCCGCCGTAAGTGCGCCTTGTCCCCAGTAGCCGCGCCCGGCGCCCCAGCCGCCCAGATACAGTTCGCCTGCCACGCCTTCCGGCACCGGATTCAGGTCCCGGTCCAGTATGCGGATGATGGTCTGCGCGATCGGCCGGCCGATCGGTATCGTGCTGCGCGGATCCGCGGATCGGTCACAGGTCCAGTGGGTGACGTCGATCGCGCACTCGGTCGGGCCGTACAGGTTGTGAATCGCAACCTGCGGCAGGCGTGTGAACAGCGCGCTTGCCAGTTCGCCGCCCAGTGCTTCGCCGCTGCAGATGGCCTGTCTGAGTTGCTGGCAGGCTTCTATGCCGTCCGCAGTCAGAAACTCCTGCAGCATGGCGGGAACAAAGTGCAGCGTGGTAATCTGATGTGTTTGTATCAGCCGGACGAGTTCAACCGGATCACGATGCGCGCCGGGTGCGGCCAGTACCATGCGCGCGCCGACCCGCAGCGGCCACAGCAGTTCCCATACCGATACGTCGAAACCGATCGGCGTCTTCTGCAAAACGCCTTCCCCGGGCGTCAGTGCATACGCGGACTGCATCCAGGACAGGCGGTTCGACAGTCCGCGGTGGGTATTCCCGGCCGCTTTCGGTTGCCCGGTCGAACCGGAGGTGTAGAGTACATAAGCCAGTTGTTCGGGATAAATTTCTCCCGTCGGAGCCGTGTCAATTTCGTCTTCACAGTGGTCCCGGTCGAGACACAGTGCGTTAATACCGTCAGGTAATCGGATGCGTGCTTTCAGATCTTCCGTTGTCAGGATGATGCCGAGCTTTGCGCGCTCCGCCATCAGCCGCAACCGTTCGACCGGATAGGCCGGTTCCAGGGCGACATAAGCGCCGCCTGCCTTCAATATCCCCAGTATTCCGACGATCAGTTCCAGCGAGCGTTCCATGTAAACGCCAACCAGCGTATCCGTGCCAACCCCCAGACGTCTGAGCCGGTGTGCCACGCGGTTCGATCTGCGCTCCAACTCGTCATAGCTCAACCGCGCTGCGCCAAACTCTACCGCAATCCGTTCCGGCTCCTTGTTTGCCCAGCGGCTGACCCCAAAATGTACCGGCTCAAATCCGGTTTCGTCGCTATTCACCGAACCGCACCAGGCCGCCAGCAATCGCCGGTCAGTGTCATTCATGACGTTCAAATCGGCGACGTATTGCGCCGTATTAGCGGCAAACTGCCGCAGCAGTGCAATAAAATAGCCATGCCAGCACGCTATCGTAGCGGCATCAAAACGCTCCATCGCATAAGCCCAGGTACCTTTGATGCTGCCTTCCTCATCTTCTTCCGTATGCAGCGCCAGTTCAAACTGGGTATTGGCCGCAGCGCGCGGATAACGGCCAATAACCAGACCCGGCAACTGCTTCAGCGGTGCGAAGTCACGTTTCTGATGGTTATACAATACCTGGAACAGGGGATGGTGATCGAGATGACGCTCGGGCTGCAACGCTTCGACCAGCCGCTCAAACGGCAGATTCTGATGGGTTTGCGCATCCAGTACGGTTTGCCGTACTGCGGCAAGCAACGCTTGAACCGTCAGATCACCGCGTAATTCTCCGCGATGCACCAGCGTATTCACAAAAAGACCGACGATGCCTTGTGTTTCAGGCCGGTCACGGTTAGCCACGGGAATACCGATATGTAATACCGGCTGCCCAGTCAGACGGTACAGCAGAATCTGAAAAGCCGTCAGCATGACGATGAACAATGTGGTTCTTTCGTTTTGCGCCCAGGCACGCAGCTGACCCGCCAGTTCCGCATCGAGTTCGAATGCATGCACGGCACCATGGTAGCTGTCCACTGCCGAGCGCGGGCGATCGGCGGGTAATGCCAAGGGTGATGAGATATCGCCGTCAATATCGCCACTCAACTGCGCCATCCAGTAGGCCAGGTGTCTCTCACCTTCCGCACTGGCCAGATAATTTCGCTGCCAATCGACATAATCGATATAGCGAATGGGTAATGATGGCAGCACGGGAGCCCGATGTTCGATGGCCGCGCTGTAACACTCGGCCAATTCAGCCATGAGACGATTCATCGACCAGCCGTCGACCGCAGCATGATGAAAGCTCATCAGCAATACGCATTCGCCGGCAGCGCATTGGATCAGCGTGACCCGCAATGGCCTTCCCTGACTCAGGTCAAACGGCCGCTGCGCATCCTGCACCGCCACTTCATTCAGGCGTGACGCCATAACTGCACGGTCATGCAGCCCGGAAAGATCGATAACGTCTGCCGTCAACGCATACGCCGGATGAATGATCTGATACACCTCGCCTGCCGCTTCATGCAGGCTTGTACGCAGGGATTCATGACGCGCTACCAACGCACTCAATGCGCTGTTCAGTGCATCCCTATTCAAATCACCCGTGAACTTCAAGCCGCCGAGGATATGGTAGGCCGTACTTTCAGGTGCAAGCTGCGCAGGAACGCTTGTGGTTCCTGTCGC
>CAZTCY010000026.1:0-33626 GCA_964612715.1 uncultured Nitrosomonas sp. | reverse complement strand
TTAGCATCACAACTAAGTACTCACACCTATCGATTGTCTTAAATTTTTAAAGAACATAAAGCTTTTATACGCCAAAAGCTCAGAAAAAGAATTATACCTGCTTATAAAAATTTGAGCAACAATTCTTCTCAATTTTATCCATGTACACGAGAGATACTGTACATGCACCAAATTAACGCTTTCGTTTTCTTGATTGGAAACCCTTACTTAGTATCGCGGCAATTCTTACCGGAGTTTCCGTATCAAAACACCCGTAATGGTTCTAGGCCGCTTTAGCGTCTTTGTTGAAAACATATGCATTGGCAATCCTATTCAGACGATTAATGATTTTGATTGCGAGCTTGCTATCCGTGGGATAGGTAATATTTTTTTCTTACATGTCGCGCCAATACGAACCGTGTCTTCCAGCGCCGCTCTACCATGTAAACCAACACTTATCTGAAAAATACGTTCATCCCCGCCTTAGCACCAATGTGTTTACAAAAATACCGCCTCTGTACTATAGCAAGGCAGTTTCCGCTGGGATTCCATCATGCCACAAAACACCTGGTAGTATGGATTGCGCTTCCATTGCGATATCACTGCTTCATCACTCAAATTTTCCAATTGCTTCAGTATCAATAACCACGACCATTAAACGAATCGGTTTGCCGGGCCCACCTGTCGCTTTGATGTAATGAACGCTACCAGCTTGAGCAATGGATTGGCGGAATCAAGTTGCAATAACAAGTCTGTTTCAAACAAACTGGGTGATGGAAGAGTTTAATGGGTGTGGACATCTGTCAATGCTTGGCGAGAAATCGAGTGGTACATACTAATACGGGAGGACAACGATGATCCGGAATGATTCCGGAATACGGGAAAGAGCCTATTCATGTTGACTGAACCGGCTGAAGGTGAATGCCGTTTCGTTTGATTATACGTTCCGGTTCAGCACCGATGCAGCATCGGCAGCTGAAACCGGTTGTCTGTTCACCGGCCTATTTCTTAATATCACTGATGGAAATGCCCATCGCTTTGGCAACGCCTTCGCCATAGGCCGGGTCGGCTTTCAGACAGTTGGCAATATGACGCAGCTTGATCCCTTCCGGGGCATCGCCCATCGCACGGGCGGTGTTTTCGAAGAGTACTTGCCGTTGTTCGGCATTCATCAACCGGAACAGGTTGCCGGGCTGAGAATAATAGTCATCATCATCCTCGCGATGGTTCCAGTGATCAGCTGCACCGTCAAGCCGGAGCGGTGGTTCTTTGACATCCGGCTGTTCCTGCCATTCTCCATAGCTATTGGGTTCGTAACCGAGCGTTCCCGCATAGTTGCCGTCAATCCGCATCTGGCCGTCACGATGAAAGGCATGGTATGGACACCGCGGATGATTAACCGGAATCTGGTGATGGTTCACGCCGAGACGATACCGTTGCGCATCGCCATACGAAAAAAGGCGTCCCTGGAGCATCTTGTCCGGCGAGAAGCCAATTCCAGGCACGATATTTGCCGGATTAAACGCGGATTGTTCGACTTCGGCGAAATAATTTTCCGGATTCCGATTCAGTTCCAGCACACCCACATCAATGAGCGGATAGTCCTTGTGCGGCCATATCTTGGTCAGGTCAAATGGATTGAATGGAGTTTGCCGGGCTTGTTCCTCGGTCATAATCTGAATCATCATATTCCATCTTGGAAAATCACCCTTCTCAATACTTTCGAACAGATCCCGTTGGTGACTTTCGCGATCCTTGCCGATGCGTTGCTCCGCTTCCTGGTCGGTCAGACATCGGATGCCCTGCTGAGTCTTGAGATGGAATTTCACCCAGCTCCGTTTGCCCTCGGCATTGATCAGGCCGAAAGTATGGCTGCCGAAGCCATGCATGTGACGGTAGGAAAGAGGAATACCCCGGTCGCTCATCGTGATGGTAATCTGATGCAATGCCTCGGGCAGGTGGGTCCAGAAATCCCAGTTGCTTTGCGCACTGCGCAGATTGGTCTTGGGGTCGCGTTTTACGGCGTGATTGAGATCGGGAAACTTGAGCGGGTCGCGCAGAAAAAATACGGGTGTATTATTACCGACAAGATCCCAGTTACCTTCTTCGGTATAGAATTTGATCGCAAAACCACGGATGTCGCGCTCCGCATCGGCAGCGCCCCGTTCTCCAGCAACTGTTGAAAATCGCACGAAAAGCTCGGTTCTTTTGCTAATCTGCGAAAACAGTTTCGCTTTGGTATATTGCGTGATGTCGTGCGTCACGGTGAACGTGCCATAGGCACCGGAACCTTTTGCGTGCATACGCCGCTCGGGGATCACCTCACGGTCGAAGTGAGCGAGTTTTTCCAGGAACCAGATGTCCTGCAGCAATTGAGGTCCACGCGGCCCCGCGGTCATTACATTCTGATTATCCGGCACCGGTACGCCTGCAGCGGTGGTCAGTTTTTTCTCTTCACCATTCATCTTCATTCTCCTTGCATTCGGGATTATTTATAAATGCATTGATTCAAACTGCATCTTAACAGACTTTGTTGAGACTGTTTTAATAGGGCAAATGTTGCAAAAAACAAAGAGCAGGATAATAAAAAGGTTTTGCGTTACATAATAGGGAATAGGATTTCGTTTGTTTCCATAGATATCTCCCACGCCAAAAACTATTGTACAAGTTGATCATCTATAAATAGCAGAAAGGAAGAATAAATCTTCGTGTATCACAAAACAAAAGTTTCAATATTTCAATCCGGCTGAATTATATTTCCGTCAATCGCCTGCAATGTTGTTTTGAAAGGTAAGTAATTTCCTGGGGATATAATGCTAGAGGGGGAGCCAGTACAAATATTATGGCTCATTCCTAAAATCAGACGTCCGAAATGGCGCGATATATTTCGTCAGCAATAAAATCCGGCGCAGCAAGCAACACGCTATCCCATTAATTTTTATATAAATTTTCTAATCTTACTATCATTTATGATAGATCAGGTTATATTCACAGACAACCATGAGATCAAACCCTGAACGAAGGTTGCGTCAATACGAATATTGAAGGATAATAGCACGCTTTTGATTTGTGCTCTTAGCCATACTGTAACTGAGGATAACGATGAAAGCAGATACACATCCTGACTATCAGGAAATCACTGTCACATGCAGCTGCGGCAATTCATTTCAGACGCGTTCGACGTTGAACAAACCCTTGAATATTGAAGTCTGTTCCATGTGCCACCCTTTTTATACCGGCAAGCAAAAGATTGTGGACACCGCGGGTCGGGTCGAGAAATTCCGCCAGAAATATGGCAATCCATTTTCAAAACGAACCGGCACCAACGCGAACTCCTAGAACTTCACAATCAATCTGCATCATCTGCGTCTGCACGCGCTCGAATCAGGAATTTTTTCTCAGTTACCGAATTTGATTCGAGCGTATATGCTTTTTGCGCTTCAAAACCCGGCGTCAATACCTTCTCTCTCTCTGAGAAGAGAACATCGGATTATTTGGATTATTTTTCTCCGCCGGGACTAATAATGCACCGCCAGCCAGTACGTTTCCTGATCCGGATCAGTCCAGCTGACCTTATGTTTTTGATGCGGCGGAATATGTATGTAGTCGCCTTCTCTAAGACAAACCGTTGTGTTGTCTGAAAAGGTTATCACTGCGCTGCCTTTGAGCAGCAAGACCCACTCATTCTGGCTTTGATCATACCAGCCGCTTTCCGGTGAACAATGTCCTTCGGAAATGATTCTTTCGATTTTCAGTTCACCGCTTTCAATCAGCGTCTCGAAGAATTCTTTCTCGCGATTACGATTGCCGGAAACGGACGAATAAATATTTTCTGGCTTCATGACGTCTTTTATCTGTCACCCTGACTACGACAGATATTTTATGACAGCAGCCTCACCCGGCCGCTCAAATGCTGAAGCCGCATCAGTGGTTCATGCCGACGCAGCTTCAGATCCCAGTCACTCAATGATTCTTAACAAAATCCACCAGTCTCTGGAAAGTGAACAAATAATCCTGCGCAGCCAATGGAGTATGGCATTGCACGCAATTCAGTTCATTGCTTTTTTCTGAGCCATCGGGATTATACAAAGCAAATCCCCAGTTCCCGGTACGATTATCCGCTGGGAAACCTTCATCCCAATCAGCACGGCTTTCCATCACTGCAACCCCCGCAAGAGAATCGATTTCAAAAAGCCCATCACTGCCTGCCACCGGCTTGCCGTCATCGCCTGTCTTGGTGGCATAAATTTCCATGACCACCACAGATCCAGAAGCCGCTTTTTGATCCGCCTTGTAACTGGCAATCGCTGTGTCATTCGCGTATAACTTGGCAACCTGTGTCTGATTCGCACGATTCGCCATTGAATACAGAGTAAACGTGTTCTCATAGCCCTCCGGAAATTTGACATGTTCCGGATTTCCACCGCCATGCGCATACAATGGTGAAATGATCAGCACTGCTGCTACTGTTTTTAACACACCTTTCATAATTGCTCCTTATCTATAGTCAGTTTTAAAGTCATTGAAATTTGCGTATTATTTTAGTTATTACTCATATCGCCAATGTCGATCACCAAACGCACGGATAAATAAACCACCAATGCCGCAACAAGAAAATGCACCAGAAACAGCAAAGGTTTTTCTCTGATCACGTCAATCCATGTTTTGTTTTTCCCTTCCCGTCTGAGGCGTTCATATTCGGAGCGCATCCGCGCCGTTCTGTTTTTTTGATAATCATCGAGTAAGGAACGCGCGCTTGCATAATGATCAGCATCCTTTAACCAGATGGCCGGCATGGATACTCCCCAGTTTCCTGCTGACGTTTCATAATAATCAATATTATGATCAGTCAGCAGCATACGCACGTCGTCGGCTTCATCATCCGGAACATTATTGAGCCTGAATAATATTTTCGATTTCGACATGGATCCGCCTGTTAATTAAACCGCCTTCATCAAACAGAGATTTTCTGTCCGATTGATGCTATCTTTGCAATCATCCGATTGTCAAGCGGATGCCAGAAATATATTCAAACATTCAATCCAGGAAATGAAAAAAACGATCCTAATTACAGGCTGTTCAAGTGGAATTGGTTTGTGTGTAGCAAAGGCGTTAAATACCAGGGGCTACCGCGTTTTTGCTACGGCGCGCAGACATGACAGCGTCAACATGCTTCTGGACGAGGGACTGGAAAGTTTCCGCCTGGATCTCATGGACTCAAACTCCATTCATTTTGCATTTGAAGAAGTCATGCGGCGAACCGGCGGCGAATTATATGCCCTGTTCAATAACGGCGCTTACGGTTTACCGGGCGCCATCGAAGACCTCAGCCGCGATGCGCTGCGGAACCAGTTCGAAACCAATGTTCTCGGTTGGCAGGAACTCACCAACCGGGCGCTCCCTATAATGCGCAAACAGAATTATGGCCGTATTATCCAGAACAGTTCAGTGCTCGGTTTCGTATCATTACCATTTCGCGGCGCATACAATGCCACAAAATACGCCATTGAAGGACTGAGCGACACCATGCGGCTTGAACTCACAGGCACCAATATTCACGTCTGCCTGATCGAACCCGGCCCGATAGCCAGCAAATTCCGGCAAAACGCGCTTCTCATGCTGAATAAATATGTTGATATTGAAAACAGCATTCATCGTGAGCGCTACCAGGCAGTTTTGCAGCGTCTGAATAAAGAAGGCCCGGCAGTGCCTTTCACCCTCCCTCCCGAAGCCGTTCTCAAACGCATCATTCATGCGCTTGAAGCAGAAAAACCACAACCGCGGTATTACGTTACTTTTCCAACATACCTTTTCGGTATTCTAAAACGCATTCTCAGCACGCGCACGCTTGACAGGCTGCTGGCCAAGGCGGGGAGCAGCAACTAAGCCAAACCGGCAGAAAAGACTGTTCTTCATGAAGAACAGTCTCAAAAAAAACACCTCACTGTAACAGTGAGGTGCAATGGCTTCGTCACGAACGTATATGCGCTATGAACTACGCATCAACAAACAACAAGGAAAAAACACTACGCAAAAAACTTTATTGCACAAATTCAAATTTCACTTCACCTAGAAGCCGATACCCATGTAACCGCCGACAGTCATACCATCAACCTTAACACCATCCGACTTACCCGCTGTCAGCTGATAACGGCCATCAATGCCGACGAAGAAATCTTTCCAGATGTTATAGTCAATACCGGCACCGAACATTACACCAGGTACCAAGTATGTAATCGATTCAGTTGTCGGGCTTACAACATGCATTGCAAGACCCATTGGAATGATCCACGGCCTGATCTTGGAGCCTTCCATGAATTTGATTTTGGGTGCGGCCGTCAATGTGAATTGACTCACCGTTACCGTGCGCGGATTGAACGCGCCCCCTGCCAGAATCGTCGGATTATTGGCCAGCGCGTTACCTAACACACGGTCTGAGAAATTTTTATACTCAAACATCAATTCGGCAAACACCTGCGCCCCTGGCAACATGCCCCACGCATCCCGGGTCAGACTCCAATCAAAACCCGCACCCACATACCAGCCATCCTTGTCAGCCTGATCCTGCGCACCGACAGGCGCAACATCGCTGCGGATACTGGAGCCGTCACGTCTTTCCATGGCATGCGTGAAACCGCCACGGAAGAACAGCATGCGATTCTTGCGTTCCACCCGCTCCGCAACCAATCCGACCGATTCTGTTGCCGCCACCGCCTGATCTTTTGCCTGAATAGCTGTATCTCTCGCTTGAATGGCCGTATCTTTCGCCTGGATAGCGCGCTCCGCTTCGGCTTTCGATTCGGCTTTGACCTGCTGCAATTCACTCTGCACCGTTCTTAACATACTCTCCAGTTCCTGGACTTTTCTCTCCAGGGCTTGCGCCCTGTCATGCGCTGCTGCCTGTGGCGCGTATAGCGCCACGCTCACGATGAGCAGACCGGTTAAAATATGACTGCGCCAGATTAGATTAAACATTTACCCCTCCCTGAATTATTATTCTGGTTACCTGATTCTCAGTGAAACCTTTTTTGTCGCGCATAAAAATTTGGGCTTCCCGCTTATTTGAATATAATCACTGTTCTACTTTTGAATCTTTTTTCGTTTGATTGCCTGATTCTGGATAATAGGGAAACCTGATGCTGTCCATCTTGATCTTTATCAAGTTAATGCCAATTAGTTGCTGATGCCATGATTCCAATACTTACTGCAAACTCACTTTTCCCGCCGCCGGAAAATGCGCTGGCATCGCCCAACGGACTACTGGCTGCCGGCGGCGACTTATCCGTATCACGTCTGCTGAGCGCCTATCGCAACGGCATATTTCCCTGGTTTAACGAAGATGAACCCATACTGTGGTGGAGCCCGGATCCGCGCATGGTATTGTTTCCCGATGAATTAAAAATTTCCCGCTCTTTATCGAAACTGATCCGGAAAAATAACTACACGATACAGACTGACACACATTTCACCGAAGTCATGCAGGCGTGCGCAGCGCCACGTAAAGATCATCAAGGTACCTGGATTCACCCGGAGATGATCGATGCCTATAGCGAACTGCACCAGCTTGGTCTGGCGCATTCTGTGGAAACCTGGATCAACGGCGAACTGACTGGTGGACTCTACGGCATTGCACTGGGAAAAATTTTTTTTGGTGAATCGATGTTTTCTCACACGCCCAATGCTTCTAAAATTGCATTTGCGCATCTGGCTAGACAACTGTCAAAATGGGAATTTGCATTGATTGATTGCCAGGTCAAAACTGCGCACCTGGCTTCACTGGGTGCGCGCGAAATTTCCAGAACGGTCTTCCGCCAACTACTGGAACAGCATATTCCAGATATCACGCGCAGCGAAAAATGGGATTTTGGCAACTCGATGGGATCAATAGATGAGAACGCTTAAATATCATACAACGCATCCGTATCCGTGCGGCTATTTGTCTGACCGCATGGCACGTTCTGAAGTGGTTGCGCCGGAACAGACCATTGATACCCAGACATACGCAGAACTGATGCATCAGGGCTATCGCCGCAGCGGCCGGTTTGTTTACCGGCCGCAATGCGAGCAGTGTCGTGCCTGCCTGTCGGTACGCATCAAGGTTGACGCGTTTGATCCCAACCGTACACAGCGCAGATGCTGGAAAAAACACCGGCATTTGACCGTCCGTCAAAACAAGTTGTATTTTGACTGGAAGCATTTCGAGCTCTATCAGCGTTATCAGGCCAGACGCCACGCTGACGGCGTCATGACACAAGACAATCACGAACAGTATCAGAATTTTTTGCTGCAAAGTCATGTCAATACCAGCCTGATCTCTTTTCATGAGCCAGAACATCTGCGCATGGTCAGCATCATTGATTTATTGCCGGAAGGAATCTCTTCCGTTTATACTTTCTATGATCCGGATATTGGCCAGGCCAGTTTCGGTACCTATAATATCCTTTGGCAAATCCAACTCTGCCGCGCCCTTAAACTGAAATATCTCTACCTGGGTTACTGGATAAAAGAACATCACAAAATGAATTACAAGGCCAATTTCCAACCGCTGGAAGTCCTGCTTGACGGTCGATGGCTGCCCTTTGAGCAGATCAATCCCGCTCTCTGACTGATTTCAGAACATGACACAATCCAACAGCCCCAGGGTTTACGCGCTATTGCGCCCGCTGCTTTTCAGGCTTGACCCGGAAACCGCGCATAACATCACTTTCAGTGTTCTGGAAAAAGCGCTCAAACTTGGCCTGCTGAAACGCCGTACTTTTGCATGCCCTGCGCGCCGCGTCATGGGAATCACCTTTCCCAATCCCATCGGTCTGGCAGCAGGGCTCGACAAAAATGGACAACATCTGGATGCCTTATCCGCTCTGGGATTCGGTTTTATTGAAATTGGCACAGTCACACCGCGTCCCCAGCCGGGAAACCCTGCGCCGCGCATTTTCCGTATTCCACAAGCACAGGCCGTCATTAATCGTCTGGGGTTTAATAATCACGGCGTCGATCAGCTCATCGTGAATATCAAGGCCGCGCGCTATAACGGCATACTGGGCATCAATATTGGCAAGAATTTTGACACGCCTATTGAAAAAGCAGTCGACGATTACCGTCTGTGCCTGCAAAAAGTCTACGCATTAGCCAGCTATATCACGATAAATATTTCATCACCCAATACGCAGAATCTGCGGCAATTACAGGGCGCGGACGCGCTTGATCATTTACTATCCGAATTAAAGTCAGAGCAATCGCATCTCTCACAGCAACATGGCGTATACAAACCGCTGGCTGTAAAGATCGCCCCCGACCTTGATGCCGCTCAGATTGAAATGATTGCCTCGCTCTTACTGAAACACAGCATAGACGGTGTTATCGCGACCAATACCACACTGAGCCGAACCGGGATCGAACATCTGCCGGTTTCTCTTGAAGCAGGTGGTCTGAGCGGCGCGCCTTTGACGCAGCAATCAACTTCCGTGATCCGGCAACTGCGCCAATTACTGCAAGGCGCTATTCCCATCATCGGTGTTGGCGGTATTATGTCGGCACAGGACGCAAAAGATAAAATGGATGCAGGCGCAGACCTGATACAGGTTTATACCGGGTTGATTTATCAAGGGCCTGATTTGCTGCTAAAGATTGCAGAAATTATTTGCGAACATCCGGAAACATCACCCCATAGAAACCGGGAATCCGGATTGGATGTTTAAGCTGCAATAATATGATGGGGAAATGCGGGAAGTGCGGCAAATGCCGCACTTCCCGCGTTACTTTCCGTTCAGAAGTACCCAGTCAGCGTTCTACTGTACCGGATTCAATTGTGCCGGCGTCAAGCCTTCGCGCCATTCCGCAGGCAAGTTCTGCACCCAGCCATTGTAAATGTTAGGTATCGCCAGAATTCCCTGTCCACCGGTACCTGCCAGGCTGGCAATCTTATCATCGGTCGGTACATCGCCACCGGCAACCAGAGAGATGCGTCCAGCTATGATTGCGTCACTGAAGTTACCATCACCATTCGGATCCGGATCAACCACGATGAGCTGATTGGAAAACTTACTCGTGACATACGCATAGTAACCACCACCTGATTTTGCGCCAAAATTCACGCCATGGCATCCTGGATCACACGGCAACATGGCAACAACCTTATCAATCGAAGTATCGACAATGGTAATGGTGCCTCCCGTATTTGCAGTGACGACAACCCGCCCGGTTGGATCAACCGGTGTCTGAATCGGTAAAACCCCGACCGTCACCAGGCCATCGCCATCACGGTCCTGCAACGTTGTATCACCCGTCGGACTGATAGGATCATAATCCGCCAGAAGATTGATTGTGGTCAGGGGATTGCCATTGAGATCATAAACACTCAGGGAATGATCCAGAAGATTTGCCGTATAGACCTTATCAACACCCATTCCGATGGCAATCGGATGTGGACCGGCAGGGAAGTTACCACCGGCAGCCGGCCGCGCAATAATTTCACCGGTATTGCTATCATAGAAACCGGTATCCGAGGTATTGATGTTCGGCGTAATGATTGTTCCCTCCGGTGAAATCCAATGGCCGTGCGGATTCGCTGGAACCTGGCCCGGATGCTGTGTCGGCATCATGACAAATGGCTCCGTTTCACCGGGCTGGATACCGATAACGCCATTTTCACCGTTGATAGCAACGGTAATAACATCGCTTTGCGGAATGGTCATGACATGCGATGGGGTATCGCCCACATGAACATTACTCAGCAAAGCCCCCGTTGCACGATCGATAAACGTCAACTTGGTATCAAACCACTGGGTCTGGAAAATGATTGACTGATCCCTATTGGTCCACATGTTATGTGGATGATTCATGTTGATCTGCGGCAAGGCAATCTTGCGCTTGATTTTCCATGTCGCTGCATCCAGCACGGTAATCGTGCCCGGTTTGGTTTTACCAGCCGTTTTTTCGAATTGTGTATTGATCCAGACCTCGCCAACGCCCGGCGTCGCAGGATTAGACAACGCCTCCAGTGCTATATCCTGGCCATAACGTGACTCGAGCACATCTTTCAACGGCAGATTATCGACCAGGTTACCCTGAAGGTCTCCGATCGCCACGTTTACGTTAGGATATTTGACATGCCAGGGTTTTGATGAAGTCACGTCCTGCCAGTTTTCCGGAACAGTTGCCACAAAAAACGTGCGCAGCAGTCTTGTTGCAAGATCACTGATTGTCGGCAAGTTATTGATACCTGTCACAATATCGATCTTCTTACCCAAATCGAGACCTGCAGTGTTTGGATCATCGACAATCACGGCACCGAACATGTAGGGATGGATTTTACAGGTAAAAACATACAGTCCCGGTGTTTCCAGCTTGACAATCCCGCCGCCGCGATATGCTTTGGTTTGGTCCATCGGGATTTGGCGATGATCGCCGTGCACAGGGTCATTCGCATCGCTCGGCCATAGCAAAGAAGTAATCGTATGCACGCCTTTAGTGTCCGACATGATGAAATGAACACTGCTGCCTGGTGGCACGATTTCCAGCGAACGTGAAATGGTGGCATCTTTGATAATATCGCTGCGTATGCTTCTAAAAAAATTACCTGGTTCATCTGTAACTTCGAAAGTAACCAGGCCAGGCTCGCCACCCAGTAAATTCGGCCATATTTTTCCATTTGGCGATGCGCCGGCTATGCTTTCCCCCGTCCCGCCTGCAGCAGGGTCAACGACATGAAACTTACCGACCATACCGGATTCCATATGCGCCACCAGATGGCAGTGATATTGCCAGAAACCTGCTCCGACACCGGTACCCGCTCTGAGCGTAAACGTATGCGTATCAAACGGGAAATCCAATAGTTTGGCGTCGATAACGCTGGGATCAACACCCGTGGCTTCAAAATTGGTTTCATCGGGCCAGCGATGCGCGTGCAGATGAAACGTGTGCGCATGGCCGATGGCCAGAATATGAAAACGCACCACATCATTCAACACAGCGCCCAGTGTAGGGTTGGTCCACAGCGGCTTCTGCGTTCCGTTCACAATTTCTGTTCCCCAGAACGTCGAACCGACCATAAACATCACAAATTCTTTTTTCAAATCAGACTGCTGGGTAGCAACAAGCGTCCCATCGCCATCGATGAAGCTTTGAACTTTTCCGTCCGGCCTGTCAACAATCAAGGCGCCAAACAACCCGGTCAGATGAGACCCTTCATCACCATAAACATGGGTGCCGACCATGGTTGCATTAAACTGGAAATTACCGGATTGCCCGGGTGCCAGTTGATTGCCGCTCAATCCTGACAACGCGGGGACCAAAAACCCCACATGCGTCTGGGTATTGTTGGTCAGCTCGATATTGACGACATCGCCTTCCTTGACAAACAGCGTCGGCCCCGGAATAACCGCTTCTACCGGATAATTGGGCGTCAAACCTTCGCTGCTGGTATGACTGATCATTTTGTAGGCGGGTTGACCGTTGGCGACATACTCCGCCGTCATCACAATATGATGTGTCGCGGAAAACGCGACCCCCGATAGCAGCATGGTCACGGCAAAGCACTGCACCGCTACAAAAGCTTTTATTCTTGATCTTAATTTATTGATATTCATATTCTCTCTCTTTTTCACACATGCTCCGGATCTATTCGCTGACCAGAAATTTGCCATGCATTCCCAACAACAGGTTATTTAAAGCAGTATCCTGGTAATTTGAACTTTCTGTCGCATTGACTGTAAACACATATTTTTCTATTGGCCCCAATGTTTTAGCACTCACCAGTTGATCTGTTCCCGGTTCCGGCCAGCTATAGCCCGGCAATTCAAACCGATGAAGGTTGGTGCCCAATGCGATCAAATGAAATCTCACATTGGTATTCTTCTGTGCCGACAACGCAGGATTGGCACCACCATAACTTTGACGGCCTGTCGCACGATCGATTTCCGTTCCCGCGAAAGCATCGTCAAACAGATACAGCACATAGTCTTTCATAACCGTATCCAGCGATACCGTCTGCCGCGAATTGCCGCTGCTCATCACGGTCGTATTCGAAGCCGGATTGACAATGACAGCACCGTACAGTCCTCTGTCTTCCGCGCCGTTATGCGTCAGCATATTGTGATCGTGGTAGGGCCAGGTACCCGCTGTACCGGGCGCGGCTATCCAGCGATATTTATAGGACATGACAGGGATAGCGCTTTCGTCCTTGTAGAGATTGATATACTCAAGCGTACCGTCGCTTTCTATATCGTAGTGAACGCCATGCACATGAACGCTGACATGCTCATGCGCCGGCGTTTCGGGATCGAATTGATGAAAAAGTGTCAGTTCGACTTCATCGCCTTCCTTGATGACGATAGTCGGACCCGGTATCGTCGGTTCATCGGGATAACGGGAAGTAATGTCTACGGCATTACCACCATTCAAGTCTGAAACAAGATGCTGCCGCATGCGATAGGCGAAATAACCGCCTTCAATCTTCTCGGCGGCAAACTCTATCTTGTGCAATTCCTGCGCCTGCACATGACTGCCTAATAAAAATAACAGCACACAGGACAAAACCCCGGCAAAACCGAATTTCAGCCGCGACTGCCTGACTAAAGGATTATTTGACCGCTCCCGCGGCAAGTAGATACTGTTCGAAAAAAACGCCTGGCTGATTTTTTTTCTTGCCATTTGTTACCTCCTATCATGAGTTGCTCACATTTGAATCGGAAAGTGTATTGATGCCATGAAAAAATTGAACATGCATTAAGAAAAAGAATGCTTATGTCAAATGGCATGATCTCTACACTCCTGTTGATAATTTAAATCAATAATTTATTGTATTTTCATATCACCCTCCGTCTGACAAAAAACTGTTCAGCATCGCGTCTTCGCTGATGCCACTGTACATAATTTTAAACCATTTTTAGGTTGTAAGCTGCCTTCGCGGCAGCATAATATGTACCAATGCCGTAGATTACTGACTGATCACACCGGCTATTGCCAGCATTCCCCAATCCTTTACCCAACCAGGAGAGCATTGCCGGTATGAGCAACACGATGTGATGATGCCCTATACCGCCATCGGTGCATTGATTACTAGTTACCATAATCCAACTTACAGATCGCATACAGATCAAATAAAAATTACACATTTGACCGGATAGAATGCCAGTACCTGTACATGTGCAGTTTCCGTAACGGTGTTTCAAACAACGCACTGGACAGGCAGTTATGTGAAATTCCTCCAGCGCCAGTTTCCCGTCTGTTTGGAAAGTGCAGTGCCTTATTGGCAGTTTTGTTTTATAAGTCGCTGAATTAAGCTTCCCTTAAACTTCCTTTAAAGCACTGCCTGAAACGAGAGGTAGTAAAGTACGGCATTTTGTTCTTTAGCTTGCAAAAACAAGATCGCATACAAGAAAAAAAGAATCCATAGTCAATTCCACATATTGACAAGGCCATACATAGGAGATATAGAGGCACATTAGTCATATATAACAAATGACTAAATTAAGGCATATTGCTGTTTATTTATGCTGAAACTCTCAGGCATGCCGCAAATTACTCACAAAATGTGATACCTAATTTGTGGAAAACGGATTGGATTGACGGCAGTGCGAATACTTGGTATTGCAACATTATGCAATACCGTGCCCGCTGAATCGGCCACTCAGTAGCATTAAAACGCAGCAATCCCGGTATCGGTCAACCTTGTAAGAACCTGTTCAAGATCTCACTGAAGGGCGCATTGCGGCGTTAAAATCGAACTCAAAATGCTCACATACTTCACGTATGCTGCGCTTTACTTGCGTCGTGCAATTTTGCCTTGCACTGAACTCCTTGATCGTGATCTTGAACAGGTTCTAAGGCGATTTTCATTAATCAGCAGATAGATTCCTATCCACAATTCAGTATGGATACACCATTCCGGCACATAAGACGCACAATTTTTTATTTGCCTGGATTGTTGCTGCGATATATTGACAAACTGACGCCGGGCCGCCGGTAACGGTATGTTCTCATCTCTTGCCCTCTGTTTCATGAATTCATTTTATGAAACGTATAGGCTCGATGAAAATCGGCATACCTCCCCGGCAACCTGGTTTTATTGGATTCAGAATTGATTTCGAAGCTTAATCGCTATCACCATCTGATTCTGAGTCCGGCGATACCACCAACGGAATAACTGTCGGCAAAATGAGACAATCCGGTGGAAACACGGGCTTCGCCATAGAGCGAATACCGGTCGCCGCCCCAATTGTAGGTACCACCGAGCCCAAGCCCACCCAACCATTTGTCGGTCAAACTGGAAAAGGGTACGCTCGCTACGACAACCCGCGTACCATGCAGGAATTCGTGATACACATTGGCAATACCGTAGAATTGCATGCGACGGATGTCGCCTTGCTCACTCCGCCATACCCGTTCGCGATCAACGCTGACACCAAAACGGCCATTCAGACTTTCCCCATCATTCAGCAAGACGCGCGCTCCAAAGGGGTCAGTAAAACTGTCGAAGCGGATATTCGCGTAGACAAGCTGAGCTTGCGGCGTCACGGCCCAATGCTCATTCAGTAACAGGCGGTGACCACTTTCCATACTGAACGCATAGCCAAACCCATTATTATTTCCGGCAAGCCGACCCATAATATTGGAAGTGAGGTCACTGTCAAACCAGGTGGCCTGTCCTTGAGCGTCAAGATAGAAACCGTTCTTTCCGTACCAGGTGAGCGTAGCACCAGTACCATAGCCATTGGTAGCGGTAGTGCCGCTGCCATAGAAGGAATTGGCGCGCGTATGCGCTTGACCGTAATGTGCGGTCACACCACCCACCAGCTTACCGCTATCGCCTTCATACAATACCGGATCAATACCGGCCTGAAACCGCCAACTACGCGTGTTATGGTCCGTGCTGCTGGTGCTACGCGTCGGCTCGATATGAGCATGCTCACCCTCGAAACGAACCCAGGCAGCACTCCCTTCAGTACAAAATGGGGTGGTGGCACCCATATTACCGCCCTGTGGTGGAAGCGATTCATTCATGCAGGAAGGCATGCTGTTTTCAGTCCAGTGACGATTGCCAACGCGCTGGCGAAGTGTCGGCAGTCGCATGAAACCGAGCAGATTCTGGGCGTAAGTCTCATAGACCGGCGTGCCTGGCTGGTAGATCACGTCAGTACCCGGACCCGGATCAGTAGGAGCTGGCGGTTCTGGTGGCACCGGTGTTGGTGGTACCGGCTCTGGTGGTAGCACTGGTGGTACTGGCACTGGCGGTACCGGTGGTGTTGGTGGAACTGGCGGTTGAACCGGTGGCTGGACTGGTGGTTGAACTGGTGGCTGAACCGGTGGTTGGACTGGCGGTTGAACCGGTGGTTGAACTGGCGGTTGAACTGGCGGTTGAACCGGTGGTTGAACTGGTGGTTGAACTGGTGGTTGAACCGGTGGTTGAACTGGTGGAGTAGCAACCAGCTGCGAACGCAGATACCAGTCGCCATCGGCGTTGTCGGTCACACCCTGATGATGGAGTGCGTAACCGTAGGCACCGGCGATTACAACAGGCTGCCCACTCAGTTGATAGTTGCCCAGCAACGTGAATTGACCGTCTGAAACACCATCGACGTCAACGACTTTGATCCCATCAGACACCGTCTGCACGCCTGGGCCGCCGGCATTGACGACTTGTAGAAAAGTTGACCCGGCTGTGTTGCCCTGCACATGCAACCTATCCGTCGGCGAATTGTCGTCGCCCAGATAAGTCCCCAGCACAATCGTGCCATCATTGCCGGTATAATTGCCACCGACAGTCAATCTGTCACCGGTCGTACTGTCTCCCATGTCAATGGTCCCGGCATTGAGAAGATTGCCGCTGACCGAATAAATCCCTGTGCCGTTACCTTTGGCCATGAAGCTCGAACTCGCGTCGATTGCCATATTGCCGGTAAGCGCCAAGCCGGTCATGCCATCGAATACCGTGTCATTCTTCAGAAACAAACCGGTATTCGTTGCGGATCCCGTCACCAGCGCACCATCGAGGATTTTAATCTTCGAATTATCCAGCGTGATGGTCTCCCAATTGCGGATATTGGCACCGTTGGTATCGGAGATGATACCGGAAAGTGTAAGATGATCAATCCAGCCATCGGCGGTGGAAACATCATCGCCACCATCGAGAATGTGGCTCGTGCCGTCGTAACCTGCCGTAGAAATCGTCGCGGTATCTGAACCATTACCCCCCCAGGAAACTCGATCCCGAGCTCCAGGTACCGCCGGTCCAGTTAAAGTCGTCATTGCCATCACCTGCATTGGCTACCGGATTGTCGCCATAAATATCGCCGTCAAGCGTACCGTCGGTGAGGTTCAAGGTGTCGTTGCCACCCCCCATGATGACATCTCCCGTGACTTGACCCGCACTGCTCACCAGCGTATTTGCGTTTTCTTCCCGGATGGCGACACCCGAAGCGGTGCCGTCGATCACTGCGCCGGAACTGATGGTGATGGTACTGTTGCTCCCGCCGCTGGCATGCACAGCGGCCGCATTACCGCTACCGCTTGTTACCTGACCGTCAAGCGTTACTGTGTTGCCATTCGCAGCTTGGGCGCGTATGCCGCTCGCATCCTTGCCACTCGCGGTAACCTCCCCGCTACTCCCCTGGGTAATAACCGCATCACCGGAAAGTGAAAGTGCATAAAGCCCATGCGCCCCCTCCCCGGAAGTTGTGACACTGCCCGCCGATTGCTCAATACTCGCCGTGCCTGAACCGGAAGATAGCGCCAGCAAGCCATAACTTCCCTGCAGGAGACCCGCGGAACCACCCGCGGTGGTGACGCTGCCACCGGATTGCGTGACGGTCGCATTGCCTGTCGCGCCGCTACCCAGGTCGGTCTGTGCGATAACACCGGCCGAGCCGTTACCACTGGTGATAACTTCTCCTCCTGATATTACCGCGGAGGCATCGCCGTTAATACTTGAAAGTAAGCTACCATCGTCAACCTGGGCGATAACGCCATCGGAATTGGTACCGGATGTCTCTACTTTCCCGCCGGTTATTGCCGCAAAAGCCTTTCCGATGCCGTTAGTGACAAGCGCAAAAAGTCCCTCCGCATCGTTTCCGGCGGTCTCTACGGAACCACTATTCAATGTAACAGTAGCATCACCTGAAACATTTCCAGTGCGTGCTTCCAAAGCATGCGCATTGTTTCCTTGGGTGCTGATGACGCCATCCGTCACCGAAACTGTAGCAGCACCATCGTTAGACCGGGCGAAAACACCGATAGCATTGTTTCCGGTAGTCGCTGCGGAACCCTCATTCAGCGTAACAGTAGCGTCACCTGAAACACCGACCCGCGCTTCCAGGGCATGCGCGCTGGTTCCTGTTGTGGTGGCGGTGGCACCATCCGTCAGAGAAACTGTAGCAGCACCATTGTTAGCGTTAGACCGGGCGAGAACACCAACAGCATTGTTTCCAGCGGTCTCTGCGGAACCGCCACTCAGCGTAACAGCAGCATTACCTGAAATATTTCCGGCCCGTGCTTCCAAAGCATGCGCATCAGCGCCTTCGGTGGTGATGATACCGTTCGTCACCAAAACTGTAGCATCACCATCGGTAGACTGGGCGAGAACACCGATAGAAGTGTCACCATGCGTAATTACCGAACTGTCTTCCAGTTCAATCGACGCCAAACCCGGATCCTGATTCACGGCATGAATGCCGTGCGAGTTACCTTGATTAAAGGTTTCCACTGCCGTGCCATTGCGCACAAAAGCCGAAACATCGCCGCGACTATTCGCGCTATCCTCAATCATTGCCCTGATACCGACACTGTTATTGGTACCATGGGTTGTCACTGTTACACCGTCCACAGTCACGGTGACATTGCCATCTCCGATCGCACTATTGAGTTTCAACCCCTGTATGCCGCGTGAATTATTACCCCGCGTGATGACAGCACCGTCGCGCGCATCAACCAGCACATTGCCGATGCCGGTTTCAGCTCTGCCAAACACGCCATGCGACGATACCCCCCATGTTTCTATCCTCGAATCTCCTGAGAAATTGACGACGACATCACCCGTATTGTCCGGATTAACGTCTCTTTGCCAGGCATAAATGCCTGAAGCATTATAGCCATAAGTCGTAACGCTGCTATCAATCAGCACAACGCTCGCACTGCCTTGACCACGCTGTTCCGCCCGCAATCCGTCTGAGTAACGCCCTTCGGTGTTGGCCATAGCGGATCCGATATTGCCGGGATTGCCAGTCTGCAACACTGAACCACCTTGCGCGGTCAGATGGAGATCTCCGGTATGGGTCGCTGTCTGTGCGCCAATCATGACCGCCTGTCTGTTGTTATCAGTGATCCCCGAAACAGTGACATTATCGGCAGTCAAAGTCAGACCATCTATATTCGGATAGCGAATGTCGTCGTTTGGACCGGTGGTATAAGTGCCTGCGTCACACGTGACATTTCCGCCAACCGTAGCAGGACCGCATTCATTATCGGCATATGCCGTTCCGGCAGTACCGGATAGCAGTAGAAAACCCATTGCGGCATTCGTATACAACGCGGCACAATCCGTCAAAGCTGTATCGGATTTACCCTTCTGCTTCAGGCCTTTTCGAGGCTCCGAAGCCCGTGTTTTATCATGCATGGAACGTTTGAGTGACGGGTCTGATTCCATCGTCACGATGGCGGATTGATCCGAAATATCAGACTGCTTCTGCAATGGTTTACGTTTACGCTGGCTTGAATTCCTGGATATTCTAAAATTCATTTTTAATAAATTCTCTCCAATTATTTTTATATAATTTCACGATCTTTTTCTACAAAAGAATCGCCCGTTCTGCGCAGCATTGCGACACTGGCACGATCAACACCATGCGATAATGGCCATATTATGTGTATGTACCCCATCGCCGCATTGGCCATAATTACCATAGTCCGACTTACAAATTGCATACAGATTGGCCTGAACGGGTACTGCTACTGATAAAGCGAAAAAACGGTATCCCACAAAAATCATACCGCCGGAATTTATATGCGCATTCCATTCTTAAACGCGATATATTCGATTTATGTAAATGGAAATGTTGTCAGGCTTACCGTGCAAGTTGCTCGTGTTTAACCGCACTGATTTGATTGTATCTTTTGTTAAAAAAATTTAAGGTTAATAAAAACGCGCATAAAAGCAGCTTACTTTGCAGTTAAACAACAATTAATTGTCGGAATAATCGGAACACGCTATGAATGCATTTTTCACAAAACTGAGAACTTTATTCGAATTTGGCAAAAAAACCCCTGTATGGGATGCCGTTGCAGTGACCGATACCATAAGCACCTCAGCGGAAGAGAAAGGCCTGAATCGATCCGGTATAGATAATAAACAATGGATTCCCGGCATCTTGTCCATTGTGATGGTGATTTTCCTGTTATCTGCGCTTGCATTTCATCTGCAGCAGACCCGGCAAAGCGCAACCCGGATTGAATTGACGGTTCGTATGCAGGAACACAACCAGCGTCTGCCCGCCATTGTTCAGCAGACTTTCTCAGGGCACGAAAACGCTTTCGAACAACTGAAAAACAGCCGCAAAGCTATTGATCAGTCGATCACACTATTATCGCAAGGCGGTTATTTCCATCAGCAACACATCGCTCCGATTACTGAACAATCCCAGCTTGACCTTCTTCAAACAGTCATCAACAACTGGCAGATAGAAGAAAAGAAAATCCAGTTCATTTTCAGCGGCCATCAAACATTTATCCATCTTGGCCAGGCCATCAGCACCATTAATGCAACCGGCAATCTGATCAATACGCACCTTGAGCAATTAATCGCACACATGACGCGGACAGGCGATTCTCCCGGTCAGATGAGCGTAATCTCGACCATGCAGACATTGGTTCATAATGTCTTCAGAAGTATCAATATCATCGTGCCAAGCAAGTTGCCGGTTACCGAAATACAAAATCAGCTGGCACACGACCGCAAGCAGTTTTCCGCAATTATCAGTGCGTTGAATGAAGGACATGATGTATTGCAACTCTCGGCCTTGAACGATCCTGCAGTACAGGAAAGGTTGCAACAAATCAAATCATTATTCATCACGCTCGACAACAGCATCCAAACCATCCAGTCCGAAATCACGGCAGTCTCGTCAGCCAAGACTGCCGCCAACCAGCTCATTCAGAGCAATGAAATCATGCGTAACAGCATTACAGTACTGGACCATGCTTTGAAAACCCAGGATGCGAAGACCAGCGGTCTGATGAACAGAATCATTTATGCTTTAACCGCCTGCACCTTGATTTCACTCGGCTGGCTTTTTTACGCGTGGTACAACAGGAACAACAACAAGAACAACACGGGCCGACCACGCGCATCCGCACATGAAATGGACAAAACGCAGCAAGCCATGCTGCGACTGCTGGATGATATGAAAAAAATGGCCGAGGGCGATCTGACTATCCGCACCGCCGTGACTGAAGATATCACCGGCGCGATAGCCGATGCGGTCAATTTCACCATAGAAGAACTGCACACACTGGTCGAACAGGTCAATATCGCCGGCTTCAATGTCGTCGAGGCATCCGGTCAGGCACAACAGATTTCGGCAAAACTGCTGGATGCCGCGCAACAACAATCGTTGAAAATCAAAGAAACAACGCTAGCCATGGTCGGCATGGTCGAAGCGATAGGCAAAGTTTCCGATACCGCCGGAGAATCCACCCGGGTTGCCAGACAATCGCTGGAAACCGCCGAAAAAGGCGGTATTGCGGTACGTCAGGCAATTGCAGGCATGGAAGAAATCCGCACGCATATCCAGGACACCGCAAAAAGGATTAAACGGCTCGGAGAAAGCGCTCAGGAAATCAGTGAAATTGTCGCGCTGGTTTCGGATATTACCGAACAGACCAACGTACTTGCTTTAAATGCTGCGCTGCAAGCTTCCGCCTCAGGTGAAGCGGGGCGCGGTTCCACTATCATTGCCCAGGATGTGCAGCGGCTTGCAGAACGATCCGCTGAAGCCAGCAAGCAAATCAGCCGGCTTATCAAGATAATTCAGAATGACACCTACGATGCCATCGCCGCCATGGAAAGAAGCACGCTCGGCGTAGCCAAAGGCACGCAGCGGTCTCATGCTGCCGGCAAAGCGCTTGAAGAGATCGAAGCCGTATCAAAGCAACTGGCGCAGCACGTCACAAATATTTATGACACAACCCACGCGCAGACCCAGGCCGCGAACACTGTCATTGAAAATATGGAGGAAATACTGTTGATTACGCAGCAGACAACCGATGGAAGCCAGGAAACAACCGCGTCGATCAGACAGATTATGGGATATGCTTCCGAGCTCAAATCATCTGTGTCCAGCTTTAAAGTTTAATTTATCATAGCTTCAATACCTGATTCTTATTCAACCGATCAATGAATATGCCTACCAAACTCAATATTTCATCCATTGCCGGCGTTAAGGGAAACATCCATGAATTTTTTTCTTTAATTCAGCAGAATCTGGAAGCCTTCAATCAGAATTTTGAGGATCTCACACATATCCATGCGTGCCGCGCATACATTCATCAGCTGAATGGCTTATTTGAGATGCTTGAGTTGAACGCTATCGTCATCGTAAATGGAAAGATCGAGCAGCTCATCATCGCCCTGATCGAAAAACAGGTCAATCCTGATGACGCTGTCATCAACATGCTCAAACAATCCGCTAAAACCACGCTTGACTACCTGGATGACCTCATCGATGGCGCTGAAGAAAACCCGTTGCGTCTGTTTCCCGTTTATCGCAACCTGATGCTGGCTCTGGGGCACGAACAGGCATCTGTGTATGATTTGTTCCATCCCGGTTTGGTTGCGAACCCTCCGCTGAAACCTGCACTTGCCAATCTCGCAACACAACAGCACGAAACACGGGTCAAACAGGCGCGCGCCGAATACCAGTCCGGACTGGCGCAATGGTTGAAAAACACTTCCAGTTCAGCAGGCCTCGATAAAATGCGTCATGCAATCGATCAAATCGGGCAATTACCCGGCTCTTCCGAACAGCGCACTTTCTGGTGGATCACGGGCGGTTTCATGGAAAGCCTTTTAGCACAGCAATCCGGCATAGATCTGACGCACCGGAAACTATGCGGCAAAATCGAAAAAACGTTACGCCATTATGCCGAACAGTTACCTCAGAATACGGCTCAGCTGACGCGCGAACTGCTCTATCAGATTGCCCGCCAGCCGAAGACAAACGCGGACAGCCGGCAAATCGCCGATATATGCGAAGCCTACGCTTTACCGTCTTTAATGGAATCCGATGAACCGGATCTGACGACGGCACAGGTTTCACCACGGGATTATCTGCAGGAAATCCAGAAAATCCTGACCCGAGTCAATGAAAACTGGCAGTCATTCTGTTCGGGCGAACAAGCGGCACTGGACGTGTTTGTAAACAATATGACGCAACTCAGTGAACCGGCATTACAGACACAAAGCAAGCCCCTGCAAAAACTGATCGCGGCCATCAGCGACGCGGCCCAAACGCTGCAAGCCAGACAAACCAGCCCAGCGGCAATGCATGACAATGTGATCATGGAAATTGCAACCGCGCTGCTTCACCTTGAAAGTATTGTCGTAAACTTTAATAAACGGCAGGACAATTTAGCCGTGCTCGTCGATACCCTGGCCCATCGATTAAATGCCATTACAACAGCGGATGAAGCATCAGCACATATTCAGGACGTACCGGCCATACCCACCTTCAGCACTACTGGAAATCCGGCACAGACAAAAGAAATACAATTGCAGACGGTAGCAGAAATACTTGTCAATCTGCAACACATCGAACATGTTCTGGAGCATTTCTTTCAGACACCTGACGAGCAAACAGCGGTTTCCGCGCTGTCAACGTTAACACCGTTATTCAATCAAACTTCAGGCGTTTTAATTATGCTCGGCCTGGAACGCGCCAATTATTTGTTAGCGCTCTGCCATGATCTGACCCAGACATTCACCGATCGAAATTATCCTTTGAATCAGGCTGACCAGATTCTGCTTGTCGACGGGATCAGCAGTCTGAGTTTTTTTCTGGAAGCATTTAAGCACGATGCACCCGATTGCCTGAAAATAATCGACCAGGCGATCGCTGTTTTCGAAAGCACGGCAAAACAAAAAGATACGCAAGTTTCACCATGGATGACAGAAACAGAAATACCGGCTGTTGCGTTTGACACCGGAACAAAAGATTCGATTGACAGCACAGCCGGAACTGAAAGCCATACTGAGCCCGTTGTTCAAATTGATCGCGGTTCAGACACCGAATTACTGGATATTTTCCTGGAAGAGGCGGATGAAATTCTGGCTGAAATCGCTGAAGCCATACAACGCTGCCAAACAGACAATACGGATATCAAGTCACTCACCCGTATCCGGCGTGGATTTCATACACTCAAAGGCAGCAGCCGGATGATAACACTGGAATTCTTCAGTGATGCAGCCTGGATGATGGAACAGACGTTAAGCCAGTGGCTCAATGAAAAAAATCAGATCACTACTGCACTGACTGGCTTGCTGGCGTATGCGCACGAAACATTTGCGCAATGGTGCGGCAATCTGAAAAGCACCGCGCAATCGGAAATCGATACCCGGGCATTGCAAGCGCTGATCCATGATATCCATGCAGAGAATCGCGAGGCATTATTATCGACTGTGCGTGATGAAAGTGCGCCTGACGCACTGCAGATGGTCACGATGGGTGATATTTCCATTGAACCTGATCTTTTTGAAATATTTGTCAAAGAATCAAAACAACACTTGGAAACGCTCAAAAATGAATTGGACGCATTACTTAAAGTGCCCCCGGCAACCATCAGCAATCCGTTCACACTGGCCGCGCACACGCTGGCCAGTACCTCAAGCGCATTGGCACTGACTTTTATTGCGCAACTGTGCAGCGCGCTGGAGGAATGGCTATCGCGGTTACAAGCGAATCAAGTTCAGCTGGAAGAATCGGACACACAATTGATACAGAATTGTGTCCAGCAACTGGATGAATTACTGCAAAAAGTTTACTTACGGCAATTTCCCGATGAAATCGATTTACAGCTCAGTCAGTTTCTGGTTCTGGAAATTAAAAAACGTCTGTCTGAAAAAGAAAGATCGGCACAGGAACCGGCGATTCACGCACAAGAACCGATTAATCTGAGTGAATACCGATTAAAAAAAACACCTGCCCATATTCAATCTGCACAACCTGAAGCGCCCAAACACAGTAGAAATGATACAGCTGACGACACCGTCGAAAACATCAGCACCGAACTGCTGCACGTTTTTCTGGAAGAAGCCGGAGATACCATCCCGAAAATCAGCGAAAAAATACGCGCCTGGCACATTCTGCCGCAAAACGATGAAATCCGGATCAGCCTGCTCAGGTTGCTGCATACACTCAAAGGCAGTGCCAATATGATCGGCGCAGAACAGTTGGGCGAATTGATTCATGCCATGGAAAGTGAAATCGAAGAAGCATTCAGCCAACCGGTTGTTTCCAGTTATGCTATTGATAAGATTGAATATGAATTCGATCAGCTCTGTGAAAAAATTGAATCGCTACAGGATAGCGTATACAGGATCGACACACCCAGGGAAGAAACGACACCTGAAGACGATGCTTACCCAGTGGAAACAGAGGCGATCACCGAAAAAGAACCACCAACCATACCGGCAACTTCCGTATCCGACTTCGTTGATACAATCTTCACCACTTTACAGGAGCCCGCCACACAACTCAGCGGTGCGTTACGCGTCAATGCCGATATAATCGACCGGCTGGTGAATGACTCTGGCGAAATCAGCATTATCCGATCCAAAATCGAAGCGCAACTCAACAATTTCAAGCAATCCTTGCAGGATCTCAGTGAAAGTATCGATCGATTACACGATCAGTTACGCGAAATCGAGATCCAGGCTGAAACACAAATGCAATCGCAAATTGCACAGCAACAAAACCATGACCTGTCTTTTGACCCGCTGGAATTCGATCGCTTCACACGTTTCCAGGAATTAACGCGTTTGATGGCCGAAAGTATCGACGATGTCATAACCGTTCAGAAAAATCTTGCCAGCACGCATAGCACAGCTGTTGAAGAGGTTTCACAGCAAGCGGTCATCGCGCGACAACTGCAACAGGAATTGGTGCGCATACGTACAATACCCTTTGGCAACAGTGCGGAGCGTTATTATCGTATAGCCCGGAAAACAGCCGGTGAACTTGAAAAAAAGGTCAATCTGACGATTCAGGGAGAAGATGTCGAAATTGACCGGGGCGTCCTGGAAAAAGTAAGTATTTCACTGGAGCATATTCTGCGGAATGCCATTGTGCACGGCATCGAAAAACCCACCCGCCGCGTCGAATCCGGAAAGCCGGAAACCGGCCAAATCACCATAAATCTGCAACGGGAAGGCAATGAAGTGATGATCTCCGTCAGTGATGACGGCATCGGATTGGATTTAAAAAGGATACGTAAGAAAGCCATTAAACTGGGATTGATCAAGAAAAACGAAGCGTTGGATAACGAACAAATAGCCGCACTGATCTTTCTGCCCGGTCTGACGACCCATGCGCAAATCACAGGAACCGCAGGACGCGGCATGGGTATGGATATCGTGCATAATGACATTTCCGGCCTGGGCGGTCAGATCACTATCGATTCACATAAACACAAAGGCACTACATTTCACATCCGCCTGCCTTTAACATTAGCCGTTGCCCAGACATTAATGGTTTCCGCCGGCAATCAAATTCTTGCCATCCCCTCACAAAACATCGCACATATCCATGAACTGGATTGGGATGCACTGCAAACCGCGTACCGGAATCACCGGATTGATTTTGATGGTCATGCCTATCCCTTTACACACTTATCATTTTTGCTGGATCAAACTGATCTGCATTTTGAACCCAAAAAACATAACCCTGTTCTCTTACTGCAAAGGGGCAATGTATACCTCGCCGTTCAAGTCGATGCATTAATGGGCAATCAAGAAGTCGTTGTTAAAAACACCGGACCGCAAATCTCGCAGGCACCCGGCATCGAAGGTGCGACGCTCAGCGGCGAAGGCCTGCCTGTTTTGATACTGAATCCCCTCAAGCTGCTGCAACGCGCAGATGTGCAAAAAGTCCTGGACACACCATTCACAGAATTAATGGAACGGTCTGCGAAAAAAGAAGATGTTTCAACGGTTGTCCTGGTTGTTGACGATTCTTTAACAGTACGCAAAGTAACCAGCCGTTTACTGGAACGCGAAGGCTACAGCGTATTCACTGCAAAAAACGGTCTGGAAGCGACCGAAATAATGACACATAGTAAACCCGATATCATACTGGCCGATCTCGAAATGCCCAAGATGAATGGTTTCGAGCTTATCGAAAAAATACGCAACACGCCGGATACTGCTTCCATACCCATCATTGTTATATCATCGCGTACCGCAGAAAAGCACCGCGAACTGGCCAGACAACTGGGCGCCAATGCTTTTATCGGCAAACCTTACAGAGAGGAAGAACTGCTTGAGCGTATCCAACATTATTTACACACCACAAACGCATCATTCACTTCCCACGCATAAACAATTTATCCAGATTTTCCATGCTCATTTCAAACCAGGTGGGCCGGCCATGATTACATTGACCGGCACGTTCTGTGATTTCCATCTCACGCAACAGGGCGTTCATTTCCGTAATCGTCAAATTACGGTTGGCACGCACTGCGCCATGACAGGCCATCGTTGCCAGTATTTCGTTGCGTTTGGCAGTCAATATCTGACTCGCGCCGAATTCCTGCATTTCTCTTAACACATCCTGTATCAGTTTTACGATATCGGCTTGATCAAGCATCGCAGGCACTGCACGAATCGCCAGCGTTGTTGGTGAAAGAACAGCAAGTTCGAAGCCGAACTGCTCGAACACTCCGGGATTCTCTTCCACAAAGACGACATCCGTTCGATCTGTATTCAATATCAACGGAATCAGCAGTTGCTGCACTGCACCGGACTGGTTATGCGCAGCCACTTTCAATTTTTCATACATGATGCGTTCATGCGCCGCGTGCATATCCACAATAACCAGCCCGTTAGCATTCTGCGCCAGAATATAGACACCATGCAGCTGCCCCAGGGCAAAACCCAGCGGTGGGAAATGCGGCTTTTGTCGCTCTGTCGAAACCATGGCCGATACATGTTCTTCCTGCGCTTGCACGTGCACATTTTGCTCAGCAAGCACTGCCCTATTTTTTTCAAACCCTGTCCGGGAAGTATCTGCGGATATATTTCCTTGCGTAAAATTCGAATCATCTTCAACCGTAAGCAGTTGCTGATAAAAACCCATCGATTGCGCAATTTTCCCGGGGCTCGCAGGTTGATGCCCGGCGTATTGCGGCACAGGTCTGACAACATCCAGATCAGCCTGTACGGCTTTCGAAGCAGTGGCCAATGATTTGTGGATCACGTGAAAAATGAATTGATGTAATGCGCGCGAATCACGAAAACGGATTTCCATTTTTGCCGGATGAACATTGACATCAAAATCAGCGGGATTCATTTCCAAAAACAACACGAATCCCGGATAACGATCCAGGTGCAAAACATCACGGTACGCTTCCCGGATTGCATGTGTTATCAATTTGTCACGGACAAAACGATTGTTCACAAAAAAATACTGCATATCGCGTGATGCACGGGAATATGCCGGCAAAGCAACGACGCCACTCAGCTTTATTCCTGCCGTCTGTTCATCGACAAATGAAACCGATTGCATAAATTCACTGCCCAGCACAGCTTCGATGCGTTCAAAAGGATCTGCAATACGGAAATGATGACGCATTTTTTCATTATGCTGCAATGAAAACTCGATTCCAGGCTGTACGAGCGCCATGCGTTTAAATACTTCCTCACAATGCGCATATTCAGTGGCATCCGTTTTCAGGAACTTTCGTCTTGCTGGAATATTGGCATAAAGATCGCGCGCATCCACCACTGTTCCTATAGCGAGTGAGGCCGGCTGGGGCGGGTTCATCAGTCTGCCATCGACATGCACTTGCCATGCATGATCCTGCTCCGCTTTCCGGCTTGTCAGCGTCAGCGATGCAATGGCTGAAATACTGGCGAGCGCTTCACCGCGAAACCCCAGGCTGGTAATATTCTGAAGATCTTCAAGTGAGCTGATCTTGCTCGTGCTATGTCGTGTTAAGGCGGGAACTAAATCCTCCTTAGCAATGCCAATACCGTTATCCGCGATGCGCAATTGCCTGATTCCGCCATTCAAAAGCTGCACATTGATTCTGCTTGCCTCTGCGTCGATACTGTTCTCGAGAATTTCCTTGAGTGCTGACGCAGGACGTTCTACTACTTCCCCCGCAGCAATCTGGTTGATCAATAATTCAGGCAAAGGCTTTATGGTCGCCATAAAATTGTACAATTACAAAACATAAACATTATAATGATTCAATCGTATTATTTTAATTTTAGTTAGTAACTATAAACACAAATGACACAAGACGAACAAAAAAAAGCCGTTGCCGCCGCTGCCATTGAACATGTTCCTATAGGCCGTATTATCGGCGTTGGCACAGGATCAACCGCAAATTATTTTATTGATGAACTGGCCAAGATTAAACACAAAATTGATGGCGCTGTTGCCAGTTCCGATGCCACTGCAAAACGACTGAAGTCACATGGCATAGAAGTCATTGATCTCAATGAAGTTAGCGACCTGTCTGTTTATATCGACGGTGCTGACGAAATCACCCGGCATTTACACATGACCAAAGGTGGGGGCGGCGCACTCACCAGGGAAAAAATTGTCGCTGCCGTTGCGAAAAAATTTATCTGTATCACAGATCAAACCAAACTTGTCGATGTACTCGGCAATTTTCCGCTCCCCATTGAAGTGATTCCAATGGCGCGTAGCTATGTTGCCCGGGAAATTACTGCACTCGGCGGCCAACCTGCGCTGCGACAAGGCTTTATCACCGATAATGGCAATAACATTCTGGATGTCCACGGTTTACAAATTTTAAATCCTGTCGAATTGGAAACCACGTTAAATCAAATTACAGGTGTTGTAACCAATGGTCTGTTTGCGCGACGCGCTGCAGATATATTATTGTTGGGTACTGATAAAGGTGTAGAAATTATTTCACACTAGAATTGAATTGCTCACATAAGTTTCTTTATCTATTCCCGCACTTGAAAAACTAAGACTTGCCATGGCAAACAAAGAACATATTTCCAAACAGTTTGATGCTGATCTCGAGGAAGCACGCACACGCGTTTTACAAATGGGCGGTTTTGTTGAAGAACAAATTGAACGCGCCATGGAAGCACTGACTACAGGAAACGAAGAGCTGATTGATCAGGTCATCGAATATGACCATCGTGTCAATGCCATGGAAGTCGCCATTGATGAAATCTGCAGTCAGATCATTGTTCGCAGACAACCCACGGCGAGTGATTTACGGATGATTGTCATGATCATCAAAACGATTACTGATCTTGAGCGGATTGGGGATGAAGCACAAAAAATTGCACGCATGGCCAGATTGATTTATTCAACCGACCGCTTGCAAACACCACGCTTTACTGAAATCAAACATGTCGCCAGCATCGCCATGGATATGGTTAAAAAGGCGCTCGACTCCTTCGCCAGACTCGATCCAAATTCTGCGGCACAAATCGTACGCCAGGATGAATTCGTCGACGAAGAATTCAGATCCATTATGCGGCAATTGATTACCTTCATGATGGAAGATCCACGAAAAATATCCACTTCTCTGGAAATCCTGTTCGTTGCCAAAGCGATCGAACGTATCGGAGATCATGCAAAAAACATGTCAGAATATGTTGTCTACATGGTTAAAGGAAAAGACGTAAGACACGTCACCGCTGAAGAAATAGAGCGCAAAATAAGGGAATAGTTGTATGCGTTTCGATGAACACTGTCTGCATTTCATGGCATAACCTACCGGTTCCAGCATTCTGCAACGTTCCCCCCAGCGCCCTGAACGCCTATATTCGTCAATGTCAGTGTTCCACATGTATCATCCCTCATTATCCCTCCCGCAGCCGGTATGGCTTGCAGCGTAAATGAATTAGCAACCGCTTGAACCGATACACCGTATTGGGTCGTGCCGTTTCTCGGTGATTGTGTTATCGGAAGGGCAACCGCATCCCCGGCGATATTCTGGTCATAGCGATTATTTTCGGTATAGAACTGCTCCAAAAATTGCGCATTTTCATACAGTATGGCTTTCGCAGCCGCACGATGGGATTGTCTGACGTAATTCTGGTAAGCCGGCAGAGCAATTGACGCAATAATTCCGACAATCATAACGGCAATCATCAATTCAATCAGCGTAAAACCGGACGCTCTGTTGAGCTTAATATTTTCTTTCATACGAAATGCATCGCGATATTTCTCTTCTCACACTTGATTTGAGCAGCAGCATATTGTTTTACGTTCATCATTGCATAAGCTCTCGCCAGGTGATGCGTCCACGCAGCCCTGCAGGCCCCTTGGCAATAGGAACTTTGCCCAAAGATCCATCAGCTCGGTTGATCCATCCAACATCCTCAGAACTGCTGGCACTTCCCTGCATTATCACCACACCTCCTTCAGAAAAACCTGTTTCCACACCGACTGACAAGCCATCATCAAATCCGATACGATTATTATTATTGGTGTCAAAAGCCGGAAATGGAAGCATTCCACCCGTCAGGAAATCCACCGCGTACGAAAACCCTCTGCCACCAAAATCGCAGGGAGATACGGAGGGAACATTCGTGGAAAAAATGAACATCCCGTCTCTAAGGGTGGGTACCCCTGTTAATCGCTCACCACTCCTGGGTAAGTTAACATACCAGCCTTTAATTGATTCTGAATAATTAACCGGAGCTTGTGTGCCTGTCATTATCATGGATAATGTAATCTCCTGCTGGACAAGCTGGCCTCCCGTGACGGTCGTGGATGTACTATGATCCCAAATGCCATAGATCGTTTGCGTATCGGTATTCGTGGTATCCCCAGTTTCAAGATATTTTCCAGTACCAAAAATAATCAACTGCCCGCCATTCGGGTGCAAACTAACAGCAGGTGGTGCAATGATCGGTTTGCTGATTCCTCCTGAAAACAAAGGCTGACCACTGATTCCCACATTCCAACTGGCCGGTGAGGATGAACTGACATCAAAACGCCACAGATTACCCTTAATATCACCGGCATAAATCACATCAACCAAACCATTACCATTCGAATCAAATGGAGCCGGTGTAGACAAACCATTTCCAAGCCCGGCGTTAGCGACCAGCTTGATATAATCCGTTCCCAATGTCCAGGTTCCATCCTCCCCACCCGTCAGGAATAAAATATAAAGCACCGCCTTACCATTGTCGCTATTGTAACCATTGCCAACAATGACTGCCCACTGGCCATTTTCCATTTTTACGATTTGCCTGGATTGACCGGTAATCGGATCTACCCGTGGCTGATTATAGCTGTATCCCATATCCGCATCATCGGCATCCGAAAACTCCCAAAGTAAAAGACTCGCGGCATTGGCGGTAGTAAACGTTGGTCCAGGCTGTGATGCATCAGCAGGGTTAGTAATATCCAGAGCAAAATATCCTTTTCCGCCACCGTTAAGTCCGCCCACAAGCACCGTGCGCCAACCCAACGCGCCGCTCAGATACGCATCAGCTACCATGGGTGAGCCATTCACAAAAAAACGATGGTTGGCATTATAATCTTTATCAGTTAGCCGACTTAAATTGGCATAAACCATCGAAGGAATATAAGCGATCATTTCCTTACCTGCATCGGCCGCGCTGCAACCCGGAGTAATACCCGGTACACAAGCATTAAACCCGTGCAACATGCCATCATTGGCGCCCACGTAGACCATTGGCAAACGATTTTTATAGGCTGCATTGAATGCGACATAACCGGGATGATCCACGTTAGAATACCCCGCAACGGGGCCACCAACGTAAAAAGGTGTGGAATTCACGATATCGCCCAGTTTGCTTGTGGTGCGAACGCGAAATTTATTCACGGTTACGCCACTTGCGCAATTGAAGGTACCCGTACTGCCTTCACGCAAACTTGCGCCACGCAGGTAAGCGACTCTTTCCGGGCCACAATTATCTACACTGCCTGCCGCATTTTTATCCAGTAATGCTTTTTGCGCAGCAGGCAAGTTGGCATACTCAAATGCGACACCATCAGCATTTCCTTTCGTGATGAGCACACGTGTCGCCGGATTAATAGAGGCCGAGGCAAGCGAGACAGAACCCGCTTCCCATTCAATGGTATCCGTTGTTCCCACTCCATCAATCGGAATGGACAGCAACTGCCCGCTCCACTCCCCACTGTTGAATTTTGCCTGATAAATACGCCCGTTTGTCGTGAGCGAATTGGAGTTAGCCGCGACTGCGGAAGCAGCCCCCGTTCTGGCCACGATCGTTGACAAGGCATTAGACAAAGCATTGGCAAAAACATTGGGATCCGCTGCACTGAAAAATTGACCACGGCTGTTAACCGCGGCATGCCAAAGATCATCGATCTTCGCAGGCGTATCAATTTCCCCACCCGGATCCGGCCATGTTTCCGATCCGGATGGCAGCGCGGTTAGCGCACCGCTAA
>CAZTCY010000025.1:0-34243 GCA_964612715.1 uncultured Nitrosomonas sp. | reverse complement strand
TAGGTGTTCAGGGAAATGCCCAGCATGGGCATGACCCAGAGCGTGCCGAGAATCGATATCAGAATTCCGCAGCTGACCCACAGGGCCAAATGAAACCGCAGTGTCAGCGTTAAGACCAGCAGAATCAGCAGAAAGCCGAAAAACGCCGAACTCAGCAGCATGGACATATTCTGCTGATAGTATTTCGACCAGTCGTCCCAGGTGGTAATGTCGACACCCTCGGGCAAGCTGGGGCGGTAGGCTTCAATGACTTCATTGACTGCTTCGACCGTGCTGACGATCCGGTTTTTCGATTTTACAAATATTTGTACAGCCGGTTTGCCATCGATTCTGATCAATAAATCCCGTTCTCTGGCAGTTTCATGGATCTGGGCGATATCACCCAGCAGCAGGCGCGCACCCTTTGGATCGGCATGCAGGCTGATGGCGGCGTAGTCAGCCACCGTCATGGCCTGTCCCTTGCTTCTCAGCAACAGTTTGCCGTCGGTTTTTCTAAGCTCTCCTGCAGGGATATTATTGGATGCTGCCTGAATCGCGGCGGCAACTTCCTCGAAACTCAACGCATAGCGGCGTAAATCCGATTCCGCAATTTCTATTGCAATTTCATAGGGCAGCTGCGGCCAGGAAAAAAGTTCGCCTATATCCGGATGCTTGCTCAGCATCGCCCGCAGCTGATCGCGTTGACGCATCAGGGTAAGTCTGTCAACTTCACCATGTACCATGACGATCACGGCGGAAATATCCGTTTTCACTTCCCGGATTCTTAATTTCTCGGCGCCCGTTGGCAAAGCCGGGATATGGTCCATTCTGGCCTGTACGGTCGCCTGAAAATGCACCGGATTCATCGCGGGGTCAAATTCGATGAAGATTTCGCATTCTGCCTGATGGGCAATGGTATTGATATGCCGGATCCCGGCCAGATCATGAATTGCTTCTTCGATCGGAATGCAGAGTGCCTGTTCCACTTCGGCAGGGCTTACGCCGGGGTAAGCGATGACAATCTGCAGTTGATTCTGAGGCGCCGGTGGAACCGTATACCGCTCTGAAAGGGTTAAACCCAGCAGTCCGCCGGCAATGATGATGAGCATTAAAAAGTTAGCGGCAACAGGATTGCGGGCGAACCAGATAATGAGTTTCATGGATTCGGTTGCGTATCGGGCGTGCTTTCTGCCACCTGCTCATCGCCGGTTAAATGCGCTGCGTGGGCAGTGACGGGTGTTACCAGCATGCCTTCAACCGGGTGATGCAGGCCGGAAACGAGCACGCGTTCGCCAGCGCTTAAACCTGTTTTAATGATGATTTGTTCATGCTGCCGCCGGAATACGTCTACTGTGCGTAAGCGCAGGCGATTGTCCTGATCAACCACGGCGACGCGATTATTTTTTAACAGTGCATTGGCAGGCAGGACGATCAGATCGTCAAACCAGCGGCCTTCGATGCTGGCTTCAACAAATAACCCTACCGGTAAACTGACCGGGGGTGATTTAAGGCGGGATGATTTGGATTTGCCGGGACCGAAAGGATCAGGAACCTGTGCGACCACGATTGTCATGCCGGTTTTTTCATCGATGACATCCTCACTGCGCACGATATGGCCCAGCCAGGTCTGTTGTTGTCCCTGATAATCTGCCGTCAGTGTTACCGGTATCTTTTTGGCGGAATGCGCCCGGCCGGATAAACCGGCCAGATCGATAAATGCCAGTTCCTGGGTGCTGATGGGAAGACGTATTTCCGCAAGATCGGTACTGTAGATTCTTCCCAATATTGCGCCGCTGCTCATGTATTGACCCAGTCCGACTTCCTTGTTGCGCACCCGGCCATTGAACGGCGCACGGATATCGGTTCGTTGTCTGAGCAACCGGGCGTTCTTCAGTTCTTCCTGTTCAGCGGCCAGTTTTGCTTTCTTTTCCTTGAGCTGTGGAATCCGCAGGTTCAGCGGATTCGGGGTTCCTTGCCCCAGATGCTGCCATTCATCGCGCGCCTGCTCGGCTTCAGCTTCTTCCCGTGTCAACTGGTATTGCGCTTCCATGACTCTGGCCTGAGCTTGTGCCACGCGCAGATCATATTCCGCGGGATCGATTGAAACCAGCAAATCACCTTTCTTGAAGACCCCGCCGCTGACAAAAGCAGGCGAAATTTTGATGATGTTTCCGGAAACCCCGGTGACCATATCGATTTCGGTCTGGGCCTGGACGCGTCCCTGCGAGCGTACATCCATCCGCAACCGTGCGGGTGTTACCGCTATGATTTGCACGGATGGCGGTTTAGCGGTTTCTTCTTCCTGCTGATCGGTCTGCGGAGGAAATTGCACAATCGCAAAAGCAGCCAATCCACCGGTAATCGCGATCAATAATGCGACGAGCAACTGCCGAGATACTTTCATGGGTGCCTTCGAATGTCAGCGTGTCATTACGAAACGGATTCCGCTGCCCGTTTTAATGGTTGTCTGCCAAACTGCAGTCTGTCGCGAAGGTATGTGCCCGGCGGCCGTCAACCGCAAGATTATCAGGAGAGTAACGCACATTTAAGGTTCTATCTCATCCGTATTACGTATGATTTAATTTCAAAATATCGGTCGTTTTATCGCGTATGCGTATGTGACGTGAATTCCGGTCAGTATTCTACGGTAAGCGCCGCCAGATAATCATCAGCAGGCACCTTGATCAGCCAGCCTTTTAATTTTGGCCATGCCGGGTAATCGCAGACAATTTGATAATCTGTACTCTCATTGGACACTATGGAAATCGCTTGCAGATGCTCGGAGATTCCGAACCCCAATGTTTTTAATGCGGATTCCTTGGCAACCCAGCGGAACATGAATGCTTGCGGCGTCATTTGAACAGATTGATGTTCCAAGGGTGAAAACACATATCGGGACAGACTATGAATGTCTATTGGCCGGTCAATATATTCGATATCCACACCGACTCGTCGACGGCTGGACAGCGCGATCAATGCAAAGCAGCCGGCATGCGAAACGTTGAATTCAATAGGCGTACTCCCTTGCAAACCGGGTTTCCCATGATCATTCACCGTAAAAAGTAACGCTTCCGGTGCCATCATCACGCGTGCGGCCAGTAGTTTTCTCAATGCTGCCCTTGTAACGACCGAACGTACGCGATCTTCATGAAAATGCAGGGATGCCGCATGTTTGCGCTCATTGTCATCCAGTATCGACAGATCGCAGTCATGCAAGGGCGCCCGCAGATTTAACGTCAGCAGCCAAACTTCGACGTCGGCGGGAACTGTCTGAGGTAATGTGAGCAATTGCATGGATAATGTTGTTGCTCAATGCACCTCTATTTTTACCGGCTGATTATCGGCTGACGGTACTCTGCGTGCTGACAGCTTGTTGCGCGCCGCCCGTTTTTTCCACCAGATATAAACGCCTGTGACGCTGAGCATTGCAACAACCAATCCCATCAATGAAATCAGAATACGCCCGGGTAAACCGAGGATACGTCCCGAGTGCAGTGGAAACTGGGCTTGTAAAAAAATGTCAGCCGCTGTTCCTTCCCAGGGCAGGATATCGCCGAGATATTGCCCGTCCATGCCATCGTAAAATAAGCTCTTGTGACCGGCTCCGCCAGTGCCATGATCAGCATCCGGATAATGAAACTGCACACCGTAGATACCAAACTTCTGGGAATAAAAGATAGCGCCTGCCGGCTCTTGCCATCCCTTATCTTTTGCATCTTCTTCGGCGATTGTGACAATTTCGGTAAAAGTCATGGCGGGCACAATCGGTTCATGCCTTGGTCTGGGGTCACGGGATTCGAACGGTGTCGGTGTCAACTGGGAAAAACTGTTCATGATCGGAAAAAACACTTCCCGATACAAATTCATTGAGAATGCCGTAAAAGCAACGATAAACAGGATTCCCCATGTCCACAGACTCACTGCCCGGTGTAAATCAAAATTTAATTTATACGTGCTTGCGTTGGTCCGGATTTTCCATGCGGGCTTCCAGCGCTGCCAGAAACTTTTGGCAGTGTTCCCTGTTTCTTCTGAATCCGATGATTCACTGGATGGCCAGTCATGTGTTTTGTGCTGTGACCGCTTGCGGACAGGCAACGTGAGATAGGCGCCCACGAAACAATCGAATGTCCACAGGATTGCAATGACGCCCAGCAGCCAGATACCCCATCGGTCAATGCCCCACATTTCAGGTAAATGCAGAGTGAAATGCAATTTATACAGAAAGGAAACAAATGTTTCTTTTGTAATCGGCCAGACAGCACCCCATTCCCGCTTGCCGAGTTCTTCGCCGGAAACGGGATCGATGAAAATCTGATTAAATTCCGGTTCGAACAACTTGTTGGTGGCCGGATTAACGCGTGCACCGACTCCCAGCTCCAATGATTTACCCGCTTCCACTATCAATGGAATAAACTGGATGACTATTTCCGGATAGCGTTCTTCAACCTGCTGCGCGAGCTGCAACGGTGACTGTATCGGGCCGGAAGAATGCGCTTCAACCAGATGCGGATTTAACCATTCATCCAGTTCGTGATCCCAGGAGATGACCGCGCCGGTTATTCCTGTCAGAAATAAAAAGACCGCCGTTACCAAACCAATCCAACGATGTACGATTGTCCAGAATACACGCATAGTATCAGCTCCCAGTAAAAACGATCTTTCCTCGAATTTTTTACAATAAATTATTGATTAATATAACGGATAAACAATGTTCAATTTTGAGCGACCGCATATCCCGTTCAAAAAGAACGCACGATATACGATCTGTCCATCCGGGCGATAATTGGTTTCGCTCCGCTTATGCATTCGTTATCGTACAGGTTTTAGTATTTTAATACAAATCATTCTCATTTATATTTGCAAGTATTATTGCTGAATAACAGGTATGAATCCGGATTGATCAAAACCAGGAAACTAAGCCGGTAGTTTATTTTTCTGACTGGCCAAATGTTAAGTGACGTTCGCGCCAAGTGCATACAGGCGCGTTGAAACCGCCGTCTGACTGTGGGAGGTATATAAACAAAGTTTATAAGAATCTTGAACAGGTTCTAGCCACAAATCTGTTGTGGCTGTTCTAATGGAATGTCATTCGGAGGTTAACGTCGAGCGCACGCTTTTAAATACCAGACATGACTCTGAAGTACGGTTGAAGTGTAGAACTAAGCCTTACAGCATCGCGTTCTACACTTCAGATTGAGGCGGATTGATTGTTGGTTGAGTTGTGCTTATGGGATTATACAAACGCTTTCAATGTCAGAAACATAAACAGGATGAAGACTATTGTGTAATAAGCACCGGGTAATTTTTCCATTGTCATTGTCGTTCTCCAATTAAGGGAATGTTAAAAATATTAATTAAGTTTCTTGTATTATGACTACGCATTATACAGAAAATTCACAAAAACTTCACAAAAAAATTACAAAAACTTCACAATATTTTTAGTTTTTCATAAGTATATGTAAATAAATAACTTTTTGTCGAACAACAATTCTTCCTGTTCCAACACGTGTGCGTGTTAAGAAGGGGGCGGGGTAGCGGCTGCAGACGCTCAGGCGCATCTTGCGCTGGCGATATCAGATGCGCATTTGGTAATCGATAGTATCGTAACTATTCAAATCAAATTTGTGCTATTTTTGCGCTATAGGGTATGTGAATCGTAGCTGAGCATGTCTTATAGCTTGTCTGGATCTTTGGAAGTGAGGACGACCTCACCGCTCTATTCAAATCGGGGACGGCCCTGCAAATCAGAGAGATTCTTATGAGTTCCAATTGGTTAATGCTTATTGTTGCGGGGTTATTCGAAATTGGGTGGGCGATCGGGCTTAAGTACACCGATGGTTTTACCCGCTTGTGGCCAACAGTCTGGACAGTGGTTGCGATAGTCATCAGCGTGGGCCTGCTTGGTGCGGCGATGAAATCGCTGCCCGTGGGGACCGCATATGCGGTGTGGGTCGGTGTCGGTATCGTCGGCACGGTAATATTCGGCATCGTTTTTTTCGGTGAATCAGTGAATATTTTTCGCGTGCTTTGTCTTGGGCTGATTGTGGCAGGTATTGTTGGGCTCAAACTTGGTGTGCCGGTTTAAGAACTTGTTCTAAGGCGTTATCATAAGAGTAGTGGAATAAATGATCTTTCTCCGGAGGGTAATGCATTGTGGCTTTGCTATTGACATGTGAAGTGTTCGAATTTTGTTCCGGCCGTGCCTGAATCCATGAAATTTGTATCGACGATACCCATTTTACGAATATTTGACGAAACAAAAGCGAGAGAGTTTTATGTGGATTTTCTCGGTTTCCGGGTGGATTGGGAACATCGCTTTGAAGCAGGTCTGCTGTTATATATGCAGATTTCCAGAAATGGTTGTACTCTGCATTTATCAGAGCATCATGGCGACTGCTGCCCGGGTGCTGCGATACGGATTGAAACGGATGAACTTGACGGATTCTACGGCGAGTTAACTGCGAAGCAGTATAGGTATGCCAATCCGGGGATCGAGGAAATGTCATGGGGCACGCGGGATATGTCAATAAAAGACCCGTTCGGTAACAGAATCACGTTCACGGCTGCAATTCATGCTTGATGATCGACTACACTTCTCTAAATCCCGTAGCTTGTTTGATGTTGGCTTTGCCATTTTTTACATGCTGCAGCCGTGTTCGGGCAACGTAAAAGGCAACGCAAAAAATTATTCGATGTTTTGAACCTGTTCACGCATTTGCTCGATCAATACTTTCAGTGTCATCGACATTCTGGATATCGCGACATCGACCGATTTAGAGCCGATGGTATTGGCCTCGCGATTGAGTTCCTGCATCAGAAAATCAAGTCTTTTGCCGACGGCGCCACCTTTGCTCAGGACGTGCTCGACCTCGTCGAGATGGGTTTGCAGGCGGGAAAGTTCTTCATCAATATCGATCTTTGAAGCAAAAAAGATGATTTCCTGGCGAATGCGATCTTCGTCAAGTGTGTCGATTGCTTCCTGTATACGTGTTTTAAGCTTCTCTTCGAAAGCGGCGATAAGCGCAGGAATACGGGGCGCCGCCAAATCCAGCTGCTGGCGAATGAGATTGAGGCGTTCCAGCAGGATGCCTTTTAATTTTTCACCTTCGCGATTCCGGGTCGCCTGAAAGTCTTCCAGTGTTGCCAGCAATAGTGTCATGGCGTATTCACGTAATTCATCAACCGGCAATGTCGTGTTGCCGAGCATGCCGGGCCAGTTGAGTATGCTGGCGGCAGACAGACTTTGCGCTTCAGGAAGCAGAGACCGGATTGAACGGTCAAACTCCAGCAGCTTATGCAGCAAAGCATGATTTAACTGCCGGGGATCGTCGATGCTGTCCAGTGGCGCGAAGTTCAGCCGGCATTCCACTTTGCCGCGATTGAGTTTTTGTGCGATGACTTCCCGTATGCCGGGTTCCAGTGAACGGAAATCGTCCGGCAAGCGCAACTGCACATCCAGATAACGATTGTTGACGGCGCGCAGCTCCAGATTCAGCGTGCCATAAGGCGTTGTCTGTGTGTGTGTGGCATAACCGGTCATGCTGTTGATCATTACGTGTGCGGTTCCTTCTGGTGGTTGTAAAAAGTGTCAAATTTTAAACAGGTTCTAAGGGATGTTTATTGCGTCTGGAAAACAAGACCGGCATGTTCGCGCATTTTATGAAACTGAATCGATGGCCAGTTGTCTTCAGCCACACTGATTTCCGCGCCGTATGAAGCCAGGAAAGTTGGCGCACCAACCGCATCATAGGCAATGCGATGCGCATTGGCTTCGATGAAACGTTGCAGTTCCCGCTGATCTTCTGAGGTTACCCAGCGCGCCAGTTGGTATTTTGCGGGCGCTATCCGTGTGTCAACAGCGTATTCATGTTTTAACCGGTGTGTGACTACTTCGAATTGAAGCACGCCAACGGCACCGAGCAGCAGCGTACTGCCCAGATGAGGTCTGAATACCTGGATGGCGCCTTCTTCACCGAGTTGAGTGAGGCCCAGTTTGAGTTGTTTGCTGCGCAGCGGATCGGCGATTTCAACCGTACGGAAGATTTCGGGTGCGAAAAAGGGCAGGCCGGTAAACTGTAACGATTCGCCTTCGGTCAGGGTGTCACCGAGTTGTAATGTGCCATGATTGGGGATGCCGATAATATCGCCCGGGTAAGCTTCTTCCAGAATGTCGCGGCGTTGCGACAAGAAGGATACGACTGAATTGGTGCGGACATCCTTGCCATTGCGCACAACTTTTAAATTCATACCGCGCCTGAACTGGCCGGAGCAAATGCGCAGAAAGGCAATGCGGTCACGATGCGCAGGATTCATATTGGCCTGTATTTTGAAGACAACGCCGGAAAAGTTTTTTTCGTCCGGTAATACTTCGCGTTGTAATGCATGACGTGATTCGGGTGAAGGTGCAAGATCAACTAAGGCATCCAGGACTTCGCGAACACCAAAATTATTAATGGCGGAACCGAAAAAAACAGGCGTCTGGCGGCCTGCGAGAAATGCTGCCGGAACAAATTCCGGTGTGACACCCGCGATGAGCTCTATTTCTTGTTGCGCTTCACTTAAGCTGGTGCCAAAACGCGCTCGTATCGAAGGGTCGTCAAGCTGCGTGATCGATTCTTCATCGGCGCTGGCGCGGTCAGCGCCGGGTTTGAATACGCGCATGCCTTTATTGCGCAGGTCAAAAACACCGTAAAAATGGCGCCCCATTCCGATGGGCCAGGTAAAGGGAAGCGCATCCATGCCCAGTGTGCGTTCAATTTCATCAATGAGGTCCAGCGGCGGCTGTACTTCCCTGTCCATTTTGTTGACAAAGGTCAGAATGGGGGTATTGCGGGCACGGCAGACTTCCAGCAGGCGTAATGTCTGCGCTTCGACCCCGTTGGCTGCGTCAATAACCATCAGCGCCGCGTCAACGGCGGTCAGTACACGGTAGGTGTCTTCGGAGAAATCCTGGTGGCCGGGGGTGTCAAGCAGATTGATGACACAATCGCGGTATTCCATTTGCATGACTGAACTTGCGACAGAAATACCGCGCTGCTTTTCGATTTCCATCCAGTCCGATGTGGCGTGACGGCTGGCTTTGCGCGCTTTAACGCTGCCCGCGATATGGATTGCGCCAGCATACATTAACAGCTTTTCGGTCAGCGTTGTTTTACCGGCATCCGGATGGGAAATAATGGCAAAAGTGCGCCGCCGCGTCACTTCATGTTGAATGCTCATGATGATTAGAACTGTGCTCCTGTGAATAAAGATGACAATGGGTGATATGTGTGGAACTGATTGTACTGGCCTCGGGATAAGATTGGCGGCATACCGGCATCACCTGGGGGCAGCGCGGATGAAAATGGCATCCCTGCGGTGGTGAGGCTGGTGAAGGTATGTCGCCTTTAAGCTTGATCATATCTACTGCGGATTCCTTGTTGATTTGCGGCACGGCGGATAGCAGCGCCTGAGTATACGGGTGCCTGGGATTGTTGATCACTTCATCGATGCGTCCCTGTTCAACAATCCGGCCCAAATACATGACGGCAATTTCATCGGCAAGATACTCCACGACTGAGATATTATGGGTGATGAATAAATAGGCAAGTCCCAGATCATTTTGCAGCGATTTCAGAAGATTCAGAATCTGCGCCTGGACGGAGACATCAAGCGCGCTGGTGGGTTCGTCACAAATCAATAACCTGGGATTGACTGCCAGCGCGCGCGCAATGGCAATCCGCTGACGCTGGCCGCCTGAAAATTCATGCGGATAACGCCACTTGGTTTCTTTCGGCAAGCCTACACATTCTAACAGCGCATCAACGGCTGTTTCATAGGGAAAAGCGGATGCCGCGGATGTTTTTTCAGATGCTTTGGGAGCGGCGGTTGCAACATTCAGTGCGTTCATGCCTTCCTGGATGATTTCAATGATGCGCATTCTCGGATTTAAGGATGAATACGGATCCTGGAAGACAAATTGCAGTTGCGATCGTAAAGGCCGTAATCGTTGCCTTTCCAGGCCCACCAATTCCTGCTGGTTATATCGTACGCTGCCAGCCGTTGGCTGGATTAACTGCAGAATACTCTTACCCACAGTGGTTTTTCCACAACCGGATTCACCGACAAGCGCCAGCGTTTTTCCCGCAGAAATGCGTAGTGAAACGCCGTCAACGGCTTTGATCTGTCCAACGATGCGTTTAAAAAGGCCTTTGCGGACTGGAAAATGCACTTTTAAACCGGAAACCTGCAACAACGGGGTTTGTGTGTGTTGCTGTAGAGCAGACGTTGTTGCCGCGGGCGGCATTTTGGGTTTGTGCGTGACATTGAGCACTGCTGAGGATGGATCGTAGAGATGGCAGCGCACCTTGTGGTCAGCGGAGATGTGATGCCATTCGGGTGCTGTGTCATGACAGTGTGCCATCGCATCATTACAGCGGTCGGAGAAACGGCAGCCGCTGAATTCCTGAGTCAGTGGGGGAACAGTGCCGCCGATCACCGCCAGTTCCTGGTAGCGTTTTTGTTTATTGGGTAGCGATGCAAAGAGCTGTTGGGAGTATGGGTGAGCGGGGTGCGTAAAAAAATTTCTACGCGGTGATTGTTCGACAATTTCCCCGGCGTACATGACGGCAATGTGCTGCGCTATTTCGCTGACTACACCCAGATCATGCGTAATCAATAGAATGGCCATATGGTTCTGCCGCTGGATTTCGCGCATGAGGTCAAGAACCTGTGCCTGTATCGTTACATCAAGCGCGGTAGTGGGTTCGTCCGCAATGAGCAGTTCGGGTTCGCCGGCCAGCGCCATGGCGATCATGGCGCGTTGTTTCATGCCGCCGGAAAATTGAAATGCGTATTCATGCATGCGGCGTTTTGCGCCAGGAATGCCGACTTGATCCAGCAATTGGAGAATTCTGTTTTGCGCTGTTGTTTTGTCCAGTTTGAAATGTTGCGCCAGAACTTCCGTAATTTGTTCAGCAATGGTCATTACGGGATTCAGGCTGAGCATGGGTTCCTGGAAAATCATACTGATTTGTTTGCCACGGATTCGGCGCATGGCCGATTCCGGTAACTGGAGCAAATCCGTGCCATTCAGATTGACGTTTCCTGACAGGATTTCTCCGGCGTCAGGTAACAAGCGCATGATCGACAACGCCGTCATTGATTTGCCGCAACCGGATTCGCCGAGCAGCGCAAAGGTTTCGCCTTTGTTGATTTTGAGTGAAAGCCCATCGACTGCGCGTACTGGGAGTTTACCGGTATGCAGGATGGTTCTTAAATTGTCAATTTCCAGTAAAACGCTCATGGATGCTGAACCGGTTTGCTGGCTGGAGAGGGTACCGGTGTTCGGGCCGGATTGCTGTTTTGTGTATACGTCTTGACGCGCGGATCCAATGCTTTTTGTACCGCATCTGCAAACAGGTTTGCGCTCAGCACCAGGATAAACATGAAGCCGAAAGCGGACAGCAATGTCCACCAGACCATCGGTTCGCGTGCCATTTCCAGCCGTGCAGCGTTTATCATGGTACCGAAACTGATCATGGATGGATCAACGCCCACGCCGACATATGACAGTACCGCTTCAGCCAGAACCAGTCCGCTGAAATCCATGACGGTAGCAATGAGTACGATATACATCACATTGGGCAGAATGTGGCGGCTGATGATGCGCCAGTGCGATACACCAAAGGCATGTGCAGCCTGGATATACTCCATTTCACGCAGTTTGAGCGTCTCGCCGCGCAGCAGCCGGCACAGGCTGGTCCAGCTGGTGATGCCGAGGATAATGCAAAGACATAACAAGCGCACATCAGCGCGCTCGGCGATCGTTTCAAAGTTCTCGGCATGCGTTTCAATATAAACCTGCATCATGAGTATGGTGGCTGCGATGAGCAGGACGCTGGGTATCGAATTCAGTGTGGTGTAAATGTATTGGATGATATCGTCGATCCAGCCGCGAAAATAGCCTGCCGTAATTCCCAGCAGCAGTGCAAAGGGCAGCATGATCAATGTCGTCAGCGTGCCGATGATCAGTGCGACGCGGATGCTTTTCAGGGAAAGATAGAATACATCCTGTCCGACCTTGTCGGTGCCTAGCACGTGATAATGTGTGGCCAGCATGGCTACTATGCCGGACAGGGTGAGAATGATAGCCAGTGTGATGAGAATGGCATACCAGGGAATTTCTGTTGTGCGCCGCCATATGGATTGGAAGCATACGGCAAAACGCTGGTGTGTGCGGCGGGCCATGATCAGACACAGCAGAACGTGGAATATGATCCAGCAAGATAATCCCAGTCCGATGCCTTTGACAATACGCGCGTTGATGTCTGACTGATATTCTGAATCCGGGTCTGTCAGATGCGAGCCGCCGAATTCCAGTCTTGCGAATGCACGTATCTGATTGCCATCGGGTGATTCGAAAGTTTCTTTCGTATATAAATGCGTCGCGAGCGGTGCTGAATAGGTTTTCTCAACATGGGTACGCAGGGGTGTGAGTAATAGATCCAGGACACTTAATACTTCGACACTGTAGACGGTTTCGCCGTGAATATTCTTATGCTCAAGCGCAGGCCTGAAATGCAGTGTGTCCAATAAACCGATGAGGATAAAAAATACCAGAATGGTCAGTGCAGACATGCCGCTGGCGCTATGGCCGACCCGCCGCCAGGGTGTCAGCAAGTGCGCGTTGCCGCGAACATGCCAAATGAAGACTGACGTCAGGAACACTAAAAGAAAAACGAGTGCGTCGGTCCAAAGAATGACGGGGGTAAAGGGCATGCTTATATACAGTTAAAAATGGATAGCATTATATGAGATATCAGCGGTCTGTTTTTATAGCATAAATGCGTCTGGTACGTTTGCGAAATCTGCCCAATTCTGCCGCATTTTTGATATGAATGCTGTGATTTGTTCAAAACAGGCGCAATGAGGCTTTTTATTGCTGATGGTGGAGGTGTTGTTCAAAATTCGGATGATCCTCGGGCGTGTACGTCGGATAGGAATAGGAATTTGTTTTCAGTTCTCAGCAATTGATGGTGTGGTTTGGGCATCCGGAGGGATTACAGTGCGCTGGGCGTATTCAAATGCCCTGCAGGGGTGTATGTTTTTGTTAAGCAGATCACGTGTGAGTAACGGAATCCGGGATCCGCAATGTTATGAGACTGGTTTTTCAGCTGAAAGAAAGTTGAACGGCGGTAAATTGACCTTGTTATTCTATTTTAATCCAGTAACTGGTTATTGATGGCATAGCGAATCAGCTGCGCATTATTTTTGATTTTCATTTTTTCCAGAACGCGTGTACGGTAGGTGCTGACGGTTTTGACGCTCAATGACAGTTTGTCTGCAATCGCAGTTAATGACTCGCCTGTTGCAATCGCTTTGAAAACCATTAATTCCCGATTTGAAAGTTTTGTATGCAGTGGCTCCTGTAATGCTGACTGCGGTTCAAATAAAAATTTCTCCGCCAGATCCGGATTGACATACTTTCCACCGGCAGCCAGGCGCCGTATGACCGTGATCAGCTGGTCCGCCGGACTGTCTTTGGCAAGATACCCGGATGCGCCTAAACGAATGGCGCGGATAGCATATTCATCTTCAGGATACATGCTTAAGATCAGTGCTTTGTGTGCCAACTTCTCAGTTGACAGCCGTTTGAGTATCGTAAGCCCGTTCATGTCGGGAAGGTTGATATCCAGCAGGATAAGATCAAACTCGGTATCGCGGATCTTTTTTAAGGTTTCTTTACCACTTGCAGCTTCAGCAACGATAGTAATATCATGCGTTTCACCAATAATTCTTTTTAAGCCATCGCGAAACATTGCGTGATCTTCTGCGACGATAACCTTGATCATGAACTAAATAACTCCATAATTAGTGCTTTATTTTTTCAGTATCGGAATTTTTACCGTAACAATAGTGCCTTTTGCAGGCGCTCCTTCTATGATTAATTTTCCACCGAGTTGCTGGGTACGTTCACGCATGCCCATAATTCCAAAAGATCTTTGGTCAACCTGCTGGTCTTTGTTAATTCCTTTGCCATTATCCTTAATTTTAAAATAAAAAGCACCATCCATTTCAGCTAAGTCTATTGCCACCGAAGTCGCTTCAGCATGCTGGGCAATATTGATCAGTGCTTCTTGAATAATTCTGAAAATCGATGTTTCTTTATCTTTCGTCAGTTCAGGAAAATCGAGATAGTCCAGATTCAGACTGCAGTAGATTCCGATGCGTTTTTCAAGGTCGCGCGCCAGCCATTCAATCGCATCGACAAGTCCAAGGTTGTCGAGCACATTAGGTCTTAGGTTCTGTGAAATGCTGCGAACCGTGTCAATGGCTTCACCGGAGAGTTGATGTAGAAGGCGAATCCGTTCATTTAAAGCATTGTCGGTGATTTTCTTGGACAGCCAATCTAACTCCAGTTTTATTACCGCCAGATTACCGCCTACGACATCATGCACTTCCCGCCCTATGCGGGTGCTTTCTTCTTCCCGAACATTCTGCAGATGCATGGTCAGATCCCGCAGATTGGTCAGCATGCGTTTATGTTCGGTAACATCTTCCATCATGCAAACATAACAAACCTGGTCTTCATGAATAACCTCGAATGGTGCGAATGTCATTTCCACCCAGATGGTAGAACCTTCTGCGTGAACGATTCTTCGGCATGTTTTCCAGTTGTCCGGTTTGTGCTTCTTTAAAAACATCATGTCGCATGCGTAGGCTGCGGCATCATCCGGATGGATAAGGGCGCTTTGCTTAAGCTGCATCAGTGCGTCAATCGTTCTGCCAGTGATATAGGCATATCTTGGGTTTATATCGATGAAAGTTTCTTTTTTGAGATTAATATGCGCGATACCGAGGGGCGCTTTTTCAAAAATAGTTTGGAACCGTTGTTTGATCTTTTGTGTACGCTCTTCCGCGCGTTGCCTTTCCAGCGTATAGCGTACCAGCCGGGTCAGTGAGCTTTCGGATAAAATGTCTTTTTCAAGATAATCCTGCGCGCCGGCATTAATGCACTGGATAGCAAGCCGTTCATTTTTACTCACCGTAAGAATAGCAATAGGGGTATTGGTGACTGTTTTTAGTTTTGTGATTGTTTCTACGCCATTACTGTCCGGTAAATGAAGGTCGGACAAGATCAGATCAAAATGTTGCTGGCTGATCAGGAGCAGCGCTTCCAATACAGATCCGGTATGTGTCAGCTTGATTTGATTTTTTAATCCTTGAAGCAATCGGTGCTGAATGAGTAATGCATCGAACTCATTGTCTTCGATCATTAGAATGTGAATTTTTGTTTTGTCCATACGGGTTCTTATCTCATATATTATGGAACGTCATCAGTGGTGTATGAAAAATCTTATGAGCCTGGGCATTGATTTATGGAAGCTTATAAATCAACGTGATGAATTCCATTCTGGTTGAGGATGTTATTAAGCACAACTCGCCGCAACGTAGAAATTGACAAATTCCCTATTGCTCAATGAACGAGTCAAAGCATAGATGAGAAGGATAAGTATGGAAAATAATTCGATATCAGTTCAGGAATTTCCAACCTTAGAAGCGAGATTTTCAGCCAATCTTATAAGATCAGCACTGTCCTCAAGTCCATCAAGAAATCGCTGCGGAATTCCAGTCAGACCGGTTTGGGCACCCGTGAGTGCGCCCGTGAGAATTGCCCGCGCCTGATTCTGCCCGCCGCCATTGATGGCATGAAGAACAGCTGATTCAAAATCGTTGTGAAACCGTGCCGACAAATAATAAGCTGCCGGTATCTGATGATAGATTGCACAGGGCATCCCATACACAATGGATACTTTCCATGCAGGCTCTAGCCGAATATCCGGATCTGTCGCGGCTGCCGCCATATAAGAAGGTGTAAGTAAGGCATCAGGAGAAGCAAAACGACCGGCACGCGGTGGATCCGGGTCACCAGGGCGTGGTGGTTTTAAATCGTCAAGAGTCACTGCATGAAAAGGTAATTTGTTATCTTTTACTAATTTCATGAGTTTTTTCGACAATTCGGTGTCGAGAGGATGTCCCTGCACTAAATGCCCAAGGACAGCTCCAAAAGCCACCGTCATCGAAACGACAATATGGTCAACCTGGGTCAGCATCGTATTGTTGGTGACAGCTGCAGCCATATAATCAGGCTGGGATGCATAGCGAACAGCGATCGCAAGTGTACGCTCAATCGCCTCAGTTGTATCGGCATGACCCCCTGTTTGTCCCCAGGGCAATTTCTGTTCGACGCGGCGTCGCCATGTTTCGCGGATTGACTGGCTGGTGTAGTTGCCAGGCCCACTGACAGGAGTACCATCAAGCAGTGGAAAGAGCGCCTCATCCATTCGTCGACAGAAGTCGTCTTGATTATATCTATCACATTCAACAAGCGAGCGAACGGTAAGCGCCAGGATAAAACCAGCCTGAGATAATTGACCGGCTTTACAGCCAACATGATAGCGATCAGGTCTGGGATCGGTATAATCGTCTATCCAATCACCGTAATCGCGGCGAAGCTCGTTAAGGTCGTAGTACCAATGCGGGCCCAAGCCTAGCGCATCTCCAATGAATGCACCCATGATTGCTCCCATGGCACGATCCTTAATTTTATTTGTTGTCATATCTTTTTCCTACGTTCTGTATTCTTTTAAGCAGTCTTCAAAAATGTTACCAGCCTATAATACCGTAACAAAACCCTTAAAATTCTGGTTGGCAGAATGAAAACTCAACTGCAAGATAAAGATAAAGCAATAAATAGCTTAGGAAAAATATTTATATCACAGTATTTGAGCTAACAGTGAATTTGTTCACGATATAAATTCCGGTTTTATCTCCCCTGCTTACAAACGTACGTAAAGATTTTATGTGGTGCGGTCTTGAAATTTACACATATTATCCTTATCATTGTCAGCACTCTTTGATGTCGAGTGCTAATACTTCTTTATGGATCTGTTTCTGCATGTATTAGCACGACTTATCAAATGAATGAAAGATTGTTTTATTAGTTTTCAGCGATAAATTTTTAATAGGAGATACAAGCATGAAAATTCGTCCATTGCATGATCGCGTGATCGTCAAACGGCTGGAAGAGGAGCGTAAAACAGCTTCCGGTATCGTAATTCCAGACAGTGCCGCCGAAAAACCTGATCAGGGAGAAATACTCGCTGTGGGTAAAGGTAAGGTTGCTGATGATGGCAGTGTGCGCGCATTGGAAGTAAAGGTGGGCGATAGAGTATTGTTCGGCAAGTATTCAGGTCAAACAGTCAAGGTTGAAGGCGAAGAACTTTTAGTGATGCGTGAAGAAGACATTATGGGCGTGATTGAAGGTTAATGATGTCGGATTAACCGAAACAACAAGCTTGCTAAACAATAGTGTAAAGAATTAGGAGAAAGATAATTATGTCAGCAAAAGAAGTGAAATTTGGAGATGTGGCGCGTCATAAAATGATGGACGGCGTGAATGTTCTGGCGGATGCTGTAAAAGTCACGTTGGGTCCCAAAGGCCGTAATGTTGTCCTGGATCGCGCATACGGCGCGCCGACTATCACCAAGGATGGTGTTTCAGTGGCCAAGGAAATCGAGTTGAAAGATAAATTCGAGAATATGGGCGCTCAAATGCTGAAGGAAGTATCCAGCAAGACTTCCGATGTTGCGGGTGATGGAACAACGACAGCAACCGTATTGGCGCAAGCTATCGTTAAAGAAGGGATGCGTTATGTGGCTGCAGGTATGAATCCGATGGATTTGAAACGCGGTATCGATAAAGCCGTCACTGTTACAGTCGAAGAACTCAGAAAAATGTCCAAGCCTTGTGCGACCGCGAAGGAAATCGCCCAGGTTGGCAGTATCTCTGCGAATTCCGATGCCGAGATCGGGCAAATTATCGCCGACGCAATGGATAAAGTCGGCAAGGAAGGCGTTATCACGGTTGAAGACGGCTCCGGACTGCAGAATGAATTGGAAGTTGTTGAAGGCATGCAGTTTGACCGTGGCTATCTGTCTCCTTATTTTGTGAGCAGCGCCGATAAACAGATCGCTTTGTTGGATAATCCTTTTATTTTGTTGCATGACAAAAAAATTTCCAATATCCGTGATTTGTTGCCGGTTCTTGAGCAAGTCGCTAAATCCGGTAAGCCTTTGCTGATTATCGCGGAAGATATTGAAGGCGAAGCTTTGGCGACGCTGGTGGTCAACAATATTCGAGGCATTCTGAAAACTTGTGCGGTTAAAGCGCCTGGTTTCGGCGATCGTCGTAAAGCCATGTTGGAAGATATCGCTATTCTGACCGGTGGTACCGTTGTCGCTGAAGAAGTAGGTCTTTCGCTTGAGAAAGTAACGCTGGATAATCTGGGTCAAGCAAAACGTATCGAGGTTGGTAAAGAGGATACAACGATTATTGATGGCGCGGGTAATGCTGAAAGCATTGAGGGTCGTGTTAAACAAATCCGCAAGCAGATCGAAGAAGCAAGCAGTGATTATGACAAGGAAAAACTGCAAGAACGCGTAGCTAAACTGGCTGGCGGTGTTGCGTTGATCAAAGTGGGTGCCGCGACAGAAGTAGAAATGAAAGAGAAAAAAGCGCGTGTAGAAGATGCATTGCATGCAACACGTGCTGCTGTAGAAGAAGGTGTGGTTCCCGGTGGCGGCGTTGCTTTTTTGCGTACCGTGCCTGTTGTGAAGCAACTGAAAGGAGATAATCACGACCAGGATGCGGGCATAAAAATTGTACTGCGTGCTTTGGAAGAGCCGTTGCGCCAGATTGTGACCAATTGCGGTGATGAGCCTTCTGTTGTTGTCAACAAGGTTATGGACGGCAAAGGTAACTTTGGTTACAACGCAGCGACCGGTGAATATGGCGATCTGGTAGAAAGCGGTGTGTTGGATCCTACTAAAGTGACGCGTTCGGCATTACAAAATGCGGCTTCAGTAGCCAGTTTGATGTTGACGACCGATGCGATGGTTGCCGAACTCCCTAAAGATGAAGCTACTGGCGGTGGTATGGGTGGCATGGGCGGTATGGGTGGTATGGGCGGCATGGATATGTAAGGTAATTCATAACGCCAGTCGCGTAGAACAACACCTGATAATCAGGTGTTTGTCAGGCAACAACCCTTTCCGGAGGGTTGTTGCTTTTTTTTAGGGCGGGGCTTGGCGAATCGTCCGAATAGCGTTCCTGTTATACGTTTTATTCTTTTTAGTTATGAATCAATACGTGATACATTCCGATCTATGAATACTTATAGTGATTATTCACCTGCCGAGGATTTGCTTAAGGATCGTGTGATTCTTGTGACGGGCTCCGGTCAGGGACTGGGGCGTTCGGCTGCGCTGGCCTATGCGAAACACGGCGCTGTGGTTATTCTTCACGGCCGTAAAGTTGCAAAATTGGAAAAGGTTTATGATGAAATCGAAGCGCTCGGTAAGGCGCGGGCCGTTATTTATCCTCTGGATTTGGAGAAAGTAACTGAAGAGGATTGTGCTGTGCTTGCTTCAGCTATTGCGCAACAACTGGGACGTTTAGACGGTATATTGCATAATGCCGCATTTCTTTATGGGCCGAGTCCTCTGGAATTGCAAACCATTGATCAGTGGCAAATTTTGTTAAAGATTAATCTGATAGCGCCATTTGCAATAACAAAGGCTTGTCTGCCTTTATTAAAAACCGCGCCGGATGCCAGTGTTATCATGACGGCAAGTACCCAGGGCCATAATCCAACCGCTTACTGGGGTGGCTTCTCGGCTGCCAAGGCGGGGGTCGAAGCGTTGGTCAAGATACAGGCGGATGAATGGCGTAAATTACCCGGTTTACGGATTAATGGAATCATACCCGGAATAGTGAATACCCCGCAGCGTGTTAAAACGCATCCCGGTGAAGTAAAAAAAACACTGCCGCAACCCGATGATCTGATGCCGACATATTTGTTTTTCATGGGACCGGACAGTAAAAATATCAGCGGAGAGGTCGTTGCGTGCCAGACGGTAGCCTAAGTGCTTATAATGGCGTAACGCGGTATAATCGGTCGATTGTAAATAAAGATAGGTTATGTCTCATATTGCGAAAGTGGCGGAATTGGTAGACGCACTAGATTTAGGTTCTAGCGCCGAAAGGTGTGGGGGTTCGAGTCCCCCCTTTCGCACCAGCGAGACTCGTGAAGAGAATTTTCATATATATTCCGATTAAAATATACTTTGTTCATTAATGAATTATTAAAACTGGTATAACAAAATTAATTTGATCTCATTTACCCATTTTTTTAAATTGTAAATTATTCAGGATAATCAGGAAATTTAATGCAATCAAATGTAGAAAATCTCGGTGCATTGGAGCGTCGTATAGAAATCTCAATTTCCCAGGATCAGATTCAGGGTGAAATTGACAAGCGTCTGAAGGAACTGGCAAAAAAAACCAAAATGCACGGGTTCCGCCCTGGAAAAGTTCCCTTTAAATTGGTTTCGCAAAGATACGGCGCGCAGGTGCAGCAAGAGGTTGTCGGGGATGCGTTGCAACATGAATTTGCCGAAGCTGTCAAAAAGCATGATTTACAGGTTGTGGGTTATCCAAGCTATGAAGTTAAACAGGGTAGCGGCGAGAATGAAAATTCGGCCGAACTCATATTCAATGCCAGGTTTGAAATTTTCCCGCAAATCGCGCTTGGTGATCTCGGACAGGTCAATATAGAAAAACCTGTGACAAATGTCGGTTCTGGTGATGTTGATAAAACCATTGAAATGATACGCAAACAGCATATGCAATACCAGGCAGCAAACCGGGCGGTCACGGAAGGGGATCGTGTTAAAATCGATTATCGTGGCATGCTGGATGGGAAAGATTTCGAAGGAGGCCAGGCAAGCGATGTTTTTCTGATTGTGGGGAAAGGTAAGTATATGAAAGACTTCGAGGATGCGCTCATTGGTATGCTTCTTGATGAGGAAAAATCTTTTGAAGTCACTTTTCCTGATGATTATCACGGAAAGGACGTGGCCGGGAAAGCGGTAACTTTTGCAGTTCAGTTGAAATCAGTGGAGCTGCCTGTGCTTCCGGAAGTTAATCATGATTTTGCCCGATTGCTCGGTATTGTCGATGGTGATGTGGATAAAATGCGTGATGCAATACACCATGATCTTGAGCGTGAAGTGGCAAGGCAAATCAAAAGCAAGCTTAAAACGCAGGTTATGCGGTGTTTAATGGACGTTAACCCCATTGATGCGCCCAATGTGCTGGTGAATCAGGAAGTGACGCGATTAATGGAAAGTGCGCGTCAAGATTTAACCGCGAGAGGTATGGCGTCTGATGACATGCAGTTAAAATCGGATTTGTTTAAGGAAAAGGCGGAGCATCGCATCAAACTGGGACTTATCTTGGCTGAGCTGATGAGAGTGCATCAGCTGAAAGCCACACCAGAGCAGGTGCGCAGCGTGATTGAAGAGGCTGCACAGGCGTATGACAATCCGGAAGAGGTTATTAGGTGGCATTATTCTTCTGAAGAGCGGTTGAAGGATGCGGAGTCGCTTGCATTGGAAGAAAATGTGGTGCAATGGGTTCTGGGGCAGGTGAATGTGATCGAGAAACCTGTGACTTTTGATGAATTGATGGGGATCGCTTGATATGATGTTCGAGTTTGATTCGCGCGATAGAATGGAACCCAGAAATCTGGGACTGATTCCAATGGTCATTGAAACAAGTGGCCGGGGTGAGCGTGCTTACGATATTTATTCCCGATTATTAAAGGAGCGTGTGGTTTTTCTGGTCGGACCTGTTAATGAAACCAGCGCAAATCTTGTTGTAGCGCAGCTGTTATTTCTTGAGTCCGAGAATGCGGAGAAAGATATTCATTTGTACATTAACTCTCCTGGAGGTATGGTTTCAGCCGGGCTTGCTATTTATGACACGATGCAATACATTAAACCGGATATCAGCACACTATGCATTGGGCAGGCTGCGAGTATGGGGGCGTTATTATTGACGGCAGGCGCTAAAGGAAAGCGCTATTGCCTGCCGAATTCACGTGTCATGATTCACCAGCCACTCGGAGGGTTCCAAGGCCAGGCTTCGGATATAGCAATTCATGCCAAGGAAATACTTTACTTGAAATCAAAACTCAATGAGATTATGGCGTATCATACCGGGCAACCGGTGTCTGAAATAGAGAAAGATACGGATCGGGATAATTTCATGAGTGCGGAAGAATCGGTTAAATATGGATTGGTTGATACCGTTTTAACGCAACGAGATATAACAACAGATAAAAATTAAAGTAGTAGAAGTGTATGTGTCTAGTTGTATTACAAATCACATGACGATATTAAAAGCACTATTTTTAACTAAGTGTCATTAGCTGGATGTTGCTAGGATAGATTAATATGCCAGAAAAAACGAATAGCGAGAAACTGCTTTATTGTTCTTTTTGCGGTAAGAGTCAGCACGAAGTCAGAAAACTGATTGCTGGTCCTTCGGTTTTTATTTGTGACGAATGTATTGAACTTTGTAATGATATTATTCGCGAGGAAATGCAGGGAGACGAGGCCGCCAAATTGGTTAAATCCAGTCTGCCAGTTCCACATGAAATTTGCCAGACGTTAAATCAATATGTTATCGGTCAGGAATCAGCCAAAAAGATTTTGTCTGTTGCTGTTTATAATCATTACAAGCGTTTGAAGAATCTGGCAAAGGGAATCGATGGTGATGACATTGAATTATCCAAGAGCAATATCCTGTTGATCGGCCCGACGGGTTCTGGTAAGACATTACTCGCTCAAACGCTCGCGCGTCTTTTGGATGTGCCTTTTATTATGGCAGACGCAACCGCGCTGACTGAGGCTGGTTATGTCGGTGAAGACGTTGAAAATATCATTCAGAAGTTGTTGCAAAAATGTAATTATGATGCCGAAAAAGCGCAACGCGGTATCGTTTATATCGATGAAATTGATAAGATATCACGTAAATCAGATAATCCATCGATTACGCGCGATGTTTCCGGAGAAGGGGTTCAGCAGGCATTATTGAAACTGATAGAAGGCACCATAGCGATGGTTCCACCGCAAGGTGGCCGTAAACATCCTAACCAGGAATTTGTTCAGGTTGATACCACGAATATCCTGTTTATTTGTGGGGGTGCGTTTGATGGTCTTGATAAAGTGATTTTTGCCCGTACTGAAAAAGGTGGTATTGGTTTTGGCGCAGATGTCAGGAGTCGTAACCGTAAAGATATCAACAAGGTATTACAAGGTGTTGAACCGGAAGATCTGGTGAAATTCGGTCTGATTCCTGAGTTTGTCGGTCGCTTGCCCGTTGTGGCAACATTGGATGAATTGAACGAAGAAGCGTTGATCCAAATTTTGACAGAACCCAAGAATGCATTGGTTAAGCAATACTGGAAAATGTTCAACATGGAAGGTGGTGTAGAATTGGAATTCCGTGAACCTGCGCTGAGAGCGATTGCCAAAAAGGCGCTGTCACGTAAAACCGGCGCGCGTGGATTGCGTTCAATTATGGAGGAGATTCTTCTCGATATCATGTACGATTTGCCCTCAATGGAAAATGTCTCCAAAGTGGTAATTGACTATAATTTGGCAAACGAGGATATCAAACCAATTTTGATTTACTCGGATCAACAGAAAGTCGCTAAGACCTCCAACTAGTACTTTTAGTCATTCAAACTACCGATAATTGTTTGTGGTAGTTTTTTCTTGCTGATGCTCATTGCTCCGGGAACAGCCCGGGTTTGTTTTGTGTTTGATGATGCTCAGACTGTTTTGTCTATTTAGGCTGCAGTTGGATTTGGCAAGGCTTGCAGATCTCATAGAGCACAATAAAACAGAAAAAACATTTCTATTTTATTGCCCAATCAAATTCATATTCCTGTATATTCATCTTGAGTTTTTGAAGAGCGGCCATATATTATTCTTATTTCTAACTTAAGAGAAGCGCTGAACAAATATGAATTCTAACGTTGATGATTCCGAACAACTGGTCCTGCCATTACTCCCGCTGAGAGATGTTGTTGTGTTTCCGCACATGGTGATTCCATTATTTGTCGGGCGGCAGAAATCAATTAAAGCACTTGAGCTCGCAATGGAGTCCAACAAGAGCATTCTTCTGGTGGCGCAGAAAATAGCATCAAAAGATGAGCCGGCACCGCATGATATGTACACAGTCTGCAGTATTGCGAATATTCTGCAAATGTTGAAACTTCCTGATGGTACCGTGAAAGTATTGGTTGAAGGTAGCCAGCGGGCGCACATTCTTGACTTCATTGATTCAGGCACACATTTTGATGGAAAGGCCGTTCAGATCGCAGAAGAAAAGAGTGAATCTCCAGAAATTGAGGCCATGCGTAGAGCATTGATGACCCAGTTTGATCAGTATGTAAAACTGAATAAAAAAATTCCACCCGAGATCATTACTTCTCTTGGCGGTATAGATGAGGCAGGCCGTTTGGCCGATACGATTGCAGCTTATCTTCCTCTCAAACTTGAGCAGAAGCAGGCAGTGCTTGAAATTTTCGATGTGAAAAAAAGGCTGGAACATTTGCTTGGTTTGCTGGAAACTGAACTGGATATTCTTCAGGTCGAAAAGCGCATTCGTGGCAGAGTGAAACGGCAAATGGAAAAAAGTCAACGCGACTATTATCTGAATGAGCAGGTAAAAGCGATTCAGAGAGAACTGGGCGAAGGTGAAGACGGTGCGGATCTCGAAGAAATAGAACGAAAAATAAAAATTGCTCACATGCCGAAAGAGGCACGCGAAAAAGCAGAAGCCGAGCTAAAGAAGTTGCGATTGATGTCACCCATGTCGGCAGAAGCAACCGTAGTCCGTAATTATATTGATGCGCTGATCAGCCTGCCTTGGAAGAAAAAAAGCAAAATCAGTAAAGATCTTGCTGCCGCGGAAGCTGTTTTAGATGAAGATCATTATGGACTGGAAAAGGTCAAGGAAAGAATTATTGAGTATCTGGCCGTGCAGCAGCGTGTTGACAAAATCAAGGCGCCGATATTGTGCCTGGTCGGACCGCCCGGTGTCGGTAAAACATCACTTGGACAGTCTATTGCGCGTGCGGTTAACAGAAAATTTGTTCGCATGGCTTTGGGTGGTGTCAGAGACGAAGCGGAAATACGCGGGCACCGGAGGACGTATATCGGTTCGATGCCGGGAAAAATTTTACACAATATGGCAAAAGTCGGGGTCAAGAATCCGTTATTTTTGCTGGATGAGGTTGACAAGATGGGTATGGATTTTCGTGGCGATCCTTCCTCGGCTTTGTTGGAAGTACTTGATCCTGAACAAAACCATACTTTTGTGGATCACTATATTGAGGTCGAATACGACCTGTCGGATGTGATGTTTGTGGCGACTGCAAATTCGTTGAATATTCCGCCCGCGCTGCTCGATCGTTTGGAAGTGATTCGGTTGTCCGGGTATACCGAAGATGAGAAACTCAACATTGCGCTTAAATATCTGTTGCCTAAACAAATGAAGAATCACGGCCTGAAAAAATCTGAGCTGATTTTTTCAGATGCGGCGATGCGCGATATTATTCGTTATTACACGCGAGAATCAGGTGTTCGATCATTGGAGCGCGAGATCTCAAAAGTTTGCAGGAAAGCAGTAAAAATACTGTTACTTGAACAAGATAACGAGAAAATTTCTGTAACAGCGCGCAATCTTGACAAGTTTCTTGGGGTCCGGCGTTTTTCTTATGGCGTTGCTGAGAAAGATAACCAGATTGGGCAGGTTACAGGGTTGGCGTGGACCGAAGTTGGTGGTGAATTGTTGACCATAGAGTCTGTTGCTTTGCCGGGTAAGGGTAAAACCATTACTACAGGGAAACTTGGGGAAGTCATGCAGGAATCGATACAGGCAGCGCTATCGGTTGTTCGAAGTCGGTCGCATCGTTTGGGTATTGTAGAAGATTTCTACCAAAAGAATGACATACATATACATTTGCCCGAGGGGGCAACGCCTAAAGACGGGCCAAGTGCGGGCATCGGCATATGTGTTGCTATGGTTTCCGTGCTGACTGGGATTGCAGTCAGATCCGATGTCGCCATGACAGGTGAAATTACCTTGAGAGGCGAGGTTCTGCCTATTGGCGGACTCAAGGAGAAGTTGCTGGCAGCGCACCGTGGTGGTATTAAAATCGTGATTATTCCTGAAAAGAACGTTAAGGATCTTGCTGATATTCCGGAGAATATCAAAGACCAGTTGATGATCAAACCGGTGAAATGGATTGATCAGGTTCTTGATATCGCCCTAGAACATAAGCCGCGATCCATTTCCCCGGCGATTCCTTCGACTACCTTACAAAAAAATGTAAAAGATGAAGTAGTAGGCGGGGACGTAATTAAACATTAGCCGATAAAGGGCGACTTCTGATCCACCTGCTTTCTGTGTTTTTTTCACCTATAGGAAAGAAAGAGATTTTGTCGGTTCAAGAAATAATTTTCGTTATACATTGGTTTTTAATGGGATAAAACATTGAATGATTACTGCAGACGCGATAAGACAGCATATTGAAGCTTCATTGCCATGTGAATTTGTGCAAATTGAGGGGGACGATGGATATCATTTTCAGGCGATTATTGTAAGCCCCGAATTTAGAGACAAACGCATGGTTCAGCAGCATCAACTGGTATATCAGGCGTTGGGTGAAAAAATGAGACAGGATATTCATGCGTTATCGATGAAGACATATACCCCTGAAGAATGGACGAGAGATTCCTGATCGATACGGGTTGATAAAAGATCGTGCTATCGCATCGTGTCGTCGTTACGGAAGAATATTAAGAATAGTTATTCAGGTCGAAAATCCGGGTTCAGTTACGTTTGAGCAGCTTCTCGGTGAGAGCACAAAACCCAGGGAAAAATTAATCAACTGCTTTGTTGTGATGGTGGTTTCCATCATGATGCTGGGAATCATGTTCATGTTCATGTTCATGTTCATGTTCATGTTGAGGGCTGTGATCGTGACCATGCTTATGTTCATGACCGTCGTTGTTTCCATGCGCGCTGATGAGGTTGTGATATTGATCAGCCGACATGCCTTCGAGTTGTTGGGCGAAAAATGCCATCGCCCATATCGTTTCATCGTCATGTGTCAGTCCCCATGCAGGCATTGCAGTCATTTTTAGGCCATTTTTGATAACCCAGAAATAGGCTTTTGCCTGCGCTTCTATGGCATTCGCGTCGGCTAGTGATTTACGCTGATAAAATACCGGCGCTTGCGGATATAGGCCCTGGGCAAGCTCGGTAGGTTCCTCTCCGGGGGATAGATGACAAACGGTGCACATTGCGTCGTAGTGCGCAGCGCCAATGGCCAGATATTCTGTTTCTTCCATGATCGGTACTTCCAGTGCATCTGCCCTGGCGGCAATTGAATTGTCGCGCATCCATTCAATCAGTTTTTCCGTAATAAGCCAATGTTTTTCTGTGGCAGCGATATTGTAGACACCTGTGCTCATCACATATCCAGCAACAATCGCAGCGATTAATAGAAAACCTGAGATAGTTTGTATTATTGTTTTCATTTTTGTGCCTCCCGCGAGAAGTGTAGTCTCAAACTGTTAATACAGTTGATATGTGCGATGCTTTAACCGTTTGTGTAGCATCGGTTTCACATTACTTTTAACTTGATTATTCAACAGAGAATTCAGAGAATTCTTTTTTTGCAAAAATATACGGTATATCGATTGCAGTAAAGCTATGCAATCGTAATTTCCTGGGACAGATAGACATCCTGAATGGCGTTGAGCAGCTTGACGCCTTCGGCAAATGGCTTTTGAAATGCTTTGCGTCCGGAAATAAGTCCCATGCCGCCAGCGCGCTTATTAATGACAGCGGTGCGAACAGCCTGATGTAAATCATCACTGCCGGATTCTCCGCCAGAATTAATCATGCCAATACGCCCCATATAGCAATTAGCGACTTGATAGCGCACTAAATCAATCGGATGATGTGTACTCAATTCATCATATACTTTTGCGCTTGTTTTGCCAAAATTTAATGCCGTGAATCCACCATTGTTGATGGCCATTTTCTGTTTAATGATATCGGCGCCAATAGTTGCTGCCAGATGATTTGCCTGACCGGTCAGATCGGCACTGACATGATAATCTTTTTCGGTCGTCTTGAAAGCCGAGTTGCGCGTGTAAGCCCATAGAATTGTAACCAGTCCGAGGTCATGCGCGCGTTCGAATGCTGTGCTGATTTCCTGAATTTGACGGCGCGATTCGGCAGCACCGAAAAAAACCGTTGCGCCGACAGCGCAGGCGCCCATATCGAAAGCTTGGTCAACACTTGCGAATAAAGTCTGATCATAGCGATTCGGATAGGTGAGCAACTCATTATGATTAATTTTGAGAATCATAGGTATTTTGTGCGCGTATTTTCGTGCGACGCTACTGAGAACACCCAGAGTGGATGCGACACCGTTGCATCCTCCCTCGATGGCCAGTTGGATTATATTTTCAGGATCAAAGAACAGTGGATTCGGCGCAAAAGATGCGCCGGCAGAATGCTCTACGCCTTGATCTACCGGCAGCAATGACAAATACCCGCTGCCCGCCAGCCGGCCATGATTGTATAGGGACTGGAGGTTGCGTAAAACACCGGGCTTGCGATTGTTGGCAGCGGATACGCGGTCTATGAAATCCGGTCCAGGTATGTGTAATTGTTCTTTGGGAATACCTTTACATACATGATTGAGGAGTGTTTCACTATCCTCTTTGAGGATTTCAGTAATGCTTGTTGTCATAGTCTTCTCCAAAAACCTTGTTTAAGAATATCCATTGTTCAGATACGAATTATATGACAATGATTATGTTCTATAGTTTTTTAATTTTTCCAGAACGCTGGCTTTATCCAAATGCGGCGCAAACATTTCGATAAAATCAAATATAAAGCTCTGCAAATAGCTGTTACGGCTGATGCCGATGCGTGTGGTACTGGGCTCAAACAGATGACTCGCATCAATGGCTCTGAGTTGTCTGTCGCGTTTTGGATCAAAAGCCATTTTGGCCAGTATGCCGATACCGAGGCCCAGTTCGACATAAGTCTTAATGACATCGGAATCAATAGCGGTTAATACGACATTAGGCATAAGCCCTTTTTTCTCAAATGCCTGATTGATTTTTGAGCGTCCCGTAAATGCGAAATCATAGGTGATAATGGGATATCGACTGATTGCCTCCAATGTCAGTTTTTTTTCCTTTAGCAGTGCATGATTGGGCGGTGTTACGATGCAGCGGTTCCATTGGTAGCACGGTAGCATGATCAGTTCATGAAAATGTTCTATCGCTTCAGTGGCAATGGCGATATCTGCTTCTCCCGACGTAACCAGCGACGAAATTTGAGTCGGACTGCCCTGACGCAAAATGAGTTTCACTTTAGGGTGTAGCGCGGTAAAACGCTTGATTACCGGAGGTAATGCATAGCGTGCCTGCGTGTGTGTCGTGGCAATGGTGAGTGTTCCGCCTGCTTCGTGAGTATAGTCCTGCGCGGCTTTCTTCAGATTCTCGGCTTCTTGTAGTATCTTTCGCGCAATTTGAATGATAATCTGTCCGGGAGGAGTGACCTGTGTCAAGCGCTTGCCGTTGCGGATAAAGACCGATACGCCGAGTTCTTCCTCAAGCAATTGAATTTGTTTGCTGATTGCAGGTTGCGAAGTATGGAGTTTTTGAGCGGCTTTGGACAGGTTGAATTTCTGGCTTGCCACTTCGCATAGGTAACGTAATTGCTGCAGTTTCATCAATATCAATAATAATAACTTTATATTATAACGAATTAATATAATATTATTTCAGATTATATATTAAATTTGTTAATATGCGCCCTTTTTAGATAAATCCGCGTTGGAAATCGGTTTTTTTATGATTCTACGGTGTATTGGCTTTTTTTGTTAAGCTAATGTTTTTGAATTGCATACTTTGTCAAAGTTGATCCATTGCTTTTGATTGCGGGAAACGGGCATCGAGCTGATTATAATCACAGATTATTCTGTACACCGACAATAGACAGTGCGTCAAAAGAGTGAAGTGTCAGGTTTTGGATAGAATTGCAATACCAAGAATACGATCGGATTCGTGCAGGCAGGGAAGCTTCGATTATTACTATCGTTGATTCGACGGAAGGTAAGTGAAATCGTTTTTTTACAAGCATGCTTGTGCCGTCCTTCTAATGGAACGTACAAGTAATTCAGGGCGCCTCTAATTTTTTAGTGTGTGTATTGGACTAATTTACATTAAAGCTGTATAAAGCCAGCTGTTTTAAAATCAAAAAGATGGTTCGGGTACGCAGAAAAGATCAGCGCGGCAGTTTGACATTCTGAGTAATGTGAGTTGCTTAAGGGGTCCATCGAACACCAAACTGAGGATTAATTTTTATGAGCACAAATGAAGAGAATAAACCGAAACAAGTGACCTGGTTTAACGGATGTGGTGGAAGAATTGGTATTGTAGTCGGCGAAACAGGCGATTTTGCCTATATTGGCATGGCGCTGAGACATGACGAAGATGACGATGTCGATCATATCATCAAGTATGGCGCCAAGTTTCCGCTGGATGCGGCAAAGTTACTGCCCGTTTCCAAATATTACACCAAAACCGAGAATCAAACTTAAATTATAATAATCAGTCATTATGGCCGGTCGCGTTTTTTTGAGTCGAGGTAAGTGCAGACTGCAGATGCAGGGAGGGGTGAAAATGTATTGTTACGACGAATATGATCAACGAATGATCGATGAACGCGTTGCGCAGTATCGGGATCAAGTGCGCAGGCGTTTGTCCAACGAATTAACGGAAACAGAGTTTCTGCCTTTAAGGTTGCAAAACGGCCTTTACATGCAGATCCATGGCTACATGTTGCGTATTGCTGTTCCCTATGGTTTGATTTCTTCAAGGCAGATGCGCATGTTTGCCCATATCGCGCGTAAATATGACCGTGGTTACGGCCATTTCACAACACGCCAGAATATCCAGTTTAACTGGCTGAAACTCGAGGATACACCAGATATACTTGCTGATCTGGCGTCGGTGCAAATGCATGCCATCCAAACATCAGGCAACTGTGTCCGTAATATTACATCGGATGAATTTGCCGGCGTGGCCCATGACGAAGTCGTCGATCCACGTCCGTATGCGGAGATTCTGCGTCAATGGAGTACATTTCATCCTGAATTTGCCTATCTGCCGCGCAAATTCAAAATCGCTATCAGCGGTGCCAAGGAAGACCGTGCTGCTATTCTTGCGCATGATATTGGTCTGTCGGTAACAAAAAATGCACAGGGTGAGGTTGGTTTTCGTGTTTTTGTGGGCGGAGGGCTTGGAAGAACGCCTATTATCGGCAGCGAGATTTGTGAATTTTTACCGTGGCCGCATGTGCTGACTTATGTGGAGTCGATTCTGCGGATATACAACCAGTCCGGCCGTCGCGACAATAAGCACAAAGCACGTATCAAGATACTGGTCAAGGCGTTGGGGATCGATGAATTCAAGCGTCTGGTTGAGGAAGACTGGGCTGATCTGAAAAACGGCCCCGGTACCTTAACCCGTGAAGAAGTTGAGCGTATGGCAAGTTTTTTCACTGATCCGGAATACGCAGTATTGACCGGAAACGATTCCAGTCTCAAGGAATTCATGGCAGATAACCGCAATTTCTCGCACTGGATGAAACATAATGTGAGATCGCATCGTGTGCCCGGATATGCGATTGTCGTCTTGTCGGTGAAAAAGCCTGGCAATACGCCAGGCGATATGACGCATGAACAAATGGACGCTGTCGCAGATCTGGCGGATCGCTATAGTTTCGGAGAGATGCGGATCACGCATAAGCAGAATCTGGTTTTTGCGGATGTCAAACAGACTGATTTGGTTGCGCTATGGCATGAATTGACTAAGCTGGGACTGGCTTCGCCCAATATTGGCATGCTGACGGATATCATCAGTTGCCCCGGCGCTGAATTCTGCACTTTGGCCAATGCGCGTTCCATTCCTTTATCTAAATTAATCGCGGAGCGTTTTGAGAATCTTGACTTCCAGTATGATATCGGCGAAATCACATTGAATATCTCCGGGTGCATGAATGCCTGCGGGCAGCATCATATCGGCAATATCGGTATAACGGGCGTCGAGAAAAAAAATCACGAGGAGTGGTATCAGATTTCCATCGGCGGCGCTGAAGGTAATGACTGCTCATTGGGCAAGATCCTCGGGCCGTCGCTTACATTCAATCAGGTGCCCGAAGCGATTGACCGCATTCTGCAGGTCTACTTGCGTGAGCGTATTGACGAAGGTGAGCGTTTTATTGATGTGGTGCGCAGAATTGGGCATGTGCCGTTCAAAGACTATGTTTATGCAACGGACTTTCCTGATGAACTGGTCAAGCTGGACGATAAAAACACGTTAATGCCAGCGCAGTATGTCGTTCCATTTTATTCGCCACGGTTCTAATTTATGATGATTATCAGAAATAAAACAATCGTTGAAGATGACTGGCAGGTGCTGCGGTTGCGTGATCAGGAGACAGCAGAAACGATAAGGGTTCCGGAGGGTAAAATAATTGTGCCGTTCAAAGTTTGGCTTGCACAGCGTGCTGCTTTGCAGCAGCGTAATGATATCGGTGTCTGGTTTGCCAGCGATGAGCGCCCCGAGGATCTGGCGCAAGATGTGCACAGATTTACAGTGATTGCTGTTGATTTTCCTAAATTTTCGGATGGCCGGGGTTATTCGATTGCCTATAATTTGCGGGCTCGTCTGGGGTATTCGGGTGAATTGCGTGCCATCGGTGATGTATTGCGTGATCAGCTGTTTTATTTGCGGCGCGTCGGTTTTGATACGTTTGAGCCTCGACCGGACCGCAATATCAATGATGCACTGAAAGGCCTGGACGATTTTTCAGAGGTTTACCAGATCTCGTTTGATCAGAAGCAACCGTTGTTTCGTCGCGTTGTACGACAGGGAATGGATGCTGCAGGCTCGGGCAATGATTGATTTATCGGAAAAGATTGAGCAGGTTGTTACGTTGTTGACAGAAACAGTCCGCGACTACGCACCGGTTGCGTTTGCCAACAGTCTGGGTGCGGAAGATATGGTCTTGACCGACTTGATTGATAAGTATCAGATTGATATAGAAATGTTCAGCCTCGATACGGGGCGATTGCCACAGGAAACCTATGATCTGATGCAGACCGTTCGAGATCGCTATAAAACGCCGTTGCGTATTTATTTTCCGAACGTTAAGCAGATTGAAGAATATGTTGCTGCACACGGTATCAATGGTTTCTACGAGAGCGTCGAACTGCGTAAAGCCTGTTGTCATATACGCAAGGTTGAGCCGCTGCGTCGCGCGTTGTACGGCAAACGTGCCTGGATTACGGGAATGCGGCGTGATCAGACAACAACACGCGTGGATTTGAAAGTGTCGGCTTATGACATCAGTAACCGTATGCAGAAAATCAATCCTTTGCTCGAATGGACCAACGATGAAGTGTGGGCGTATCTCAGGGCGAATGACGTTCCGTATAACAAGCTGCATGACCGGTTTTATCCGAGCATCGGTTGTGCGCCATGCACGCGCGCTATTACACCCGGCGAAGATATCCGTTCCGGCCGCTGGTGGTGGGAAGCACCGGAGGGTAAGGAGTGTGGATTACATACCAATAACGTTATTCCGATCAAATAAAAGCAGTTTAGATTTTGAAGTTATTTTACTATCAGCAGCATTGATATGTATTGCTGATTTTTTGTAGGTAGAGAGAAAAAGTATGAGTAATCGCCCTTTCACCCATCTTGATGCACTGGAAAGTGAGTCCGTTCACATCATGCGAGAAGTAGCGGCGGAATGTGCCAATCCGGTGTTATTGTTTTCGGGCGGCAAGGATTCAATCGTTTTGTTGCGCCTGGCTGAAAAAGCGTTCCGGCCTGGTCGTTTTCCATTTCCATTAATGCATATTGATACCGAGCATAACTTCCCGGAAGTGATTGCATTCCGCGACCGCCGCGTTGAAGAACTCGGTGAGCGTCTGATTGTACGCAGCCTTGAGGATTCGATCAAAAAAGGCAGAATCGTCCTGCGGTCAGAAATGCAAAGCCGTAACCCATTTCAATCGGTTACTTTACTGGATGCTATTGCTGAATTCAGTTTTGATGCCTGTATTGGCGGTGCGCGCAGAGACGAGGAAAAAGCGCGTGCCAAGGAGCGCATTTTTTCTTTTCGCGATGAATTTGGTCAATGGGATCCGAAAAATCAGCGCCCCGAATTGTGGGATTTATATAATACCCGCACGCATCCTGG
>CAZTCY010000024.1:0-36074 GCA_964612715.1 uncultured Nitrosomonas sp. | reverse complement strand
CCATTCTCAGCTACCGGGTTCGCTCAGCGCTGATCATTCTCGCCATGGCGCTGGGTGTTGCAGCGGTGGTCGTGCTCACTGCGCTCGGTAATGGCGCGCGCAATTACATCGTCAATCAGTTTTCATCGATCGGTACCAATCTGCTGGTTGTTCTTCCGGGCCGTGCAGAAACATCCGGCGCTTTTCCAGGTGCTGTTCTGGGACAGACACCGCGTGATCTGACGTTAAAGGATGCCGAATTATTGGGGCGGTTACCGCAGGTCAAACGCTATGCCCCGCTCAACGTTGGCGAAGCGGAACTGTCTGCCGCAAACCGGTTACGGGAAGTCACCGTGCTGGGCAGCACTGCCGATCTGATACCGATCCGCCATATGCAACTGGCTCAAGGCAGTTTTCTGACGCAGGGTTCCGGACACAGTGCGCAGATCGTTCTCGGCGACAAGCTGGCGCAGGAATTTTTCCCTCAGCAACAGGCAATCGGTCAGCGTGTCCGATTGGGCGGGAATCGGTTTCTGGTCACCGGCATACTCGTGACGCAAGGTGAGTCAATGGGTTTTAACTCCGATGAAATCGTGATCATTCCGGTAGAACACGCACAATCCCTATTCAACACGACATCGCTGTTCCGTATTCTGATCGAGGCCAGCAGTCATAATGAAATTGAACCGGCAAAACAGGCCATTCTGGAAACGCTGAAGCAAAGCCATGATGGCGAGGAAGATGTTACTGTCATTACTCAGGATGCGATACTTTCAACATTTGACCGTATTCTGCATGCGCTGACACTGGCGGTTGCAGGTATCGCCGCAATCAGTCTGGTCGTTGCGGGTATTCTGATCATGAATGTCATGCTGGTTGCCGTGAGCCAGCGCACGAGTGAAATCGGGCTGTTAAAAGCCATTGGCGCGCATGCGGAAGATATCCGTTTACTGTTTTTTACCGAAGCGCTGTGTTTGTCCGTTATCGGTGCAGTGACCGGCTTTATCCTGGGTCAGGCAGGCAGTCTCGTGCTGCGCATGATCTTTCCGCAGTTACCTGCATGGGCGCCCACATGGGCCATACTGGCGAGTATTCTGGTGGCACTGGTAACCGGTATCCTGGCCTGTGTGATTCCCGCAAACCGGGCTGCCTGTCTGGATGCGGTACTGGCGTTAAGCAAGAAATAGCCCTATATATTCAACAATGAAAACCGTTGATACATTCTATTTTGCGTTTCGTTCCCTGACTGCGCATCGCTTGCGCACGATTTTGTCCGCATCGGGTATCGCTGTCGGCATCGCCGCGGTTATCCTGTTGACCGCTATTGGTGACGGCATACAACGTTTCGTGCTTGCTGAATTCACCCAATTCGGCACCAATATCATCACCATAACACCCGGAAAAATATCCACGCACGGTGGATCATTGGGCGCTATCGGCAGCGCGCGGATCTTAACCATCGATGATGCCATCGCCATGAAACACTCGCGTTATACGCAATTCACCAATGCCAGTGTTATCGGCAATGCGGAAATACGCGCTCAGGGGTTGAGCAGACGCGTCACGGTGTATGGTCAGGGCCCCGATTTTTCGCATGCCTTTAACATGCAGGTTGGAATCGGCCAGTTCCTGCCGCATGATGATCCGCGCAATCCACGTGCCTATGCTGTCCTCGGTACAAAAGTACACAATGAGCTGTTCAGTGGCAGGAATCCGCTGGGGGAAATTATACAAGTCGGCGGCTCACGTTTCCGCGTTATCGGCGTCATGGCATCCAAAGGACATGTTCTGGGCTTTGACCTGGATGATACTGTTTTCATTCCGACCGCCCGCGCCCTGGAAGTCTTTAATCGTGAAGGCTTGATGGAGATCAATGTTTCCTATATGCCCGAAGCGCCTGTCGATGCTGTCGTTGATGACATTAAAAGTATCCTGATCGCGCGCCACGGCCGTGAAGATTTTACAGTCAAGCCGCAGCAACAATTGCTCAGCACACTGTCAACAGTGCTCAATGTATTAAAATTCGCCGTAGCCGCGCTAGGCGGCATCTCATTACTGGTCGGCGCCGTCGGTATGGTGACGCTGATGCATATCGCTGTTGCAGAACGGGTTGCTGAAATCGGTTTGCTCACCGCACTGGGCGCAACCCGGGCACGCGTACGCATTTTGTTTCTGATCGAATCCACCGTGCTGTCAACGCTGGGCGGGCTGACCGGTTTGATGGTTGGCGCCGGTATCGCAGGGCTGCTGAAAATTTTCATTGTCAATCTTCCGGTGTATATTCCCTGGAATTATGTTCTAGGTGCGCTGACATTATCCATGGTCATCGGTCTTGCGGCAGGCGTACTGCCTGCGATGCGTGCCGCCCGTCTCAATCCGGTCGAAGCCTTGCGCACCGAATAGCTGCTGATAAAATCGTTTCAAATGCACCGCATGTACTGGCCGGACACGGTTGACTCAGAAAGGTATTTTCCCCCTGTCTTTCGTGATCAGGATTCTGAAATACAGGCCAGCCTTGTTACAAAACCTTATATGATCCGTATTCTTATTTGCCAATGACACTTTCTACACATGACAATGACCAATAAAATACTGATCTGGATGACTGCCGGTTTTTTTCTGGGTTGTCTGATCAATACATTTGCCTCGGATAATGCAGTGATTCAGGATTATCTGGTCAATGGCTTGTTTCATATCATCGGTGCTATTTTCATCAATCTGCTGAAGATGTTAGTCGTGCCGCTGGTGACATTCTCACTGATCTGCGGCGTTTGCGGCATTGGCGATGTTAATACGCTCGGACGAATTGGTGTTAAGTCACTGGTTTTGTTTTTGTTGACGACCATGCTCGCAATTACGCTGGCGATTCTTGCCGCCATAAACATAGGTCCCGGCAAGGATTTTCAACGTTCACAGGACACGCAAAGCACTATTGTGGTGCCGGAAGCCCCGCCCTTGACTCAAGTCATCATTGATCTTGTGCCAAGCAATCCTGTCGCCGCTTTTGCCGAGGGCGACATGCTACAGATTATTTTTTTTACCATTCTGTTTGCCATCTGTTTACTGATGCTTGGCGAACGTGGCCGTTCATTGATTGATGGCGCGGAGAAATTAAATGCGGTCATGATGCAGCTTGTCACTGTTGTTATGTCGGTGGCGCCCTATGGCATTTTCGCCATCATGGCTAAAACGTTTGCGGTGCAAGGTATAGGATTGATTCTACCGATGCTAAGCTATTTTTGCGTGGTTATTGCGGTTCTGATCGTTCATACCATGGGAACATTGATGATCATGCTGCAGCTCATGGGAAAAATCAATCCTATTCAATTCCTAAAAAAAGTACGCACCATTCAGCTTTTCGCATTCAGTACATCAAGCTCAAATGCAACCATTCCGGTCACCCTGCACACCTTGGAAAAACGCATGGGCGTCGACAATGCAACAGCTTCATTTGTGGTACCGCTCGGCGCAACCATCAATATGGACGGCACAGCGATTATGCAGGGTGTTGCCACTGTATTTATCGCCAATGTCTATGGCATAGAACTTGGTCTGGCCGGTTATCTGACTGTTATTGGCATGGCCGTACTGGCCTCGATCGGAACCGCCGGCGTGCCTGGCGTCGGCCTGATCATGCTGGCAATGGTACTCAACCAGGTTGGTCTTCCTGTTGAAGGTATCGCACTGATCATGGGCGTAGACCGTTTGCTGGACATGCTGCGTACTGCCGTCAATGTAACCGGCGATGCGGTGGTCACGCTGATTGTTGCAAAAAGTGAAAACAGCCTGTCATTGGATATTTTTAACGATCCCAACGCAGGTACAATAGAGGCCGTTCATCTACCGCATGACACAATGCGAGGCAACAAATGAATTACTCCCTCAGCGAAGGATCGGTAATGAAACCAATTTTCACCATACCGGCATTGGCAGCTTTGCTCATGACTTTGGCGACATGTTCATAATGTGCGAGTTTATCGGCACGAATATGTAATTCGGTTTTGGGATCCTGCGTCACTGCTGCAGAAAACTGTGCTGATAATTGCTCCAGCAATACCGGTTCGCCATTCCAGAACAGGCTGCCATCGGTTTGTATGGCCAATTCGATATGCTCGGGCTGTGTAATATTGGGGGTATTTTCTGCCTTCGGTAAATCAATCTTTACTGAATGCGTCAATAACGGCGCTGTAATGATGAATATAATCAACAAAACAAGCATTACATCAACCAGCGGCACGACATTGATTTCAGACATCGGTGTCTGTGGCCCGCGGCTATTCATACTGCCACCAAATGCCATTACTGTCCCCTTTTTTCCAGATTTGAATAGGTTGTTGCGGGTGCAACTGTCTGCGGTAGCGGCTGTTTCTGGTTACTGTCACTGCCACTCCCCATCGTGATCAATACAAACAAATCATGCGCAAATGCGTCCAGGCGTGCAAGCCATATGCGATTACGCCGCACAAAAGCGTTATAGGCCAGCACTGCCGGAATCGCTACAGCAAGGCCCAGCGCTGTCATGATCAACGCTTCGCCAACAGGACCGGCGACTTTATCCAGCGTTCCCTGTCCCGATAAACCGATTTGTATCAGCGCATGATAAATTCCCCAGACAGTTCCGAACAGGCCGATATAGGGCGCTGCGGAGCCAGCCGATGCAATCAGTGTCAATCCGTTCTCAACACGCGTGGCTTCCTGATCGATACCATTACGCAAGGCACGTGTCAGAAATTCACTGGTTCCACCCGCAGCAGCCAGTTTATACGAATCGTGCACTTTGGAATCGGTTGCGGCCTCTATGCCAAGCTTGGCCAGTTCAGCGAAAGCGTTATTCGGTGTAGTGGTGTTGAGCGATTGCTTCACATCGTCCAATGATGCAACGCCCCAGAAATGCTTTAAAAATGCAGCCGCACGTCTTTTAGCGATAAAGTTGGCGATGCTTTTGCTAATGATCAGATACCAGCTGGCTATTGAAAGCGAGATAAGTAAAACCAGCACCCCCATTCCCACGCTATCAATTTGAGCGAGAAAATGAGAAAAACCAAGACCTTGTTCCATTAATTATTTCCTTGCAATACAAAATTAAAAGGTTGCAGTGCAACTGCGCGCACAGGCTGCCCCCCCTGCATTGACGGTCGGCATCGCCAGCTTCTTACAGCTTCCAACGCTGCCTTATCCAATCGATCATAGCCACTGCTATCTATCACGCGTGCATTATCAATACGGCCGTTTTCATCCAGTTCAACCCGCAATACCAGTTTGCCTTCCTCGCCCATGCGGCGTGAGATTGCGGGATATGTCGGTGCGGTAAGTGATGGGCAGGAAACGGACAACTCCGATGACAGTGTGACTGGTCCTGCCGGCATTTGTGGCCGGGTTGGCGCCGCCTCTGCGACAGGTCCTGGCACGAATTTCTCCTCAACCGTTTCGGATTCCGGTTCAGGCTCCGGCGGTGCAACATATTGCGGTTTAGGCGTTTCCGGTGCTTTTGCCACCAATCGCTTCACTTTAGGTTTGGGCTCGGGTTTTTGAACCGGCTGAAGTTTTGCCGGCACAGGTTCCGGTTTGACTTCAGGTTGAATTTCAGGCTCGGGCATAGAAAGCACTTCGGCAAACAGTGTAACCAGCTGCTCAGGTTGCGGCATAACACGTTGAGTCCATAACACATGAAACAGAGCGGCATGAATAATCAGTGCAAACAGGATACCCGGCAAAGAAACAAGGCTCTGCTTCGGTCCTAAATAGTAATCGATATTTTTCGGTGAAAGTGATTGCATCGCTGATTAATCATTGCCTAAATTTCATTATTCCTTTATCTGATACATCCGATATATTTACGCATCATGGGATACAATACATAGAAACAAGCGCTTAGCATAAACTGCCTACTTTCTATGGCCTATTCAATAGACTAATAAATAGGCAAATATGACGTATCGATTTTGGTTAAACCTGGAATAATAAAGTAAACGATAATAATTATCAATAACCTCCAGACTAAACGCTTATACCTGGAAATAATACTTAATAAATCGAGTAAACGGAAATAACTAATCTAAGGCGGTTAGTGTTACATCAATAATCGCATCCAGCTGATCGGGATCAACCTGTGCTGAAATCATGAGCCGGATACCTGCAATACTGCTCATCACATAATAAGCCAATGCTTTCGGATCTTTCTCTTTGGTGATGGTACCCGCATTCTGACCATTCTTAACCGCACGCTGTATAATTTCATTAAAACGCAAGGTAGCGTTTGAAACCAGTTGGGAAATATACACATCACGCCCGGAAAATTCATGCGCCGTGTTCATAATCAGGCAACCGAAGTGTGGTTTACCCAATCGTACGCCCTGCACTAACTCACGAAAAAACTTTTCGATAAAATCACGTCCGTTCGGCGTTTCTTTCATTCCTTGTTCCAACAAAGCAATCTGTTTATCGCAGAAGAGACCAAGACATTGTTCAAACAGATTGGATTTATTGCCATATGCATTATAAAAACTGCTTTTTGAAATATGTGTCGCTTGCAGCAGATCATCGAGAGAAGCACCATCATAACCTTTCTCCCAGAACACATTCATCGCTGTTTCCATTGCTTCGGCAGGATCAAATCCAAGGGGTCGACCTTTTTTTACTGCTTTCTGCTGATTTTTCAAGAATTTTGTTAACACGCTCTTGCACTCTTTTCCATTGATCGAATAATTTTAGACGGACATCAAATATTGCTTAATTCTATTATAGAATATCCAAAAAAGAGTATCCGTTTTCCAATAAGGGTTTTTAGATGCGTAAAATTTATAAAACTCAATCGATCGATTCCAGAACAACGGGTAATTATTTCAGCTTAATTATGACGCGATTATGACATTATCTTTTCCCGGTTTCTGGCGACGGTTTGTTTGTCTGCTTTACGAATCTCTTATTCTGCTTGCGGTTATTTTTATTGCCAGCTTCCTTTTTCATCTTATTTTACGTGACACCGGCGCCGCTTATTTCAGGCCACTTTATCAAACATACTTATTGATTGTAATGGGTTATTATTTTGTCTGGTTCTGGACGCATGGCGGACAAACACTGGCAATGCAAACATGGAAAATGCGTGTTGTCACCCGCGCAGGACAAAAACTGGACAAGCGTAAAGCAATCATCCGGTATTTACTGGCGGTAACCGGGATTTTATGCTTTGGTATCGGATTGTTATGGGCTTTGGTTGATCAAGAACATCAATATCTTCATGACCGATTGGCAGGTACACGCTTGGTTAGAATCACCGCTTGAATCCGTGTGACCATGCCATGAAATATGGGCCAGCCTGTTCCAACAAAGACTGTGGCATTGTTATTTCCCTGCTAACATCAGCCACGAATAATCGTCAGTATAGACTATCGTCTGTTTCTGATACAACATATTGATTTATAAATCAATATCTGTTTCCAATAAGAAACCATGGTAAGTTAACTGATTATTTTTAGACCGATATGCTAGAATTGCCCATTTTTAAAAAGCTTTAATATTGCAGTAAATTATTAGTATGCTGTGACGTAAATAATAGGTGTTATAAAAAAGGTATTAGGTATTCCCAACGCCAGTCTGAGGATATTTCCATGTCTACATTAATCGTTGCAAAAACGGCCCATTTGAAGTCATTGCAGAATGAATATGCGGTTGCCATTTATTGGTTATTATTATGGAGTACAACATTCTGTATTTTTTTGTTTGACCTTAATACGCCACTTGGAATTGCCGCGGGGACGCCTTATGCTTTGGTCGTATTCGGCAGTCTGTGGCTAAAAAGCAATCAAAGTACTTATATTTTCTTTTTCACAAGCACACTCCTCACAATTGCCGGTTTTTTTCTTTCCCCGGGGCAGATAGTGCCGATTGATGGGGTTCTGACTAATCGCTTTCTTACTGTATTGGTTATCGCATGCATCGCATTCATGGTGCTTAAAATAAAAAAAGTAAGTCAGGAGTCTACAACCGTCAAAACAGACTTATATATCGATTCATTGACAAATTGCAAAACAGATCGTGCTTTTGTACTCGAATTGAACGCTGAAATCAAAAGATGCAAGCGCTACAATCATAATTTGTCGTTAGCGATTTTTGATGTTGATCATTTCACGCAACTTGTTCATAGCGATAAAACAGACCAACATTACAAAAATTTTTTGATAAAGCGATTAGCCAAAGAAATCTGTAAATCCATACGAAACTCGGATCAACTCTATCGTATCAGTACAGATCGATTTGCGGTTATATTCGTTGAAACCGATATTCATGAAGCAAAGGAAGTGAGCAATGCATTGCGTGAAAAAATTTTCAGAACCAATCAATCGGAGTTTCACTCCGGCTTTACTGTCAGTGTCGGAATAGCCACACTCGATATCGACGACAATAGGCGCAAACTCTATAAGCGCGCTGAACAAGCCTTAATAAAGGCAAAAGAAAATGGCAGAAATCAGGTATCTACACTACCGGAAACCAAACGTAACGGTAAACCACTGATCCCTGCAATTTTGTTACGTTCCCGAACAGGCTGAAGTAAGTTCGCACAGTTTAGCCGAACAATTGAATTTAAAATGAAATACTTTGATTTACCATTCCAAAAACGCAAACCCTTCAATCTGGCACGTTCTTTTTAGCGGATAATCTTATATAATTCAAACCTCATCTAAGTTAAGCCGGAGTGCTTAGAATCTGTTCAAGATCTCGATCAAGAGGTGTAGTGCAAGGCAAAATTGAACAACGCAAGCAAAGCGCAGCGAACAGCCGTAAGGCTGGTCCGTAGGGCGAGGCGCTTGCGCCGAGCAAAAAGTGCAGCATACTTGAAGTATGTGAACATTTTGAGTTCGATTTTAACGCCGCAATGCGCCCTTCAGTGAGATCTTGAACAGATTCTTAAATCTATTCATGAGTTTGATCAATAAATCGATGGCCAGCAAATCAACCGGCCGCTCCTTGACCCCACGCGTTTCCCGCCTATTACGTGAATCCGGCTGGCTTTTGCTGCTGGGCATGGCGCTGTATCTCATTTTGATTTTTTACAGCTATGATCGTGGCGATCCCGGGTGGTCACATAGCGGTGATTATAATCACATTCAAAATGCCGGCGGGTATGTCGGCGCCTGGATTGCGGATTTTCTACTCTATCTTTTCGGTGTATCGGCTTGGTGGTGGGTCATTTTTTTTGCTGCTACCGTCTTCTGGAGCTACCGCCGCATTGACACCGGGGGCATCTTTGACCGCCAGTCCATAGTGCTCTTATTGAGCGGTTTTCTGCTCCTGCTTTTTGCCAGCAGCGGGCTTGAATCACTCCGCTTTTATACACGCAATATTACCTTACCCTATCAGCCGGGCGGCATACTTGGTGAAACCATCAGTCATTATTTATCCGAGTTACTCGGATTTACAGGGACAACCATGATATTTCTGATCCTGATAGCAGTCGGCTTCAGTCAATTCACCGGGCTGTCATGGGTGCGTTTTGTCGAAAAAATAGGCGAGGTAATCGAGAATTGCTTAGTATCGATACAGCAATCATGGTTGCATAGAAAAACGCAATACAGCGGCAGGAATGATAATAACTTCGTTGAGACCGGAAATTTTTTCAATACAGACAAAGAGCCACCCAAAGAAAATACGCCTATACATATCGGGTTACCCGTTGAAACATTTACAAAATCCGAGCGCATCATAAAAGAAAAACAGAAACCATCATTTACCGGTTCTGCGGAATTACCTCCACTTCATTTACTCGATGCACCGGAAAAAGACATCGAAGTCTTAACGAAAGATGCACTGGAAGCTGTTTCACGTTTAATAGAAAACAAACTCAAGGAATTTGGTGTTACGGTTAAAGTTGTCGCGGCCTACCCCGGCCCGGTGATCACACGGTATGAAATTGAACCGGCGATAGGCGTCAAGGGCAGTCAAATCATCAATCTGGTTAAAGACCTGGCACGTGCACTGACGGTATCCAGCATTCGTGTCGTTGAAACAATACAGGGAAAAACCACCATGGGATTGGAGATTCCCAATCCGAAACGCCAAATTGTACGGCTCGTGGAAATTCTCGATTCACAGCCTTATGCCAATATGGCGTCGCCACTGACCATCGCCTTAGGCATGGATATCAGCGGACGGCCTGTCGTATCCGATCTGGCCAAAATGCCGCATGCATTGGTTGCCGGCACAACCGGTTCTGGCAAATCTGTGGCGATAAACGCCGTCATTCTGAGCCTGATTTATAAAAGCGCGCCGGAACAGGTACGTCTGATTCTGGTGGATCCCAAAATGCTGGAATTATCCGTTTATGAAGGTATCCCGCATCTGCTGACACCGGTTGTAACCGACATGAGTGAAGCAGCCAGCGCTTTACGCTGGTCAGTGGGTGAAATGGAACGCCGCTACAAACTGATGTCATCGCTGGGTGTACGTAATCTGAATGGCTATAATCAGAAAGTGCGCGAAGCCGCCAAAAATGAAGAGCCGCTGTTCAACCCACTGACTGCACTGCATGAAACACAGGAGCAACTTGAAGAACTGCCCTTAATCGTTATTGTCATTGATGAGCTGGCGGATTTAATGATGGTGGCAGGTAAAAAAGTAGAACAATTAATCGCCAGACTCGCGCAGAAAGCCCGTGCAGCTGGCATTCATCTGTTACTTGCAACGCAACGTCCATCGGTTGATGTGATAACCGGATTGATTAAAGCCAATATTCCGACCAGAATCGCTTTCCAGGTATCCAGCAAAATCGATTCACGTACAATCCTGGATCAAATGGGTGCGGAAGCCCTGCTGGGACAGGGTGATATGCTCTATCTGCCGCCCGGTAGCGGCCTTCCTCAGCGTATACATGGCGCCTATGTCGCCGATCATGAAGTGCATAAGGTCGTGGAATATCTAAAAGAACAGGGTGGCCCTTGTTACATAGAAGATATACTGCATACCAGCGATGAAGAAAACAGCGCTGATTCGCTTAATGAGTCAACCCGACAAAATGGCGGGGAGACTGATCCGCTTTACGACGAAGCTGTTCAGATCGTGCTCAAAACCCGCCGCGCATCAATCTCGCTGGTGCAAAGGAATCTGCGCATCGGCTATAATCGGGCGGCGCGTCTTATTGAGGATATGGAACGGGCCGGAATGGTATCGGCCATGCAAAGCAATGGAAATCGTGAAGTTCTGGTTCCAGCGCGCAATGATTAACTTCTGATTTCAGATCGCTTTTTAATGGTATGAACCTTATTCCTCCTTTCAGCGCATTTTATATGTGCATCCTATTGATAGGCGCGCCAAGCATTGCATGGGCGACGGCTATTGACAATCTGAAGCGTTTCATTCGGGAAACACAAACTGTACAAGCCAATTTTTCTCAGGCTTTGTCTGACAGGAACGCGCGCATCATACAAAGATCCAGCGGTATTATGCAGTTTGAACGCCCTGACAAGTTTCGATGGATTTATAAAGTGCCTTATGAGCAATCCATTATCGGTGATGGGGAAAAAGTCTGGTTTTACGATCATGATCTGAATCAGGTTACCGTGCGCCAGTTCAACATCGCGATTGGCAGCAGTCCAGCCGCACTGCTTGCCGGAAGCGGTGCCATTGAAGAAAACTTCGAACTCGTCAATCTCGGCATGCAGGAAGATATTGAATGGCTTGAAGCGATTCCAAAAAGCAAGGACAGCACCTTTGAATTTATTCAAATGGGGTTTTCGCAACAAGGTGAACTGCAATTTATGGCTTTGCGCGATAATTTTGGCCAGACGACTTATCTTACCTTTTCCGACTTGAACAAAAACCCTGCATTGCCGGAAAATGTATTCAAATTCGTACCGCCTGAAGGCGTAGACATCATTAGTGAGTGATACATTTACGGCTTTCCACCCGCGATCGCCGCTCGCAGAGCAGTTACGCCCTAAAGTACTGAGTGATATTGTCGGTCAACCGCATCTATTGGGCGCGGGAAAACCTCTGCGACTGGCCATTGAATCCGGAAAACCGCATTCAATGATTTTATGGGGACCGCCAGGCACCGGCAAAACATCCCTCGCACAAATCATGTCAAATGCCTTTAATGCTGAATTCATTTCAGTTTCCGCTGTATTGTCAGGCATTAAAGATATTCGCAATGCCATCGAGAAGGCCGAATTAACCTTGCAGCAAACCGGTCGTCATACCATCTTGTTTGTCGACGAAGTGCATCGCTTTAACAAATCCCAGCAAGACGCATTTTTACCGCATGTCGAGCAGGGCTTAATCACTTTTATCGGCGCAACCACGGAAAACCCGTCATTCGAAGTTAACAGCGCCCTGCTCTCCCGTGCGCAGGTCTACAGTCTCACGCCGCTATCCGACACAGACCTCTCACAGATCCTGGATCGCGCGCAAAGCATTTCGCACGATGCGCAATGCTTCAGCGATGACGCCCGCGAATTGATTATTGCCTATGCGGACGGTGACGCGCGGCGCCTGCTCAATCTTTTCGAGCAATTGATTCTGGCCGCAGAATCGGGAAATATTATCGAAATTGAAGCGGAGTTCGTGCGCAATACCCTTGCGCGCAATTCCCGGCGTTTTGATAAAGGCGGTGATGCGTTCTACGACCAGATTTCAGCACTACACAAATCCGTTCGCGGTTCATCACCGGATGCCGCGCTGTACTGGTTATGCCGCATGCTGGACAGTGGTACGGATCCAAGCTATATTGGCCGCCGTTTGATCCGTATGGCGATTGAAGATATCGGTATTGCAGATCCGCGCGCACTACAGATGGCGCTGAATGCCTGTGATGTCTATGAACGATTAGGCAGCCCGGAAGGCGAGCTTGCTCTGGTTCAGGCTGCACTGTATTTATCTTGCGCGCCCAAAAGCAATGCGGCTTACATGGCCTACAAAAAGGCACGCGCATTTATTGCCCAGGACAAATCACGCCCTGTTCCTATTCACCTGCGTAACGCGCCGACGCAATTAATGCAGAAAATGGGTTTTGGCCATAACTATCGCTATGCGCATGATTATCCTGAAGCTTATGTGGCTGGTGAAAATTATTTTCCGGATGACCTATCGGCAGTCAATTTTTATCAACCGACAGAAAATGGTCTGGAAGCAAAAATTAAGGAAAAATTAAACTACTTACGCAGTCTGGATAAAAAATCTAAAAAAACCGCTGAGGATACATAAGATTCATATCCATTAAAAGTAGATATCACGCACCCGGAGTTTGCATGTTAGATATTCAATTATTACGTACTGATCTTGAACATATCACACCAAAACTGGCCAGCCGGAATTACCAGTTTCCCGTAGAGCGATTCAATCAGCTCGAACACGAACGCAAAAAAATCCAGACCCATACTCAGGCATTGCAGGCAAAACGCAATGCTGCCTCAAAACGCATCGGGCAGGCAAAAGGCAAAGGAGAAGATACATCTGAAATTCTAGCCGAGATTGCCAGCCTGGGTGATGCACTCAAAACGTCTGAAAACAAACTGGAACAGATCCAGTCCGAACTGCAGGCTATCCTGTATGAAGTACCCAATTTACCGCACAAGAGTGTACCGGAAGGCAAGGGAGAAGAAGACAATCAGGAAATCCGGCGTTGGGGAGAAATCCCCGAATTTAATTTCGAAATCATGGATCATGTCAGCATAGGCGAAAGCCTGAACATGCTGGACTTTGAAACAGCTGCGAAACTCAGCGGCGCGCGCTTCAGCCTGATGAAAGGCGGCCTCGCGCGATTGCATCGTGCGCTGGCACAATTCATGCTTGATACCCATGTACAGGAAAATGGCTATACCGAAACCTATGTCCCTTATCTGGTTAATCGAAACAGTTTGCAGGGCACCGGGCAACTGCCGAAATTTGAAGCGGATCTCTTTGCTGTAGCTGCCGGAAACAATAAAACAAACCCGTCAGAGTACCATGAACATTTTTATCTGATCCCCACTGCTGAAGTACCCATCACCAACATCGTACGCGACGCAATCATACCGCTTAAAGCATTGCCGCTGAAATTCGTCGCGCATACCCCCTGTTTTCGTTCTGAAGCCGGCAGTTATGGCCGGGATACCCGTGGACTGATACGCCAGCATCAATTCGACAAGGTAGAACTGGTACACATCGTACACCCGGATGAATCTTATGCGGCATTAGAAGAACTAGTCGGTAACGCGGAAAAGATACTGCAAAAACTGAAACTGCCTTACCGGGTGATGGCGTTATGCACCGGGGATATGGGCTTCTCTGCTGCGAAGACTTATGATATTGAGGTCTGGTTGCCTGCACAGCATACTTATCGTGAAATTTCATCCTGCAGCAACTGCGAAGCTTTTCAGGCAAGGCGCATGCAAGCACGCTTTCGCAACGGAAATGGCAAGCCTGTTTTATTACATACATTAAACGGCTCCGGCCTTGCCGTCGGGAGAACACTGGTAGCGGTCCTGGAAAATTTTCAAAACGCCGATGGCAGTGTTTCCATCCCGGAAGTATTGCAACCCTATATGAACGGCCTTGACCGATTACGGACAGCAGGAGGAAAATGAACTCTGAACAATCTTATTTCACACGACGGGGTAACCAAATATGCACAACGATAATAGCGATACGCAAACCGGACAACAAAACACAACCACCGACAATAGCCGCATTCAAGATGATTTAACCGTGCTCGAACGGGAAATACACGATGCGCTGGTGGATGGCGTCAATATCCGCGAAACCGTTCATAATCTGACGCTGCGCGCAATCAATGCGGACCGCCTGGATATTGATTCAATCCGCCGTATTACAACTGCCGTCACCAACGGGGTTCATGAAGGCGCACAGAAACAATTGCTTGCAGCATCAAATCAGACGCAAGCCGCACAATCACAGATTTCGGAAGCCGTTTCAGGACTGGATTCCGCTCTGGCACGCGTGGCTGAAGCGACAAAGCTGGCGATTCAGGAAGCTGCCGGGCGTGCCCAGAAATTTTCTGACAAGGAATTAGTGCGTACAAAATCGGATATTGAAGGTCTCGAAAGTATTTTTCTGGATACATTGCAGAATGCGGCTTCAGGAGCCAAAGGTGCGTTATCCGATATTTTGCAGGATATTGCGACACACGCAAAAAACAACGGTACTGTCGTAGGCGCACAATTAAAGGAAACGCTTACCATTCTTACGCAACAGGCCGCTTCAGTCAGTCATGCGCAACTGGACGCAGGTGTACAACTGGCACAATCCACGGCTGATTTTATTCACAAACTCGCAACGGGCGTATTGTCAGGCCTAAAAGACCACACGCAACACAGAAAATAACATATCGCTCACCGCATTCCGATTGATGCACCTTGTCGGTCGGCATTGCGCGTGTGCAACCAGCGACACTGAGCAGTTGCACACGCTATTTTATACTGTCGCAGTAGCCTAAAAGGACATGGAATAACCATTTTCACAGGCTTGTATCTTCTGATGCCAATATCGGATGCGTGTCTGCCGCCAGCCTGAAACGGACAGCCCATGCGGCTCAAACCGGATTGATACAGCGCCATTGCAATCGCTGCGCAATAGTAAGGCGCCAACTTCCTGATAACGCCTTACCACTTCGGATCGTGGGTGCCCGAAGCGGTTTCGATAACCCACAGTAAATATGGCTACATCAGGATTAACCTGGCGTACAAATGCGTCACTCGACGAAGTAAGGCTGCCGTGGTGCGGCGCGATGAGCACTGTTGATGGCAATTGCTGCGGCGAATGCGCCAGCAGAGTCTGTTCGGATTGACGCTCAATATCAGCAGGTATAAGTACACTGCCATATTCCGTGGTGATTTTCAGAACACAGCTGCTGGGATTGGTTTTACGTTGCGGATGCTGATAAATTCCGGGAAACGGATGCAAAATTTCAAACAGTACACCATTCCAATTCCAGGATTGTCCCGTATGGCAGTGTATATTCCGTCCTGTTGCAAGCCGTGCTGATTGCGCAAGCGCGTGCGTCTGATCCAGTGAAGAAAAAAATGCATCCACTGGCATCGCTTCGAGAATGGATAAAGCACCGCCACTGTGATCGGAATCCGCATGCGACACGATCATTGTATCCAATTTGTGTATCCCTGCGCCGCGCAGAAAAGGGATAATGACGCGTATACCACTGTTTGACTCGCCGAATGAAGGCCCTGTATCAAACAGTAATGCATGGTCATGCGTTTGCGCAACCACCGCAAGCCCCTGCCCCACATCCAGTACGGTCAACCACACAGCCTTTTCGGGTGGTTTGTCCGGCAATACCAGAAACAATGGCAGAATAGCCAGAAAACCTAACCAGCGCGCAGGAAATCCTGAAAAAAATCCCAATCCCATACCACCGGGCAGTAATAACCAGACTATGCCGGCGATTGCCAGCGGAACTGTCCAGAAAGGCGGTGTATGTTGTTGCCACACAGACTGCGGTAACGTGCTCAACCACTGCAAAAATTCCATGACAAAGCTGAGTACGCCATGCGCCAGCGTTAACGGAAAATCCAGCCCTGGCAGCGCTGAAAGCAATGCCAGCGGCACGACAATCGAACTGATCAGCGGTATTGCAATGGCATTAGCGACAGGAGACACAATCGATAACTGCTGAAACAATACCAGCAATAGCGGCGTCAGGCCGAGCGTAATCGCCCACTGTATACGTAACCAGCCTGTCCAACGTACCTCGGCGCCTGATGTATTTATACGTCCTACCGTTACCAGCATAATGATGGCCACAGCACCGAATGACAGCCAGAATCCGGCGGACAGCGTCGCCCAGGGATCGATCAGTACCACCACAAACAAAGCGATTGCCAGCACCATTGATGGAGAAGTCATGCGATTCCGCCATACCGCCACGGCAACCACAGCCAGCATGATAAATGCGCGCTGCGCGGGTATGGCAAAGCCGGATAACAAGGCGTAACCCAGCCCCGCAACCAATCCCGCCATGACCGCCGCCCGCCGTGCCGGTATATGCAGCAGTAAAAACCCGTTGTAGCGCCAGAGTGAAAATACCAGCCCATAAACCAGCGTAGCAACCAGACTGATATGTAATCCGGAAATCGCCATTAAATGGTTCGTACCGGTACGTGTAAAAACCGCCCAATGATCCGCTGAAATCGCACGTTGATCGCCGGTCACTAATGTCTTCAGTACGCCGGCATACGGCTGATCCTGCAAGATCCGGTCAAAGCGCTGCTGAATATGCTGCCTGATCTGCTCTATCCGGTAGAACGACCATCCGGTTATTGCTTCCAGGCGCATGTTATCATTGGCTTCTCGAACATAGCCAACGGCACGTATGTTGCGTTCCAGCACCCATTTTTCATAGTCAAATCCATGCGGATTGGCGCTGCCATGCGGACGCTTCAAACGCACAGTAAGCTGCCAGCGCTCACCAGGATTGATCACCGGTAACGTTATTTTGCCGCCATCTCCTGCGCTATTGTTATACCACGCGTTATACCACGAAAGTGATATGCGCTTTGGAACATGCGCCTGCGGCGTGATGACACGCTCAACGTCAAACAGAAAACCGGCTTTTCTGTCCGTGTACAATGGCATATTGGAAACGAAACCGGTGATTTGCACATCCCTGCCCTCCCAGTCTTCCGGCAGACTATCCGCCAGACGCCAATAAGCCTTACCGGCAGCCCAGAAATAACCGCAGCCCAGCAAAAATACCAGCAGCAAACAACGGCTGATGAAACGCACAGCATGTGTCTGACCCAGCCCGCAAACAATAACGCTGGCAAGCAGCGGAAATAAAAAGAATGCCGGAAGCATAGCCGGCAAATCGGCCTGCCATTGCAACAGCCCTGCGCCCAGAACAAACGAAAGTATGCCAAGACGAACGGGCACGGACAGTGAAGTTGCGTTTTATGAATTGACGGGAATTCCAGCTTTATCCGGCGGCTGATGGTGGATTTTAACCGGAATATGATGTCGTCCGAAACTGCCGTCAAATCGGCCAAAGCGGCCGGCAATCAATGTTCCGCAATTGTTGCAGTGTCCATTGTCCGTCAATTGATAACGCTCGATCTCATACCAGTTACGAACGATCAACGCACTTTTGCACGCAGGACAATACGTCGTATCGCCTTCCTGGTGATATACATTACCGGTATAAACATATGTCAGCCCCGCATCCAGTGCTGTCTTCCGCGCTCTGACCAATGTTTCCTCCGGCGTTCCCGGTCTATCATTCATTTTGTAATCCGGGTGAAATGCGCTGAAATGCAGCGGCACATCGACGCCGATCTCCTTCACAATCCAGGCGCACATGGCTTCAATTTCGTACGCGGAATCATTCAATCCGGGAATGAGTAAAGTTGTTATTTCAAACCAGACATCAGTCTCATGTTTCAGATACTTCAGTGTATCCAGCACTGGCTGCAGGTGCGATCCGGTTTGCTTGACATAGAAATCTTCGGTAAATGCTTTCAAATCGACATTGGCCGCATCCATTCTGGCGAAAAAATCACGCCGCGGTGCGGCATGGATATAGCCCGCGGTCACAGCCACAGTCATAATGCCTTTAGCATGACAGGCATCAGCGACATCCATGGCATATTCCGCAAAAATGACCGGATCGTTATAAGTAAACGCGATACTTCTGCAACCGAGTGAAAGTGCGGTATCGGCAATTTCTTCCGGATTGGCTTGCGCAGCCAGTTTATCAAAGCTGCGCGATTTGGAAATATCCCAATTCTGACAGAACTTACAGGCCAGATTGCATCCTGCCGTACCAAACGAAAGAATACTGCTGCCCGGATAAAAATGATTCAGCGGTTTTTTTTCAATAGGATCGACACAAAACCCGGAAGATCGCCCATATGTCGTCAACACCATGCCGTCCCCAACACGCCCGCGTACGAAACATGCGCCGCGCTGTCCATCGTGCAGTTTACAATCGCGCGGACATAAATCACATTGAATACGCCCGTCGCTTAATGGGTGCCAGTATTTTGCCGGAAACCGCTCAGCGTGACCTATCGGTTCATCCATGATTTTTTTCCTCAATAAAATCTGTTTCACGCCATTTCCGCACGGTATAGCGTGATAATTGAATGGCGTCATCCCAGAAATCCGGATACAAACCTGCTTTCACTTTCAACTGGGCCAGAAATTCCCGCGGCTGAGGCAGGTTATCCCATACCTGGGGCAGAAAGGTACCGCGGCACATGCCATATTCCAGCGTAATACCATCCATGCCCGGCCGCAGTTGCTTTAAGGCATCCAATTCACTGGCAAACCGGATAGACTGCAGTGCTGAAAGCAACGATATTTCGATATCAATACTTTCCAGTTCACCGGCCGTAACCGGTAGGAAACGGGTATCGTGCAACGCAGCGGATACTGCGTTGCTGCGCACATTTTCAATGAGCGGTTGATGTGCTTGTAAGGAACCGATACACCCGCGTAAACGCCCATGCTGTGTCAGCGTTATAAATGTTGCGCCTGCTTGTTGAAGCCATTGCGCCGACCTGTCGACAGATTCGCCTTTCCATTCTGTCGCCTTTAATGTGTGTGTAATGGCTGCGCGCGCAATTTGCAGCAGTATTCTGCCTTGTTCATGGTGACGGATGGATTGTAGCTGCATGTCAGTTTCCATCTTTATTGTTCACACAAAATGCAATCGCAGCATAGCCCACAACCCGATCCCGAGAACCCGCCGTATCGCCCGAATTGCGCAGATCCAACAAAACAGGTTTTAAATGATGCCGCCGCGCCGCCATAATCAATCCATTGATGGGCGTTCCACCACAAGCCTGATCATGCGCGATAGGCTGATCCAATTGCAGAATTGACTGGACAGTTACATGATCAGTTTGCCGGGCCATCGCATAAGGTAAATAATGCGAGAGATCAGAGCTGATCACAATGAGCGTTTCGTCGCCTCCCCAGACATTGTCGAGTACCTCGGCAACTTCCCGGGCTGATGCGCTTCCTACAACCAGCGGCAATACACGGAAATCCGACAATACATGCTGCAGGAACGGGAACTGAACCTCCAGAGAATGCTCCAGGGCATGGGCCTCAGAACTGATCGTCACTTGCGGCAAATCCACAATTAACTGAATCGCGCTTTGATCAATTTCAACCGGCCCCAAAGGCGTGCCGAAATAATCTGCGCCAGGCAGTGCCAGACCGCGCACAGCTACACGATGCGCAGGCCCAAGCAATATAACGCGCCTGATCACCTCACGCTGCGAAATTAAAGTTGCATATGCCGTTGCAGCGATCGCTCCGGAATAGCCATAGCCGGCATGCGGAACAATCAGCGCTTTGGGCGACAGTTTATACTGCCGCGCATCGGCAATGAACCGATTGATTTCCTGTGATAACTGCGACGCGTCAGACGGATAAAAAAGACCGGCGACTGCGGGTTTGCGTATGGCTGGAGCATGGATAGGCATCATTACTTTTCCCATCAATCAGATATAGCGAGGAAATGGGGATATATTTTACAGAATCAAGCCTTCCGGCAATTCCTCATCATATGCGCATATGACAATAGACAATAATTACCTGATTTATTCCTGAATAGTCAAATGCGCGATGCCCGCACTCAAATCCTTATCCTTGGCTTCCTTACCTTCCAGTTTGATCTGCAGACGCAACTCATTCATTGAATCCGCATTCCGCAAAGCGTCTTCGTAGCTGATCAGATCCGCTTCGTAGAGCGCAAACAATGCCATGTCGAATGTCTGCATGCCGAGTTCGCGCGATTTCTTCATAATCTGTTTAATTTCATGCACATCACCCTTGAATATCAGGTCAGAGATCAATGGCGAATTGAGCATAATTTCAATCGCGGCAATCCGTCCCTTACTTTCTTTCCGGGGAATCAGGCGTTGCGCAATCAAGCCTCTTAAATTGAGCGACAGATCCATTAATAACTGCGGGCGACGTTCTTCAGGAAAAAAATTGATAATCCGGTCCAGTGCCTGATTGGCGCTGTTCGCATGCAATGTACCCATGCATAAATGGCCGGTTTCGGCGAACGCAATCGCATGTTCCATGGTTTCACGGTCACGAATCTCGCCGATCAGAATCACATCCGGCGCCTGACGCAGGGTATTTTTCAATGCGGCTTCCCAGGATCCGGTATCAACGCCGACTTCGCGCTGCGTGATGATGCAGTTGATATGTTCATGGACATACTCCACCGGATCTTCAATGGTAATAATATGTCCATAGCTGTTTTTATTCCGGTGCCCTATCAACGCTGCCATGGAAGTTGACTTACCTGATCCGGTGCCGCCAACAAAAATAACCAGCCCCCGCTTACTCATCACCACTTCCTTGAGTACCGGCGGCAGGCCCAGATCGTCGAAATCGGGTATCTTTGTGGTAATCGTCCGCAACACGAGCCCCACCCGCTGTTGTTGAACAAACGTATTGACACGGAAACGTCCGATTCCGGCAGGATTGATTGCAAAATTACATTCTTTGGTCTGTTCGAATTCCCCAGCCTGTTTTTCATTCATGATCGCACGCGCCAGGGCTTCCGTATGCAGCGCCGATAAAGGTTGCTGAGATACGGGTGTCATCTTTCCATCAATCTTGAGTGCCGGTGGAAAACCAGTGGTAATAAACAAATCCGATGCTTTCTTATGCAACATTAACCGCAGAAGATCATGCATGAATTTTGTTGCTTGTTCTGTATTCATCGTGATTCCATGAATTTATCTGAAATTATCTTTATTAGCCGCCTTGCCGCGCGCTTCCGTCGTAGTTACGACATTGCGCCTTACCAGCTCGGTCAAATTCTGATCCAGTGTCTGCATGCCAAAATTTTGCCCGGTCTGGATTGCGGAATACATTTGCGCAACTTTGCCTTCGCGGATCAGATTACGTATTGCGGGCGTGCCAATCATAATTTCATGGGCGGCAACACGGCCATTACCGTCCCTTGTTTTCAGCAGTGTCTGCGAAATCACTGCTCTGAGCGATTCCGATAGCATTGCGCGTATCATTTCCTTTTCCTCAGCAGGAAAAACGTCAATGATACGGTCTATGGTCTTGGCCGCTGAGCTGGTATGCAGAGTGCCAAAAACCAGATGACCGGTTTCTGCAGCTGTCATGGCCAGGCGTATGGTTTCCAGGTCACGCAGTTCACCGACCAGAATAATATCGGGATCCTCACGCAAGGCTGAGCGCAGCGCATTCTCAAAGCTATGCGTATCACGGCCTACCTCACGCTGATTGATGAGACATTTTTTGCTTTGGTGAACAAATTCAATGGGATCCTCCAGCGTCAGGATATGGCCATATTCATTCTCGTTGATATGATTGATCATGGCGGCCAGCGTGGTCGATTTACCTGATCCGGTCGGTCCGGTCACAAGTACCACGCCACGCGGCTGATTGGCAATTTCCGTGAAAATCTTCGGTGCATTGAGCTCCTCGAGCGTCAACACCTTTGATGGAATTGTCCGCATGACAGTCGCCGCACCACGCTGCGTATTGAATGCATTGACACGGAACCGCGCCAGACTGGGTACTTCAAATGAGAAATCACATTCCAGGTTTTCCTCATAGTATTTGCGCTGACCATCATTCATAATGTCGTACACCATTGCGTGTACTTCCTTATGCTCCATTTCCGGCAGATTAATGCGTTTGACTTCGCCATGCACGCGAATCATAGGCGGCATGCCAGCTGACAGATGTAAATCCGAAGCTTTGTTTTTAACTACAAATGCGAGTAGTTCCACTATATTCATGTCATCCTCTGGTTTCCGCTGATATCGGAAAATATTAAACTTTTGAGGCTTGACACCATCGGATGAACAAACACCCTAGATCCGGGTTATTTCTTACTTTGGCTGAAAATGAAAAGCAGTGAATTTGAATGCATGTGATGCAGTATGTTTTGCGCACTCTGGCGCCGCCGCATCGCTAAAAAAGTATCCATCACATGCTACCAGGCACATAATGCTGTCATTTAAAATAAACACTGTAGCGTTAGAATTAAACACTGGGTGTCATTCACGGTAGAATACTTTTCAATTTCCAATACAATCAAATCCGGCAATGCATATGAAACAAAGCACACCACGCTACATTCGCATGATTCGACTGACAAGGCTGGTCACCCATGTTGTATGGGGTATCCTGCAGGCTGTTATTTATCCCTACTGTTCTCGGGAAAAACAACAGCGCATGATGCAAAACTGGGCCACCGGTATATTGAAAATACTGAATATCGATGTGCAATGCTCCGGCGAAATACCCGGGCGGCAAATCAAACGTGCCTTGTTTGTCGCCAATCATGTGTCCTGGCTCGATATCTGTGTCATGATGGCCGTCAGTCCGACACAGTTTGTCGCCAAATCCGAAATCCGGAAATGGCCTGTTATCGGTTTCTTATGCAAAAGGGTCGGCACTTTATTTATAAAACGCACGAAGCGCACCGATACGCTGCGCATCAACCATGAAATCAGCGCCGTACTCAGCACGGGGGGGCGGGTTTGCATTTTTCCGGAAGCCGGTACCAGTGACGGAACAAGAATCAATCATTTTCATGCGTCGCTGCTGCAGTCCGCCATCAACGCGGAGGCTTATGTGTATCCTGTCGCCATCCGCTACCTGGACCACGAAGGCAGAATCTCACGCGATGCGGCCTACACGGATGTATCCCTTACTGTTTCCCTGCAGAAAATTCTTAGACAGCCTTGTATAGAAACGGTACTGGTTTTTAACGATGCCATTTACAGTACGGGAAAAAACCGTCGCGAATTGGCGCGCCTAGCCGAGCAGACTATAGCGAACACGTTATCGCTACCGCTGTATCACACTGAATCTGAAAAACCTTCCTATCTTCCAGGCGTATAGCGGAAAGCTGTCTATTCCAGACGCAGCCGCTGTCCAGTGCGATGATATGTTCGGTGACATACAAGCCTAACGCCGACCAATGGCCGCAGATAATCGTATTATTCCTGCTGACTCTGCCGGGTACTTCAAACCAGGGCATATAACCATCCGGTATCGAATCGCGTGTCCCCTTATAACCGAAATTCATTCTGCCATCAGGACTGCAAATACGCATACGCGTCATCGCATTGATAATCACGCGCAGGCGTTCCGAATCTTTCCAGCTGTCCTGCCAGTAATCGGGTTCATTACCGTACAAACGCGCAAAGACTTCACGGTAATCATGCTGTTGCAAAGCAGCTTCAGCTTCTGCAGCCAGTTGCAAGGATCTGGAGATTGACCAGTGCGGCAACAAACCGGCATGTACCATAGCATAGTCATCTTCAGCGTAGAAGAGCCGCTGATGGCGCAGCCAGAATAACATTTGCTCACTATCTTCCGCATCGAGAATCGGTTGAATCGTATCGTTCTTATGGCTACGTGCGATGCCGGCATGCACCATCAATAAATGCAAATCATGATTACCCAGTACCATGACAACCGCATCACCCGCCTGCTTCACGAAACGCAACATTGCCAGTGAGTCCGGCCCGCGATTGACAATATCGCCAACCAGCCACAACCTGTCACGTTTCGGGTTAAATCCAATCAAATCGAGCAGTGTCATGAATGCGGCATAACAGCCCTGCACATCCCCGATTGCATAAGTTGCCATATCAATTACCGCAAACCCAGAACATCCTGCATATCAAACAGTCCATTGGGTTTGTTCTGAAGAAAACGGACCGCGCGTAATGCGCCCATGGCAAAAGTCATACGGCTGCTGGCTTTATGAACAATCTCGACACGCTCTCCCGATCCGGCAAACATTGCGGTATGCTCGCCCACGATATCACCGGCACGAATAGTGGAAAAACCAATGATAGTATCATCGCGCTCTCCGGTAATACCCTCTCTGCCATATACCGCAACCTTTTTCAAATCGCGCCCCAGCGCTTCCGCGATGACCTCACCCATGCGCAGCGCGGTTCCGGAAGGTGCATCAATTTTATGCCGGTGATGCGCTTCAATGATTTCAATATCGTAGCCTTCATTCAATACTCTGGCAGCGACTTCAAGCAGTTTAAGGGTTACATTGACGCCAACGCTCATATTGGGTGCAAAAACAATCGCAATATCTTCAGAAGCCGCCTTAAGCCTGTTTTTTTCTTCGGCAGAAAAACCGGTGGTGCCGATGATCATTTTTACACCGGCTTCCCGGCATATTTTTAAATGGGCGAGTGTGCCTTCCGGACGGGTAAAATCAATAATATAGTCACAGCCCCGCAAGGCGGTTTCATAATCACGGGTTATCACGACACCGTTTTTTGATCCGATTAATTCACCGGCATCCTTACCCACGTAAGCACTGTCGGCAATTTCCAATGCAGCAGCCACACACATGTCGTCTGCTTGTGTAATGGCTTCGAGCAATATACGTCCCATTCGTCCGGAACTGCCCGCAATTGCGATTTTCTGGATAATCATGGTCTTCCTGTAGATTGTGTTATGACGTCTAGGGTTGATATTTATCGGAATGATTTTCAGGCGCGTTGTTCGGATTCCCGGAATCGACGTCGGTCGTCACAGAACGCTCAGAGTGATGACTCGATTCCTTGTCATCGCGATCTTCGGATTTCAGCTGCGAATCCGCTTGCGGTTTCTTGTCGTCACTGGAATGCATTTCCTTCAACTCAATTCGATCCAACCGATCATCTTTAAAATAGATGGTCAGTCTTTTCTGTTCAACCAAATTCCCTCTGATGCGTTGAATATATGCATAATCCCAACGGTTATTGCGAAACGGGTCAACAATCAACGGCGAGCCCAGCACAAACCTGACTTGCGGCCGTGTCATGTCCGGCCGCAATTTTTCAAGCATTTCTTCAGTAACAACATTACCTTGCTGCACATCGATTTTATACAGTATGCTCGGCGCTAACGAACACCCAGCCAGAAGATGCCAAAAAACCAGCAAAGTTATTATTTTTATTGCCATTCTGTTGATATCTTTTGTAAATTCATATTTGTGTAGTAAACTCAACAAGCATGCATGCGCAATGTGTCCGGATACTGAATACCTGACACCTTCGTATGCTTTTATACATTCAGCGCGATATGATACAGTAAATAATTTACTTGGCAGAGACAACCATGAGCAATTCTCGAGAACTCAAGAATATTGATCTGAAAAACATCGGCCTTAAAACCACGCTTCCGCGACTCAAGATACTCAATCTGTTCGAGAACAGTCTGGTACGGCATCTTTCTGCAGAAGATGTTTATAAAGAGTTGCTCAATGAAAATGAAGATATCGGTTTAGCCACTGTATATCGGGTTTTGACGCAATTCGAGCAGGCCGGATTACTGGAGCGGCATCATTTTGAAAGCGGCAAGGCGGTTTTTGAACTAAAAAGCGACGGTCATCACGATCACCTGGTTTGCCTGCAGTGTGGGCGCGTTGAAGAATTTTATGATGGGGATATCGAAAAGCGGCAGATCTCAATCGCTAAAGAACGCGGATTCAAATTGCAGGAGCATTCCTTGTCATTGTATGCCGATTGCCTGCGGAAGCAATGCCCGCATCGTGACAAATAAGCTGCATCACCTGTAAAAATAGCGCACGATCCACTATTTATTACTCTTTGTTCAATTTCATCCATTGTCCCCTGCGTGCATCATGAGTCTTCCGCGTCCGTATACTCCAAAAAGCCATAAAATCCTGACATTATTGTCAGGATCGATCTTCCTGATAGGCGTATTCATGGTCAATCCGCCCGCTTCTGCCGCTGCACAGTCATTCAATCAATGTGTCGCAGATCTGCAATCACAGGCACGGCAACATGGTATTTCGGACAAAACGGTCAATCAGGTCCTCGGTAAGGTTAAATATCTTGCGCGTGTGATCGAGCTAGATCGCCGTCAGCCCGAATTTACACAAACCTTTGCGGGTTACTTCAATGCGCGCGTTACGGATGAACGGATACGCAAAGGGCGCAACCTCATTGCAGAACACCGGGATTTATTAAACAGAATACAACGGGAAAACGGCATACCCGCCAAATACCTGGTTTCGTTCTGGGGATTGGAAACCAATTACGGGGGTTATTTTGGCGACTGGTCGGTTCCCGATTCGCTCGCCACGCTGGCCTGCGATCCGCGCCGCAGCGCATTCTTTACGCAGGAATTACTGAATGCCTTGCGGATTATCGATGCAGGCGATATTACACCCGACCGCATGATAGGCTCCTGGGCGGGAGCCATGGGGCATATGCAGTTCATGCCTTCCACATTTCTGAATTATGCCAGAGACGCAGACGGCGACGGACGCCGTGATTTGTGGGGAAGCCTGGAAGATGCCATGGCTTCCGCCGGGCATTTTCTGAAGCGTTTGGGGTGGAACCCTGATCTTGAATGGGGTCAGGAAGTCAGATTACCTGCCGGGTTTGATTATTCACTCGCCGGTCTGCATCATCAATTGACGCTCGAAGACTGGGCGGCACGCGGCGTTACGCCGGTTTCGGGCCCCGCATTATTGCCTACCCATCAAAAAGCCTCCCTGCTGGTACCGGCAGGGCACCAGGGCCCGGCCTTTCTCGTCACGGATAATTTCCATGTCATCATGCGCTGGAACCGCTCCGAATTTTACGCGTTGTCCGTCGGTCATTTAGCCGACCGCATTAGCGGCAGTCCCGCGCTATCACAACCGCCCTTAGAGAATGGAATTAAAATTTCGCGGGAACAAGTCCGTCAGTTACAAATGAATCTCAATGCGTTGGGTATTGATGCCGGTGGCGTGGACGGTGTCATGGGTCCACAGACGCGGAAAGCGATCAGCATCTTTCAACAGCGCACCCAGCGTATTGCAGATGGCCATCTGGATAATGAACTGCTCGAAGCCGTTCGTGCTGCTGTACAGTAAAATTATTCCAGAATACCGCTAAGATCTCTAATGCCCTTCATAAAGCTTGTCGACCTCGGTTTTATAATGCTCTAAAATTTTGGACCGGCGCAGTTTCAACGTCGGCGTCAGCATTTCATTATCAACCGTCCAGGGTTCGGCCATAACGGTTACTTTGCGGATACGTGCATAGCCTGGGAATTCACGTGTTTCGTAGGTGATTTTATCGAGCAGTATTTCTTCAATTGTTTCATCGCGCGCATTCGCATCCAGGCCATGTGCATTGGCGTACTTCTCCCAGTTTTTACCGTTCAACACGGCCAGTACACATAGATAAGGACGTGATTCCCCAATCACCATCACCTGTTCAAATATAAGATCGCGCAATATGGCTGCTTCCATATCGCCGGGTGGCACTTTCTCCCCCGTAGACAATACAATAATATCTTTCAGCCGCCCGGTGATCGTCACATGCCCCTGTGCGTCTATCGCAGCAACATCGCCTGAATTTAACCAATCGTCTTCCGATAGCACCGCACGGGTAGCTTCGGGATTATTCCAGTACCCCATCATCACATTCGGGCCGCGGATCAGCAATGCGTTATTCTCTCCAAGCCTGACTTCAACGCCAGGTATCGGCAGACCGACACTCGAAGGCACATTATCGTCATGCCGGTTAACACAAACCGTCGGACTGCTTTCAGTCATGCCGTAGCCTTGCAGAATCGGCAGCCCCAGACCGATAAATACACGCGAAATTTCAGCAGATAATGCCGCACCGCCGCTCATCGCATGCCGCAGGCGGCCGCCCAGTTTACCCATCAGTTTCTCAGCAACCAGCTTATTCAGTAACGGCCACAACAAAAAAGACGGTTTCCAGGCTGCGCGCTTTTGCTGGTATTCAAATCGGCTGTAACCCACATCAACCGCAAAATCAAACAGTTTCCGCGCAAATTGAGGACCTTCGGCTAATTTGGCACGTATGCCCGCATAAATACGCTCATAAATGCGCGGCACCGAAATCAGAATCGTTGGCCGAATGATGAGCAAATCTTCCTGTAATTGTGCAATTGAACGCGCATAAGCGATTGTTGCGCCACACATCATCGGCAGATAATAACCGACCGTGCGTTCGAAGGTATGCGACAACGGCAGAAACGATAACAGAATATCGTCGGAAGATACCGGAACGACCTGCAATCCGGCATAAGCATTGGACAGAATATTGTGGTGATTGAGCATCACGCCTTTTGGCCGGCCCGTTGTTCCCGAAGTATAGATAATTGTCGCGAGCGCATAGGGATCATCGTTAATATGCCTGACATTATCCGCTTCGGAAGGAATCCAGTCTTTCAACGCAACCAGACGTTGATCATCCATTCCACCTGAAGAATCCGCTTCAATCTCACCATTAGGCTCAATCAGTACAATGCGCTGCAGGCTTTTCACATGGCCTGAGGCTTCACAGATTTCCCGCCAATGCCCGGATTTTTCCAGCACCAGAAGCCTGACACCGGCATCGGCAAGCATGTAGCTGATATTCTCCGCACGGTCTTCGACGTAAAATGGCACAACAACCAGCCCCAGCCCCATTGCCGCCTGGTCAAACATGACCCATTCGGGGCGGTTACGCATCATGATTGCAACACGGTTACCCGAAGACAGGTTTTCTTTGTCAAAGGCCGCCTGCCAGTTCGCCACATGAGCATTCATTTGCGCCCAGGTATAGGTTTCCCACGCATCATGCTGATCATTAAAGTAACGATAAGCCTCATCCTGAGGTGCGGATCGAACGCGCTCACCAAACAACCCATCCAGTGTTTTTGCCTGCTCTGCTGAAATAACATGATTCATTTTATTTGGCCTGATCCGGGTGTGTGTTTACGTGGCCTTCTTTGCCGCCATTCCGAGCGCCATTCATTTCGTCTTGGTCTTGGCCTGTTGCTGCATCTCTATCATCCCCATCGTGCGCAACATCAGTCCCGGTTTTGTTTTTTATCGCCTCGGCCGACTCTCCGGCATCAGATGCGGTTACGGTGTCAGAACCGGTACTGGCTGCAGGTTTAATTTCAGCATCGGATACACTACCGGTTTCAGCCGGGCTTTCACCCTCTGGCTGGGACGGAACATCGACGCCATACTGAACATCGGAAGATGGATGATCTGTCGATGTTTCCGGGTATGATTCGACCGATGATACTGCTGAAACAGTTGTTGTTTCAGATTTTTCCTCAGCAACCACAGTTTCCGCATTGCGCGCGTCGGGTGTTTCAATAGAAACACCCCCCGAAATAACAGTATTTCCATCTATTTCCACCTGATCGACCTGGTCATAGGAAAAATCCCTTGGGAAATCATCCACCTTGATAACACGGCTGCGCAAATCATGCAGCTTCTTCATCGCATCCGCTTCAGAAGCAGTGATGACATTTAAATGGTAAGCCTGTGTGATCTGTTCCCTGCCCTGCGCGGTAATCTGACCGGATTTAACAGCGCTGCGTATTCTGACCTCAATCGGCGCGCATTCAACCGCATATTTCAAGGCTTCCTCCAGATCGGCCATGGCTTCACCAGCAGCTGCTGGCACATAAATACCGCGGGTCAGTCTATCGCGCGCTTTACCCGGTTCAAGCATTAATCGTGCAATTTCATGACTTGTCGCATCGGAGGGCGGTGAAAATGGTCTGCCCAGCGGAAAAATCCATTTTCTCAGCAGCCATATAAGAACCTTATTGCCTGGAAAATTATCCAGGAATTCGTCAAATGCCTGCTGAATACGGTAAATCGCATCCTGCAGCGACCAATGCAGCAAGGGCAAATCGGCCTGCTGCCGCCCATCATCCTCAAAACGCTTGAGTGTAGCCGAACATAAATAAAGCAGACTGAGGATATCGCCCAGACGCGCGGAAAGCCTTTCCTTACGTTTGAGCGTACCGCCCAGAATAATGAGTGCGATGTCGGCAAGAAATGCGAAATTGATCGATAGCCGCGTCAATTGCTGGTAGTAAACCGCAACTTCAGGCGCACTTTTCTGCGGAATACTGTTTTTTATGAATTTGCCAAACAAACCATGCACAATGCAGTTCACCGTATTGCACATACCGAAAATGGCGTGCCCCACCAGGGCTGCATCGAATGTTTCCGAAGCACGTTTGCTGTCGGTATCATGCGTCGCATTGATTTCCTGCAGAATGTAAGGATGGCAGCGAATCGCACCCTGACCGAAAATAATCATATTCCGTGTCAGAATATTCGCGCCTTCCACCGTGATGCTCACCGGTATTTGCTGGTAAGTACGGCCAATGTAGTTGCGCGGCCCGAGACAGATGGCTTTGCCGCCATGGATGTCCATGGCATCGTTGACGGCCTGACGTCCGCGTTCGGTTAAATGGTATTTGACGATGGCCGATATTACTGATGGTTTTTCACCCAGATCGACAGCGCCCGCGGTCATCGTACGTGCCGCATCCATCATGTAAGTATTACCGCCGATACGCGCCAGCGCTTCTTCAATACCTTCAAAATAACCAATCGGCGTTTTAAACTGCACACGCACGCGGCTATAAGCGCCGCTGGTTCTCGCGGCCAGTTTCGCACCACCGGTACTGGTTGCCGGTAAGGAAATAGAACGGCCGGCCGCCAGACAATTCATCAGCATCCGCCAGCCCTGCCCTACACCTTCCTGCCCGCCAATAATCCATTCCATGGGAATAAATACTTCTTCGCCCGAGTTCGGCCCGTTCTGAAATGCACCATTCAACGGAAAATGACGGCGTCCGATATGAACGCCCGGCGTATCGGTCGGAATCAGCGCCAGGGTTATGCCCAGATCTTTCTGTTGTCCAAGCAGATGATCCGGATCATAGAGCTTAAACGCGAGCCCGAGAATCGTGGCTACCGGTCCGAGTGTGATATAGCGTTTTTCCCAGGTAACACGCATCCCCAGTACATCCTGTTTGCCGTTGAATTCACCCCGGCAGACAATACCGTAGTCGGGAATCGAACCGGCATCCGATCCGGCTTCCGGCCCAGTCAGACCGAAACAGGGTACTTCCAATCCCTTCGCCAACCGCGGCAGATAATAGTTTTTTTGTTCCTCGGTGCCATAGTGCAGCAGCAATTCCGCCGGTCCCAGGGAATTCGGCACCATGACGGTGACGGCAGCGGTACCGCTGCGCGAACCGATTTTCATGACGACTTCGGAATGCGCCAGCGCAGAAAACCCATATCCACCGTATTGTTTGGGAATAATCAGACCAAAAAAACCGTTTTCCTTGATGAACTGCCAGACTTCCGGTGGCAGATCTTTCAGATCATGCGTGATCTTCCATTCATCCAGCATGCCGCAGAGCTGCTCAACCGGACCATCAAGAAATGCCTGCTCCTCGGCGCTCAATTGCGGCCTGGGATAGGCCAGCAGTTTGTTCCAGTCCGGCTTGCCGCTGAACAACTCACCATCCCACCAGACAGTACCAGCGTCGAGCGCTTCCTGTTCGGTCTGCGATATCTGCGGCAGCATTTTACGAAACAGTTTCAATACCTGATTTGAAACAATCAGGCGGCGCATAGCAGGTACATATAAAATCAGGGCTACAACAGCCAGCAGTATAAATAGCGTCAGGAGCATCTCTTTCCCCTTGATTGAATGAATTCAGCCCAACGGTTAACGCAGGTTTTAATTCTGTTCATCTTCATGGCGTGCCAGCATGGCCTATATCCAAGTGCAAGAATTACGCCACATGTGTAGAATCCACAAACAACCGATAGGCTACAAATTTACATGATAATGACACGCATCCTACACGCAAAATGCTTTTTTTTGAATCAAGTGTTGCCTATTGGATACACTTCTTCTGACAGGCGACCCGTCTCTTAAAAATAACAAGGATTTCGTATGTCCAATAACACTCTGGAATTAACCCGACATTTAATTGCATTGCGCTCAGTGACCCCGGACGATGCAGGTTGCCAGCAATTATTAGCGCAACGGCTCGAGAAAATAGGATTTCATATTGAAAGGATGCGTTTCGGCGAAGTTGACAACCTCTGGGCAAGACGCGGCAATGCTTCACCGGTATTGTGCTTTGCAGGCCACACCGATGTGGTTCCAACCGGGCCGCTGGAACAATGGACCAGCGATCCATTTGCACCCGTCATACGCGATGGGTGTCTTTACGGACGCGGCGCGGCTGACATGAAAGCATCGCTGGCTGCATTTATTACTGCAATCGAGGCATTTGTCGCGCAACATCCGCATCATAACGGTTCCATTGCGTTACTGATTACCTCCGATGAAGAAGGCCCTGCCGTCAATGGTACGGTAAAGGTTGTGGAAACACTTAAAGCGCGCGATGAGATGCTGGATTATTGCATTGTCGGCGAACCCACCTGCGTCAACCGGCTTGGCGACACCCTCAAAAACGGCCGCCGCGGTTCACTTTCCGGGTATCTGGCTGTACATGGCATCCAAGGGCATATCGCCTATCCGCATCTGGCAAAAAACCCGATTCATCTTGTTGCTCCCGCTATCGCCGAACTGGCCGGGATTGCATGGGACAATGGTAATGAATATTTTCCCCCGACCACCTGGCATATTTCCAATATTAACGGCGGAACAGGCGCAACAAATATTATTCCCGGTACCGTCAATCTGATTTTTAATTTCCGTTTTTCAACGGCCAGCACAGTTGAATCGCTGCAATCCAAAGTCCATGCAATACTGGACAGTCATCAACTGGATTATGATCTTAAATGGGAATTATCCGGCAAACCTTTTCTCACACCCAGAGCGGAACTTGCCAATGCCGTGTCGGTTGCCATAAAACAAGTCACCGGCATCGAACCGGAACTCTCCACTTCGGGTGGAACTTCCGATGGCCGGTTTATTGCGGATATCTGCCCGCAGGTCATTGAATTCGGCCCCCGCAATGCGACGATCCATAAGCTGGATGAACATGTGGAAGTAACCGATATTGAGCGATTATCCCGGATCTATCAAGAAACGATGGTGCAATTACTGACGTAATGTTCGCGCGGATTTTGATCGAGGTCTTGAACAGATTCTAAGCCTTTTAAGCTCTATCTGTAACTGAATCTTCAATCCGCCTGCTTGCGTTTATCCCAGGTATCTTCGCACTTAAAATTGGCCTGTATTCTCTGGCGATGAAATGACTTTAGCCTTCTCCAGCTGCATATCTCCGGGCACTGTTTTCGATTCTGCAACGGATTCCCGGGCAGTCAGTTCATGCGCCATCGCTTTATGAAAAGCGGCTTTCTCTCCGTATTCCTCGGCAGCCTGCTCATACTGCCGGATTTTGAATTCGATACGCGATTTGGCGCTTCTCTGAGTCTTGCCAAATTGTGTTGGAAAGACGCTATTCTCCAATATTTTTCTGTGTTCCTGTACCTTAGCCCGCATTTCAGCAGCCAGATTTTCATATTTGCCGGCCAGAACTTCATGATCCTGATTCTCAACACTTCCAGACGTAACACCAGTTCCGGAAAGATCCGCTAATGGCAATGTATTCGTCGAAGCACACGCCGCCAGTAATGCGGACATGATCAAAACTACCCAATATTTCATTACTGATACAGGCAGTGGAAAAATAATAAAATTTTCTGTTTTTACCGGCATGGCGTTAATCTCCGTGTCTCCGTGAAAGCAATAAAATAAGCCGCCAGGAAATTCTTCCTGAACGGCTTATATGCGGCGTACATTTTCAATGTGTGCAGTTTTTTACAAACCGCCGGTTTCGTTTGACCTGATCCTTGCTTTATTCATTTGACCGGATTGTCCGGCAGAATTCCTGGATGCCTGTTCGGCAGCAATTGCGCTATGGTACGCGGCTTTTGCCAGATTCTCACGGGCAACTTGTTCATATTCGTGAATTTTATTGACAATACGTGATTTGAGGTATTTTCCATTTCTACCAAGGAAACTTGTGCTTGGCTTGTTTCTGAGAATTTCCACTTGCTCGTCTCTTTTAGTCTGCATTTCTCCGGCCAGACGCCGGTACTGCTCAGCCACTGCAACATGATCCACGTAGCTATTGCCTGCTTGATTGGCAAGCTGCATCGTGGTGGCTCCATCTGACGCAAAGGCATTGGCCGATAAACCGGTATTCAAGAAGAAGGTCAGCAATGAAAATACGATCAGAGATTTTCCTGTTTTCATGGTAGCAATCACTCCAAGTAAGTTAACACGGTGTCATGTTAACGAACACTAAACAATGCGTATATTGGGGAAAGTATTGTTTTTTTCTAATGGAAACACTTAGAGCCTGTTCAAGATCCCGATCAAGGGGTGTATTGATACCGCTTTCCGGGGGGATTATTCAAAGCTGAATGCGATTTTATATTCTGGAAAATAAATTTTCGCGTTATCCATAGTCGCGCTATTGACTCCGGGACAGGCAGCCGAGCACATGATAACGAAAAAAATCTCCCGTAAGACCGAGTATTTCCGCTTCGTTCTGGCATATGCTCAGCCTGGAATGCTGTTCATCATCGCTAATCCGTTCAGGCAGCGGAACAGGCTGCATCCGTGTGGATTCGCCACTACCCGATGGAATTGACTCGACATCAAGATGTACGAATACTGTGCCCGATGAACCAAAACCCAGCTCAACCGCAGCCTGTCGCGATACATTAATGATCCGGCCACCGCCACCGCCCCAGCGATCGTTTATCCGTACGGTAACCTGTTGCTGCGTTGCCGGATTTGTCACACGCACGATGCTGCCGAGAGGAATTGTTCGATGCGCAGCGGTAAATTGCTGCGCATCATAGACTTCCCCACTGGCCGTTGCCAGGCCTTCCATGCTCGCGGCGTAATATGTCGCATAACCGGTTTCGGTCGGCCACAACGGCATTGTGTCCTCAGGTTGCTCGTTTTCCGCGCTTGTCGATTGCACGGCATCGGCTTGTAACGCTTCGCCGGATAGATTTTCTTCCGCTGCGGATGTTTCTTCAGCATACGGATCAATATCTCCCCTGATACCGGCTGCCCTCTCTGAAACACCGCCATCCTGATACTGAATGCCTGCACAGGCACTGATTAACAGGAAACAACAAAAAACCAGTATTTTTTTCATAAGCTGCAACGCTACCTCATGTTTTATTTATTGATCACACTGAACACGGCCTCCTGAGAACCTGTTCAATATCTCACTGAAGGGCGCATTGCGGCGACAAAATTGAACTCAGAATCGAACTCAAAATGCTCACATACTTCACGTATGCTCCGCTTTTTACTCGGCGC
>CAZTCY010000023.1:27573-36647 GCA_964612715.1 uncultured Nitrosomonas sp. | reverse complement strand
CGATCAATGTGGCCAGCATGGCGCTGGCCAGCCCTTTCAGGATACGGTGCCGGAGCCGTTGCGGCCTGCTGTTGCGTGCAGGCGGGCCGGTTTCTTGCTGTGTGTCCATCAGAAATTGACTACCATGGAAAAATGTACGCGCAGTGTACCGGTTTCATGCGACCGTGCCAGATCCAGCGCCAGCGGGCCCGCCGGGCTGCGCCAGCGCGGACCGATGCCGTAACCGATAAACAGGTGCATGTCTTTGATGCTGTCGGCTGCACTGCCTGCATCGACAAACGCGGCGGCGCCCCAGTTTTGCATGAACCAGTGGGTGTATTCGATCGTGCCGGTCGCCATGGCGCGGCCGCCGACGATGGCGTTGCCTTCCCGCACGCCCAGGCTCATGAAATCATAACCGCGCACTGATTGTATGCCACCCGCACGGAACAGATATTCCTGCGGGATGCCGAACCGCGATGCGGCAAAGGTATATCCGGCTTCACCGCGCAGGTAGATCACACCGTTTTTGCCGACCGGCCACCAGTTTTGCTGGCGGCCGTAGGTGCGGATAAAGTCCTGATCGGAGATAATTAATTCGGTGCCGCCGCCGATGCGGAGTTCTGAAACGTTGCCGCGCCGGATATCGACCGGGTTGTCGATAACGTTGTAGCGGAAGCGCCAGTCGAACGCCAGGGCTTCATTGGTCTGGTTGATTGCGCCGTCGGGCCGCTTTTCCTCCCGCTGCCAGCTCAGTGAGTATTGCCGCTGAAGGTTGGGCGTCTGGTAAATGCGCGCGGCGTCGACGCGCTGCCGGACCGTGACGAGGTCTCTGATATCGGTTCTTTGCATGCTGGCGCTGGTGGCATAATAAATGTTGTTCTGGTCGGGCAGGGTATTGATACCGATTAACGCTGTCTGGCGTTTTTGCTCCAGGCGTAACAGGGTATTGAAATTCCATGCGCGGTGCAGGAAATTGTGGTTGCTGAAATTCAGTTCGGCACGTGCGCCGTTATTGGAGCTGTAACCGCCGCCGATGGCGATACGCTGCGCTTTGGTTTCGGTCACGTTGACATAAACCGGAACGGCGGCATGTTTTGCGCTATCCGGCGGAATGCTGACAGATACATTGCCGAAATGCGGAATGCTTTGCAGCGCAATCTGAAACAGGTGCATCTGTTCCTTGCTGTACGGATCGCCGGTGCGGAACGGCCGGTAATTCTCGATCATCTCGGGGTCGTAGCGTTCCAGCCCGGTAATTTCAAGCTCGCCAAAGTAAAACGCAGGGCCTGAATCGATGACGATGTGCAACGCGACAGTGGCATTTTCCTTATTGACGATCGCTTCACTCTGGATAATGCTGGCAGCGGCGTATTTTTCATAAGTAACCTCGGACAGCAGCGCCGCTTTGGCGTTTTCCCAATCGGCGGAACGGAATGGCTTACCGGATTTGAGGGGCCAGGTTTTGTGCCATTGCTGCATTTTTTTGTGCTGTTTCTTATCGGCGGTGGTGATATCGCCCTGAAATTCGATCTGTACGGATTCGACACGCGCCAGTGGCCCCGGATCAACCCGGATCACCGGAATTTCAGTTTCATGCTTGACTTTCCTGTCAAATGTAACGGCAGGTGAAAAATAACCCTGCGTGGCCAGCAAGGCCTCGATATCCTGCTTGGTCCGGCGTAGAAAGGCACGCTGCGCCATGTCATTGGCAAAGGGTTTTTCAGGCAGTTTGATATGTTCTTCGAGAAACGCCTCTACGGATTGCGGTGCGGATAAAATGGCAAAGCCGGTTTGCTGGAGTGGCTTGGGCATCAGGCTGGATTCCGCTAAAATGAGTCCGTGGCAGGCCAGAAGCGTGCCTGTGCACAGCACCCGGATGACAATGGGAAGTATTTTTCTGAACGTTGTGCGGGTTGCATGCATTGTGCGGTTGTCAAAAAAACCGTGCCCTCTTGAAGTTCCGGCAGCGGCATTGTTTGTGCTGGAAATCACGCTGTAATATTTTAAACTGTTTATTTTTTGCGCCATGCCTTTACATTCTACTACAAAAGCGGATTTCCCTTCGGAACCGGCGGATTGCCGCCTGTGCGTACGGCTGGCGGCATTCCTGGATGCCGTGAAGATGCGTTATCCGGACTATCACGCGCGGCCGGTCAGTGCATTCGGTGATTGCGACGCACAGTTGCTGATCGTCGGGCTGGCGCCCGGCATGCATGGCGCAAACCGCACCGGACGGCCTTTTACCGGTGATTACGCCGGTATTCTGCTGTACCGGACGTTGCATCAATTCGGTTTTGCCAGCCATGCCGAATCGGTATCACAGCACGATGATCTGCGTCTGGTCAATTGCCGCATTACCAATGCGGTGAAGTGTCTGCCACCGCAGAACAAGCCGAATCCCGATGAAATACGCCGGTGTAGCCATTATCTGCACGCGGAGATCCGGGAATTTGTGCGGCATGGCGGCAAAGCAGTGCTGGCACTGGGCACGATCGCGCATCAGGCGGTGTTGCGCAGTCTGGATCTGCGCCTGAAGGAATATCCGTTTGCGCATGGCGCTGTGCATACGCTGCAGGATCATGCCGCTCGGTGTTCTGATGTGCTTGACAGGCCGCTGAAGAATGTATTCGAGGCAGCCGGTGCAAGGCAGAAACAGGCGAAGGAGCGGAGTGTATGCCGGATAAATGCGCATTCTGAGCCTGTTTTTAACGCCGCAGCGGCAACGCAGACCGTTTTTCAGCAGCCTGTCAAACTGTATGACAGCTACCATTGCAGTCGCTACAATACGCAGACCAGACGATTGACGGCGGAGATGTTCGAGCAGGTTTTCGCGCGCATTGCCGCCGATCTGTCAGACAATCATTTTCAGGGAGAATAATGCATGCCTTATATTCATATCCGTGTTGCAGGTACTTTGAATACCGATCAGAAAGCGCAGATTGCCGAAGAAATTACCGATACGTTTGCGCGCGTGGCCAATAAATCCAAATCGTATACTTATATTACGTTTGAGGAAGTGCCGCATGAAAACTGGGCGATTGGTGGTGCGCTGCTCGGCAAAAAAGAATAAGAAAAACAGCGGGTAAAAAAACAGACAGGACAAGGATTGACACAAGCGAATAGCGAAAACAGCGCAGGCAAGCCGGTTTTGGTATTCGATGCCAAAGGGTTTTGCAAAAACCTGCCTGGGCAGCCCGGTGTTTACCGGATGCTGAACGAAAAGGGCGAAGTCATTTACGTCGGTAAAGCGATCGATCTTAAAAAGCGTGTATCGTCGTATTTCCAGAAAACCGGGCTGGCGCCGCGCACGCAATTGATGGTGTCGCATGTTGCGGGGATTGAAACCACAGTGACGCGTTCGGAAGCGGAAGCGCTGCTGCTGGAAAACAATCTCATTAAAAGCCTCAAGCCGCGTTACAACATCCTGTTCCGCGATGATAAAACCTATCCTTATATTATTCTGAGCGGGCATGAATACCCAAGGCTGGGGTTTTATCGCGGCCTGCTGGAAAAAACGCACCAGTATTTCGGGCCGTTTCCCAATGCCGGCATCGTGCGCGAGAGCATACAGCTGCTGCAGAAGGTTTTTCGTTTGCGTACCTGTGAAGACAGCGTGTTCACCAATCGCACACGGCCCTGTCTGTTGTATCAGATCAAGCGCTGCAGCGGGCCTTGCGTCAGCCTGGTTTCGCAGGCGGATTACCGCGAGGATGTGCAGAGCGCTGTCTTGTTTCTGCAAGGCAAACAATCCGAAGTCATCGACAGTATCGCGCTGAAGATGCAGCAGGCGTCGGACGCTATGGAATACGAGTATGCGGCGGTTTTGCGCGATCAGATGCAGGCACTGCGTAAAATCAGGGAAAAACAGTTCATGGACAGCGGTAAGGCGATGGACGCGGATATCGTCGCGTGCGCCGGGCATGAGGATGGCGGCGGCAAAGTCTGCGTGACGCTGGCGATGGTCAGAGGCGGCCGCCATCTCGGTGATAAAAGCTTTTTTCCGCAGAATGCCGACGGTTATAATCTGTCTTCGGTCATCGAGGCGTTTCTGGCGCAGCATTACCTGAACCGCAGTGTACCCAGCCAGATCATTGTAGACCGGGAAATACACCGCGAGGTGCTGGAAGATTTATTGTCCGAACAATCCGGCCATAAAGTGACGATTAATCAGAATCCCATCGGCGAGCGGCGCATGTGGCTGAAAATGGCCGCTGAAAACGCGCGGCTTGCGCTGCAACAGCTGATGCACCGCAAGGCCAGCCAGGAAGAGCGGTTGTTCGCTTTGCAGCAGGTTTTGAATATGAGCGGATTGATGCGCATCGAATGCTTCGATATCAGTCATACCATGGGGGAGGCGACTGTCGCATCCTGCGTGGTGTACGATCAGTTTGCCATGCGTAATAATGAATACCGCCGTTTCAATATTAAAGGCATTACGCCCGGCGATGACTACGCGGCGATACGTGATGCATTGAGCCGCCGGTATCAGAAAGTCGTGCAGGGTGAAGGGCGGCTGCCCGATCTGATCATGATCGATGGCGGCCGGGGGCAGGTCAATGCCGCCAAAGAAGCGCTCGATGAACTGGGTATCAGTGACGCCAATCTGATGGGCGTCGCGAAAGGCGAATCGCGTAAGCCGGGTCTTGAGCAATTGATTTTTCCCGGACAGGAAAAGTCATTACAATTGCCGAACGACCATGCGGCGTTGCACCTGATTCAGCAGATCCGCGATGAAGCGCACCGTTTTGCGATCCAGGGGCATCGCAGCCAGCGCAATAAGGTGCGTATGACCTCCACCCTGGAGGAAATCAGCGGTATCGGCGCCAAGCGCCGCCAGGGATTGCTGGGACGGTTCGGCGGACTGAAAGGCGTGCAGAATGCAAGTATCGAGGAACTCGCGCAGACTGAGGGCATCAGCCGGAAGCTGGCGGAGAAAATTTACCGGGAGCTGCACTGACGGCGTGTGTGTCTGTTGAATTTCCGGATGATGTCCTTTTGTTTTTGCAGACCTGCGTACAAGTGATAAGATGCGGCCGTTTAGCCGATAATAGGCTGCAGTGTTCTGATAATACATACGATCGATAACAATTGATTAATTTTAATACCCGAATAGTATGCCGCAACGGCATGGAATCTTATGTTCTATAATCTCCCCAACCTGCTGACATGGCTCAGGATTCTGGCCATACCGCTGTTCGTTGGTATTTTTTATTTGCCCGACAGCTGGTTGACGCCGATGCAGAAAAATCTGGCGGCGACGCTTATATTTACGGGTGCGGCGATCACCGACTGGCTCGATGGTTATCTGGCGCGTGCCTTGAATCAGACTTCGGCCTTCGGTGCATTCCTTGATCCGGTCGCGGACAAGCTCATGGTTGCCGCCGCGCTGATTGTACTCGTTTATCTGGACCGGCTGGGCGCGCCCATTGCACTGATTATTATCGGCCGTGAAATTGCCGTTTCCGCGTTGCGCGAATGGATGGCGCAAATCGGCAAATCAAAAAGCGTTGCGGTCTCTTTTTTAGGAAAAATCAAGACGACAGCGCAGATGATCGCGATTCCCTTGTTGCTGTATCAGGTTGATCTGGTGGCGGGGTTCAACGCGCAGGAAATCGGCACCTGGCTGATTTACGCGGCCGCGCTTCTGACCTTATGGTCAATGGTTTATTATTTGAAGGCGGCGATTCCGCAAGCGATGGATTATGATAAACATTCTTAGAACCTGTTCAAGATCTCAATCAAGGCGTGCAGTGCAAGGCAAAATTGAATGACGCAAGCAAAGCGCAGTGAACAGCCGTAAGGCTGGCCCGTAGGGCGAGGCGCCTGCGCCGGGTAAAAAGCGGGGCATACAATAAAGTATGTGAGCATTTTGAGTCCGATTTTAACGCCGCAATGCGCCCTTCAGTGAGATATTGAACAGGTTCTTAAAACAAACAGAAATGGAATAGGGTGAAAATGAGACAATTTATAACAAAATTTTATTTGCTGATCATTGGTTTAATTCCGTTATTTGTCATGCAGACAGGCACTGCATACAGCAGTGCGGGTGAAGATCCGAAGGGGTTTGTTATTTGCGAGCGCATCAAGCGCCAGGGGATTTGCGAGGAGTACCGGCTGAACGCGTTGTCCGCCACGGACAGGCAACTGATCACCAAGCACTGCACCGTTGGAGTCCGTTGTCCGGATGAAAACCGCATCGGCTACTGCAGCCGATTCAAAGATCCGGACGGTCTGGTTTTTGATAAACACTATTATTCCGGCACAGAAAAAAAGCATGACTGGGATGCAACAACGATAGAGGAAACCTGCATCAACAGCGGCGGGAAGTTTCACGAAGGCTGAGCGGCGGTAGCCGGTTGGCGTGATCATTTTCACTGCAGACTGCTGCCGGATTTGTCCATTGATATGCAGGCGCGCGCGGCGTGATGCGCGTGCATTCCGTATCATCCCGTTTTCCGGTGCCGCATACTACAAAAATGAGTGTCTATGATAACCGCTGTCAGCTATAACAATAATTTCCCCGGTTTTCTTTTTACCATCCTGCTCTGCTGCGGTGTTTTATATTCAGGCGCTGTTACCGCCCAGTTTTCGCAGAATGGTCAAGTGATTCCGACAGCACCCGTGGTGGATACGCAGGGTTATGCATCGGGTCAGTTGAGCAGAATAGGGCTGCAGAACAAGTTTAACAATGCATTTAATCAGGCTTATGCCGGCCAGTTGCTGCTCGGCAACGGCAGCGGTTCATTTGTCAGTTACGGTGGTTTTCCGTTAAGCCTGGACAATAATCCCTGGCCGTTCTGTTTTGACAAGGATGATTATGAGATGCTTGAAGCATTTATCGGAAGAGATGTCGTGGTTGAATTCAAAACCCCGCGCAGGTCATCCATGCTTTCCTGTTCGGCAATCGCCGAATTTGTCGCCATATATCCCGTTGAAGAAACCGATGCACCTGATGAAACTGCGCTTGAAGGGAATATCAGCACCTTTGAAATCGAGGTCTCCCACGGCGTTGAATATGGCAGAATAACCAATGCCGTCCGCAACAAGAGTATCAGCAGGACGTATTACCTGACGGTACAGGTCGGTGGCAGCGGGAACAAATTCAGCCATTTTGTCATGAACGACCGCAATCTGTACGAATTTGCCGTCAAAAGCCTGAAGGCGGCGGTCATGGTGAAAGTACACTACAGCGAACGGCTCAGCGGCAGAGGACCCAGAAACCGTTTGTATGTCAAAGAGATAGAGATTGCCAGTACGAACCCTGGGGATTGATGCGCTGACAATCGGCAAGATCCGGCATTCCAGCCAGCATGCATTAACCTGAGTCCGTCGCGCACAGGGCACAAAGACCGGTGTTTATTGATCATAATTGCCTGTGGCGCTAAAAAGTTTATGATTATGAAAGCGCAATGATCGTGTTTTCCTGAAATAAAAGGAGACAGCATGCCACTTACCGTGTCAGGTTTCATTTTTGACGTAATCAATTGCGCTATTTCGGACGTATTTTTGGTTAGGTTTCATGGCAGCGATCATGCGAGCCATCCAGCACGTCCGAGCGTATAGGTTCTCGTCATATAATGTTTGGCGCACCGCTATACTATCCAAACATCCGCTGAAAAATTGCCCATGTCCGTTTCTGTCATTCTTGAATCCACTATCACTTGCCCGGAGTGCGGCTTTTCGCGAATGGAAGTCATGCCAACAAACGCCTGTCAGTGGTTTTACGCGTGTTCCGGCTGTCATACGTTGCTACGTCCCAAGCCTGGTGATTGCTGCGTCTTTTGCTCTTATGGCTCCGTTCCCTGTCCGCCAATTCAACTCAGTGACAAGAAGTCAAGCTGTGGTTCTTGCGGCACACCGTCGATCTAGCGTTCGTCAGTGCGGCTTGCGTGAGCGTGCGGCGAGGTTACGTTTGACTTTGCTATGCCATCTGTGTTGTCACCGATCTTTCTCGGTTCTGAGCACTGTAGGTCTTACCGAGCTTTTGAGGTCCAAACCGGCAGTCGAGCGGACCTGCGCGAAAAGCTGCGCAGGCAGTTTATTTCTACGTTATCCCGTGTTTCCGACTCAAGGAGCGCTATAAATATGGCAATGACTCTCAAGGCTACCCTCGCGCAGCTGGAAGCGCTCGGCAACGAGAAGGTGCGTGCACACAACACAAAGAATGGCGCAGGGGAAAATCAGTTCGGTGTCCGGCTTGGTGACATCCGGAAGCTTGCCGCAAAGATCAAGACCAATGATCAATTGGCCATCGCGCTGTGGGACACCGGGAACATTGATGCCCGGCTTTTGGCAATTCTTCTGATCAAACCCGGGAACCTGTCTCGCGATGAGATGGATCGAATGGTGCGATCCGTCAACTTTGTGCAAGTTGCAGACTGGCTGAATGCCTATGTTGTCAAGAGTCATCCCGACAAGGAATCTCTTCGCCAATCATGGATGGAGGAGGATGATCCCTGGGCCGCTCGTGCCGGATGGAGCCTGACTGCAGAGCGAATCGCCAAGAATCCGGACGGACTTGATCTGCCAGCGCTTCTGGACCGTATTGAGTCTGAATTGGAGCATGCTGTTCCGGAAGTGCAATGGACGATGAATTTTTGTCTTGCAGGAATTGGAATTCACTTCCCCAAGCATCGCAAGCGCGCCATCGCTATTGGAGAAAAATTGGGAATCTATCGCGACTATCCGGTTTCCAAGGGTTGCACCTCTCCGTTTGCCCCGATCTGGATCAACGAAATGGTGCGTCGGCAAAGTTGAACAATCGAACGATCTCCCACAATTTGCGGGATAACAACCGTTTGCACTTTTTCTGATCGACCAAGGTTCGGAATGGTTTGTGCCGGTAGCCGGAAGGAGTTTTCATGCACCCAATCATCACCATCATCGTTCTGGAAGGAATCTCCAATGCGGATGCGGGCATTGCGCGATGCACTGTGGTGCGCGCACACCCTGTCCAGTTAGACATCGGCAGCGCCTGGCATCTGTGCTCGGCGTTTCCCGTGAAAATGCTTTTGGATTGTTTTTGATGTAATCAATAGCGTTATTTCGGATGTATAATTTTAATGAGAGATAGAATATTCAAGGGAGGAGGT
>CAZTCY010000023.1:0-27473 GCA_964612715.1 uncultured Nitrosomonas sp. | reverse complement strand
CGTACACCAGCCAAGGCTAAAAAGCGGTGCGGCGTGATCGGCGTTGGGCCAATGCTGTCAGGCGGAGCAAACCGCATCAACTACCAAAGGAGGAAGCAAAAAATGAAAGTAAAGAAAAACAGAGACCCAGAACAAGGTGAACAGCAGAACACATCGACGGATGCTGAATCACTTGAGTTGCAACAGTGCAGTGACCCTGATCCTGAATACTTACGGCAGCTTGCCCAGCTTTATCAAGGTGAGTCCTTCAGCGGAAAGCCCATCATCAACAAGGTCGTGCCTCACGACAGCGTGGGGAAGGCATTGCCTGACCCGATTTACACGGTCGAGTGGGAGATTCACAAGTTCGTAAACATTTTTGGCATGACGATGGCGCGTATCTTTTGCAAGTTTACGGTGGCTACAACTGACGGATGCCGCATAGATTGGAAGCGAAGCACATTTGATGACGCCTGGCTCGGTGTCGGGGGGCACTGGATCAAAAAGGAAATACGTGAGACTGTGCAGCGTGAGCCTTCGATAAAATGCGATGGGCATATGGAGTGTGTATTGTTCGATATCGACTGTGAGTACGAAGCGGCCATACGGATCAGTGCTTTTCGGTTGCTCACGTTGCATACCCATACAACTCAAAAGTGGCTCCGGCTATGTGCCGACGGAACATTCACATGGGGCTAAGCCTCGCGGCAAGCTTTTACGGCGCAGGAAAGTTCTACGATGGATTTGCCTGCGTCGTTCAGTTCTGTTGTTAGGTTTTTTGAAGCAATTCTCACGTAATGATCTGTGTTGGCTTAAACCAGAAAAGTGTTCCGATTGATCTTGTTGCGAGTGCGCAGAAACTTGGAGAGCGAATGGAATCAGGCTTCGGGGTTTTGTCATGATTCTTGAACCGGACGCAGCAAGCCAGTTCATCTATTGGTATCGGGTTCTCCTGCTGGAGATTGAGAGTGCAAGCTCGCCCGATCCCGACCGCAATACTCTCGCCGTTATGGCATCAGCCCGGCGCCGAATGTGTGAAACACCCGCGCTGCTTGATCATGCCGTTGCCCGCCTAAGCGCGCGGCTTGACCAACCGGACGAGCGTGTTGTGAAGGCGATGAGAACCCTCTCGGTCGGCGATTGGATCTATCTTCGTGACACTAAGACCTACTCTATTTTTATGGATGTGGCGGGGGACAGAACGCCTATGGCGTCCTTGGCCTTACGGAGCGCATTCGCGACATTTGCGGTGGAAGCGGTGTCGTAATCGGTACTGGACTCGTCCGGTTCGCGGGAAGATTCGTTTGTGACGGACTCATGACGCGTGCCGTCCAGCTTGGTCCAGGGTACCGGAAAAGTTTTGCAAATGCGTATCGTGATGCCAGATCTGAGGGACGTTTCTATGTTAACGCTGTACCTTCGACACTTCATTTATCACCATAACCTTTAATGCCAGATTTCGCTTTAAATTTATGGGGATGATTATTGGACAAAATGCCGTATGTCGAGCTACATACTTCAATTCAGGATATGAAAATATCAGTCAAGAGGGTATACAAGAAACCAGATCCGCAAGATGGCACGAGGATTTTGGTTGATCGGCTCTGGCCCAGGGGATTGTCAAAAGAAGATGCGCAGGTTGATGTGTGGTTAAAATCCGTCGCGCCTTCAAATGATCTTCGCAAATGGTATCAGCATGATGCTCAAAAGTGGGCCGAATTCAAGAAGCGGTATTTTGTCGAGTTGGATACCAATATGGATACAGTTAATGAATTGGTCGCGTATGTAAAGCGTGGCAGTGTCACATTGCTCTATTCGGCAAAAGAACCCCGGTACAATAATGCTGTAGCTTTAAAAGAGTATATAGCGCAGCGTTAATTTGAGAGTTATCGCGGCGAATACTGTCTATTTCCGTGTTTTTTGCTGAGCTTCGGATTACCGTGAAATAATCGTATGCCGGGGTCCGGTACCTGGTGGAGCAGGGAATGGCAGAGCGGGTAAGCCAAAGTCTTTTTACGGTTTACTGCCGCTCATCGGGATGCAGTTGTTTGGCAAGCTGCTGGATTTCCTCTGAAAGGGAGATGTGAAAACCTTTATGGATAATGCGTTGGCATCGCTGATAAATATGCAGCGCATGACCGGGCTGACCCTGATGGATATAATGTGACATGAGCCGTCGATAATTCACTTCTACCAATGGTTTTAATTCTAATTCCTTTTCCAGCAACAGACAGGCGCGGCCGTTTTCCCCTTGCCGCTCGTGAAAATCTACCGAAAGATCAAGTAAGTGGCATAGTTTATGAAGTAACTGTTCCTGTTTTAATATCGCCAGACCGGAATCATAGTTTTTCAGAAAAGTGTCGCGGTAAAGTTTGAGGAGTTGGTCTGTTAATTTAACGATCATATGTGCTTGCCCGTTGCCTCTCAATGTATTTTCCAGCTCATCCATGGTCGCTTCAAATACCCAGAGATCCAGCCAGCAGTAGCTCTCGTTCAGTGAGACCATGCCGGAATGTAATATCACCGCTTCTTTGCCGATGAGTTTGCGCAACCGGTGCAACGCCGTTGCCAGGGATTGCCGGGCTAGATCACCTTCAGCATCAGGCCATAGAATTTCAGCGAGCTGGTCGCTGCTGATATTGCGGCCACCGAGAATAACCAGTGTGGCCAGCAATTCAAGTATCTTCTTCTGGCTTTTACCGGGTTGTTCAATGAACTTGCCCGCAACTTCAATCATCAGCGAACCAAAACTATAGATTCGTACTGACCAAAGCCACTTTTCGGAATACAAATATGGACTGGGAAATGACGAGCTACTCTTCATTAAACATTCAGCAAATTTTTTTCCTCGCTATTTTCTTTAATTGCTAGAAAGCATAGAGAAACCGAAACCCTGGATTACCTATTGAAGAAAGTCAGAATCTGTTTAATACTTTCAACATTTATAAATATTTATAGGGGCGGTTGTTTTATAGCTAGCTGTATTGTACGAGTCTGTCTTGCGACACTATGTCGATCGGTTATGCAGGACGAAATACAGGGCCAGACGGAATTGATTGCCAGTTTCTTTGGCTGTGTGGCTAGAACTTGCACTTTCCAAATGAGAGCACGCGCACATAACTGATTTTAAGACTTATTGATTAATCAATTACTTATTAATTGCAATGACTATTTGTTCTCCTTCAAGGCAAAGTACTTATTGTTAATTACATTGCTCATCATGCTTGTCACAAGTACAGGAATAGAATAGCTGAGATCAAAATAGAACTTTCTTCATAGTTCTACTGCTTTTGGTCAGGTATCTCAATCACTCATCAGATTATTGGCTGATATTGATTGGAGTGTGTTTCCATTTGTATTGATTTGTGTATAGCAGTGATACTGTTGGTGTCTGTCAGTTTTTTTGCGGTTAACGGTTAGTTTTTCTATTTAACGTATGAGGGTCCTCTAGTTTGATATATATTGCTATGTTCGGATATTTGTCCTTACTTGTCAAGTGCTCTGACTTGATTTGTTATAGTTTTGCCATTGATGATGCTTTTAGCAGACATTAAAGGCAAAGTGACTCTATTCGGGTTGTATGAAAATACCTTGAATCCCAACTTATTGCTATGAGTTCGGATATTAAGCTGTGGTTTTCCGCTGATGATTTGGCAAAGCTGTCACAGTATCTTGTAATAAAGATTCCTACTTCGTCACGTCAGTGCAGAGCGCGTGCCAAGCGTGAAAAATGGTTATCGAGAGAGGTTCATGGCAAGGGTGGGCCGCGCGGTAAGAAAACGGAATTTATTCCACCGGATGATATTCTGGCCGAAATTCAGGAATTTCTGAGTAAGAATCCGGATTTTCTTTCAGGGATGGAAGATTCGCCTGAAAGATCGATCCGGTACAAAATACATCCCGTAAAACCGCTGATTGGTGGCAGTGGAGCGCATCAGGGGTTAATTACCGAAGATTCTGCACATCAGGAAAGTCCGGAGACTATTTATATAGCGCACTATGCGGATTTATCTGATGCGATAGCAGAGAAGGCCGGGATGAATACTGGTCAGATGATCGTCAAAGTAGCTGTCAACGCTACCGAATGGCTTAATTATGTGGGACTGAATCCGCAGCATATCAAAGTCATCAATGTGCAGGGAGACAGTATGAAACCTACCTTGCGGCATGGTGACCAGGTGTTAGTGGATACAGCCTGTAATCGGTTCATAGACGATGCTATTTACGCGATCCAGCAGAGTGACAGGCTACGGATAAAACGTATCAAACTTAAACTGGATGGTTCGATAGAAATCAAAAGTGATAATAATCATGGTTTCGGCCCCGAGACATACAGCAAAGAGGAAGCCGCGGCATTCAATGTATTCGGCAGAATTCTGCCCTTCAAATTCGGGAAGTTCGATGTATAAAAAAGCAGCGTCAAATATGTTCAACGAGAAGATGACGCGGCTCCGTCTGACCGAATATACCCCCGATAACAACTGAAACACGGATCACCGTTTCATTTTTCGAGTCTGAAGAACGGTTTGTTCCCTGGTTCGAGGGCAAGCGCATTACCCGCGCGATATTACATGAGCGGATTTTGTCCGGATAGGTAAGGAAATGCTACTATGCAAGTGCCCGATTATTTTCAGGGGCGCATTATCCAAAGCTATTTTATTCATTTTTATAGGAAATATATCATGAACAAGTTAATGTTATTACTATCCTTGATTTTTTTGTCTCTTGTTTTCACAGGTTGTTCAAAGCAGGAAGGGCCTGCGGAGCGGGCAGGTAAAAAAATAGACGAATCTATCGAGAGCAGTAAAGGCGCTATTGATAGGGCTATCGAAAAAGCGGCCGAGAAAATTGAAGAAATCAAAAATACTTCGGAAGGTCCTGTAGAACAGGCGGGCAAAGAAATAGATGAAGCTGTAGAAGATTTAAAGGATTCCGCCAGTGAAGCTTATGAGGATGCGGCGGAAGAAATAGATGAAGCGGGTAAAACTCTGGAAGAAAAGGCCGATGCTGTCCGCGGTGGTTATTGATAGGCCGCTGTTCCTCTGGCGGTAATGAATATATTCAGGAAGGCCCGGATGAGTCCGCATGAGCAGTAATGGAGGCGGTGTCGGGTGTGCGATGCGGTATCTGAGGTCTGTTTTATAGATTGGCCTATAAGTCGGGGGAATACGCGCAACGGCCGTATCCGGTCATGCGTCCATTTCATGGTGGTAAAGCTTACTGACAGCGATGCGCTGATGATTATTGACGTGCAAAACGATTTTTTGCCTGGCGGGAGCCTGCCTGTACCGGGAGGGGATCGAATACTTCCGGTGCTTAACCGGTATATTGCGGTTTTTTCAGCCCATGGTTTGCCGATTTTTGCCTCGCGTGACTGGCACCCTCCCGATCACTGTTCTTTCGAGACGCAAGGCGGTCACTGGTCTGTGCATTGTGTTGCAGATTCCCGTGGCGCCGCTTTTCCGGCTGATCTGAAACTTCCCGATCGTACTTGCATGATCTCCAAGGCGGTTCAGCCGGGCAGGGAGGCGTATTCTGCTTTTTCGGATAAGCGCTGCATGCATTGCTGCAAATGCATCGGATTGCCCGGGTTTTCCTCGGTGGACTTGCCACGGAGTATTGTGTTCTGAATACTGCGAGGGATGCCGTTCGTTACGGGTTTGTAACCTTTATACTCGAGGACGCGATTTGTGCGCTCAACCGGCAACCGGACGATGGTTTTTGCAGGCTGTTGCCATGATGAAACGCCGCAATGCACCCTTCAGTGAGATCTTGAACAGGTTCTAAGGAATTTGTTTTATGAAGCTGCATGCTGGGCGCTGTAGCCCGTTGCTGACTGATCTTTATCAGCTGACTATGCTGCAAACTTATCTCGAATACGCGATGGAGGATATTGCTGTATTTGAGCTGTTCGTGCGCAAGCTGCCGCCAGGACGCAATTTCATGGTTGCCGCAGGGCTGGAACAGGTGCTGGATTTTCTCGAGAATCTACGGTTCTCGCAGGAAGAGCTTGATTGGACGCTGAACAGGCGGCGCGATAAACAGCTCCGCACGGCATAAATGCCGGAATTATACGATAAATGGGTGACTGTCTTTGCTTTAAGTATTGAATATTATGGTATTTAATAGCAACTCCAGTTTATCGGAATGTGCGGAGGTTGATTGCAATGCAAATGAAAAACTCTTCTGACGGATTTAAGGAAGCGGACGAAGTCGCCGACGGCATGATCCCCGACAGCCAGATTGTCAACATGATTCATCAGCTCACATTAGCCCGGGATGCACGCATGTCATCGGCTGAGGCGGCAGTCCTCTGCAAAACCGACAACACTGCGAAAATGGATGACAGTAATGAATTTCAGGCAACCGATGAATAATTCCAGCCTGTTGAATCGCAGCGCGTGTTTTTACCGCAGTGTTTTAAAGGTGCCATTGGAGACATTCAGGGGTTGCTGCTGACTCAGTTTCTTGATGTTTTTGTTTTGGTACATCAGTGCATCGGCCTGTTCGAGCAGATCCTCAAGCGACCGATAGTCTTTCGCTTTGCCGGCAATCTTGCCATGACTGTAACTGATGGTATAAGGTTTGCCTTTCCTGTTTGCGGTTTCGGTGGCGTCGGCCAGCCGTTTGAGCGCGATTTCAATGCCGTTCTGCTGGCTCAATACGACAAATTCATCACCGCCGATACGCGCGATGGTTTCGTTGCGCCGGAAATTGGCTTTCAGCAGATTGGTAAATTCGATAATCATTTCAGAGCCTACCTGATGGCCCAGTGTGTCATTGATGGTTTTTAATCCGTCGAGATCGAAGTAGAGCAGGACGATTAATGAGTCTCTGCGAAGACTGTCCAGAAAGGCCTGCTTGCCAAGAATGCAGAACGCACGATTGTTGTACAAGCCTGTCATTTCGTCTGTCAGTGCCAGTTTGCGCAGATCATCCTCCAGGTGGTTGATTTTGTTCGATACGCCGACAATGATGAAAAAAAGCATAAGTGACAGCAAGGTTGCCGACAGCGCGATCTGGTTTTCCAGAGAGATGCCCAGAATGGTTGACAGGTAGTTGATCACGCTGATAATTGCGAATGGCCCCAGCAGCGCCCAGGGCAATGTGGTTCTGGCGGTATAGCTGCTTATCCCGAATCCCATGAACGATGAAAAAATGCCGCCGTGGATGCCGCGGACAAAATTGCCGAACGTCAGCAGGCACATGGCAATAAATGTGTATGTATCGACCAGGATTTCAGTGGAGTGGCCGTACAGGCTGGTCGCTGAAAAAAAGTAGCCTGAAAAAAATACCATAACCAGGCTAATCAGCAGCAATGTCAGGATATCACGGAGATTGTTGCTATGATCCTCAATTTTCTCGGCAATAATGAACGATAGACCCAATATGCAGAAGAAAGCCGCCGAATGTACCGGCATTCTTCCGGGGAATTCGGTATGTTCATCCGTGGCCAGGAAAGTTTCCACCGGCAGGGACTGTCCGGTGGCATAGCCGTATAACGACAGTGATGCCAGAAAAATGATCAATACGCCGCAGAGACGCACGGCAAGAACGCTGATGCTTTTCTGAATCAGCAGAATGGAGGCTGCGCTGAGCAGAATGCAAAGCGCTGTATTCGGCTTCATGAGCCACCAGCCGTTGGGCAGAATGCGTTCAAATAAGGGAATGAGCCAACCGGAAAGCGTAATGAGCGCAATAATGCTGGCTACAAGCATGCTGATCGTCTGGGCATATAACAGGCGCGAATACGCTGTATTCGATGGATAGAGTTGTTGTTCGACAAAATTATCCATATCGGGCTGGCCGTAATAAGCTGTTGGCATGGAAGGCGGGCGTGGTCATGAGCGTTGTCTTGATTGTGCTATCTTATGCGTTATCGTAGGGTTTGTCATGAAATTCCGGGTTTAATTTTATGTCGCTTCAAATCAGTGTTCCTATACGATTTTAGGCAAAGGTTTCCGGGAATAATTCTGGCTGACCTGACAGCCGCGCCTTAAAAAGAAAGAGTGTCTGGATCTTCTGAACATGCAGGACGGCTTTCCGGGTATAAAACAATAAAAAAGTGCGGGATGGCGGGCATGTCATGCAAGATTCAGTGCTTTGGAATTACGGATAATATGGAGCAACACCGGATAAAAATCAGTTAGAATATGGCTTTTACTGATCTTTTCGGGAGTCTCTGGATGTCAATGGCTGATCGTGAAGGCGTTATCTGGTATGACGGTGAAATGGTTCCCTGGCGGGAAGCCAATACGCACGTACTGACCCATACGCTTCACTATGGAATGGGGGTGTTTGAAGGCGTGCGTGCTTATGAGACGGAGCAGGGGCCGGCAATTTTTCGACTACAGGAGCATACGGACCGCCTTTTTAACTCGGCGCATATTTTCATGATGAAAATGCCTTATGACAAGGCAACGATCATGCAGGCGCAGTGCGATGTCGTCAAACAGAACCATCTGGCCTCAGGCTACATTCGCCCGATTGTGTTTTATGGTCCCGAAGCTATGGGACTTTCAGCAACAACACTGTCAGTGCATATCGCCATTGCCGCATGGTCATGGGGTACTTATCTCGGCGCCGACAGTCTTGAGACGGGCATTCGTGTAAAAACCTCAACCTTCACCCGCCATCATGTCAACATCAATATGTGCCGGGCCAAATCGGTAACCACCTACGCCAATTCGATACTCGCGCATCAGGAAGTGGCCCAGAATGGCTACAACGAAGCATTATTGCTCGATGTCGACGGTTACGTCGCGGAAGGATCAGGGGAAAATATTTTTATCGTCAAGAAAGGCAGAATTTATACGCCCGACCTGACTTCCTGCCTGGAAGGCATAACCCGCGCATCAGTTATAGAGCTGGCGGCCGAACTGGGGATTCCGGTCATTGAAAAACGTATTACGCGTGATGAGATTTATTGTGCGGATGAAGCTTTTTTTACGGGAACTGCGGCGGAGGTTACGCCGATCCGCGAACTGGATAACCGTATGATAGGCAGCGGTAAACGCGGGCGAATTACGGCGCAGCTGCAATCGTTGTTCTTTGACTGTGTCAAAGGCAGAAATGACAAGCATAAAGACTGGCTTACTTTCGTCAAATAAGTTCAATCGGAGCAAGTGGATAGATGAATCAACAAACTGATAACAAAGCAAGGGAAATTGAAATTACGGCTGACGATCTGCCGTTGCATTGCCCTACACCGGCGATGAGACTCTGGAATACGCATCCACGGGTTTATCTGCCTATCGAGAAAACGGGTGAAGCGCTTTGCCCGTACTGCGGAACACATTATACCCTCAAGGGTGGCGCGTTGGCCGGGCATCATTAAGTCAGCCCGGATGACGCATGACAAATCGTTACGATCGATACCTTAATTAATGAATGATACAGACAGGAACATCCCCGGTGAGATTTTCAAGGCCTATGATATCCGCGGCATTGTCGACAAGACATTAACCATTTCCACGGTCGAAAAAATCGGCCACGCCATTGGATCGGAAGGCCGTGCGCGTCAACTGAAATCAATTGCGGTGGGGCGGGACGGGCGGTTATCCGGATTGTCGCTTTCCGAGGCGCTCGCACGGGGCATTATGAAAAGCGGCATCGATGTTCTGGATGTCGGCATGGTGGCCACGCCCATGCTCTATTATGCCGCACATGAACGGTGTGATTATTCCGGCGTGATGGTGACCGGCAGTCATAACCCACCCGAATACAACGGCTTTAAAATCGTACTGGGCGGCGAAACGCTGGCGGCAGAGTCGATACAGGCATTACGCCGGCGCATCGAAAATAACGATCTGGCGCATGGCGAGGGTCAATACGCCGAATTGGATTATTCAAACCGCTATATTGAACGCATTGTTGACGATATCCGGCTCGATCGTCCGATGAAGATTGTGGTGGATTGCGGCAATGGTGTCACCGGAGCCTTTGTACCAATGCTTTATCGAAAACTCGGCTGCGAAGTCATCGAATTATTCAGCACGGTGGATGGCACATTTCCGAATCATCATCCTGATCCGTCCGTTCCGGATAACCTGCGTGACGTGATTCAAACACTTGCCACTACGGATGCGGAAATCGGACTGGCTTTCGATGGAGACGGCGACAGGCTCGGCATTGTCACTAAAAAAGGCGCTATTGTTTATCCTGACCGGATTTTGATGCTGTTTGCAGCCGATGTATTGTCGCGCAATCCGGGGGGCAGGATTATTTTTGACGTGAAATGTACGCGCAATCTGGCACCCTGGATCGAACAGCATAACGGCGTGCCGGTGATGTGGAAAACCGGTCATTCCTTGATCAAGGCCAAGTTGAAAGAAACCGATGCCTTGCTCGCGGGTGAAATGAGCGGTCACTTCTTTATCAGGGAACGCTGGTATGGCTTTGACGATGCCTTGTACGCGGGGGCGCGGCTTCTCGAACTGCTGAGCCATGCCGAAAACATTGATACGGTACTGGACAATCTGCCTGACTCGATCAATACGCCTGAGCTGCAAATCAAAGTTGCGGAAGGCGAGAACCATGTACTGATTGCGGCGCTGCAACAAAACGCGGATTTCAGCCAGGCGCAGCAGGTCATCATGATTGACGGACTGCGGGTTGAATATGCCGATGGATTCGGCCTTGCGCGCGCATCCAATACCACGCCGGTGGTCGTATTGCGTTTTGAAGCTGATAATGAAGCGGCACTGGCACGCATTCAACAGGATTTTCGTGACAATATTCAACGGATAAGGCCGGATGCTGTGCTGCCTTTTTAATCCTTATTCCAGTATTCATGAAAATTGCGATTGCACAAATCAATTTTACGGTTGGCGATATCGTCGGTAATGCGGCAAAAATCATTGAATCGGCGAAAAAGGCGAAACATGCCGGTGCAGATCTGATTGTAACGCCCGAGTTGGCCTTGTCCGGTTATCCGCCGGTTGATCTGCTGTTACGTGAAACTTTTCACCTGGCCTGCGCCAAGGCGTTGGACGATTTGGTGCGGCATGTGTCCGGCATCACGCTGGTTGTGGGGCATCCGGATTTTCAGGAAGGCAGGCTCTATAATTCAGCATCCGTGATTCAGAATGGCGCGATCATCGCAACACACCACAAGCATATCCTCAATCGTGCGCCGTTTTTTAACGAGTATTATTACTTTGATAAAGGCACGGAATCCTGCCGCTTTGAACTGGCGGGCGAGAAATTCGGACTCATGATCTGCGCTGATTTCTGGCAGGCGCATAGTGTGCCGGATAATACGCTGATAGCGGCGGATATCGATCACCTGATCGTGCTGAGCGCTTCCGCCTATCACATCGATAAGCAGGTATCCCGCTATCAGTTGACCCAACACTTTATCCAGGATACCGGCGTTAACGTGATTCATGCTAATCTGGTCGGCGGCCAGGATGAACTGGTTTTCGACGGCGCATCTTTTGTCATGAACAGGCAGGGCGTACTGACGCATCAGTTTCCCGAATTCAAGGAAACGCTCGATTGGATTGAAATCGAACACAAAGAACCGGTTAACGGGCACATCGAACCGCCCCTGTCGACAGTCGCGAGTATTTATCAGGCACTGTGCATGGGTGTCCGGGATTATATTGAGAAGAATCATTTTCCGGGCGTGGTCATCGGCCTGTCAGGCGGTATCGACTCGGCGCTGACGCTGGCGATTGCAGTTGATGCGCTGGGTGCCGGCAGGGTACAGACAGTGATGATGCCGACGCAATACACCTCCAGCATCAGCCTCGAAGATGCCGGAACAATGGCTCGAACGCTCGGCGTCCGGTATGATCAGAGTCTGATCAAGCCGTTGCTGGATCATTTTCTGCTGACGCTGGAGCATGACTTTCACATTTCGCCCGATAGTGCTTATACCAGCACCGTGCCGGAAAATCTGCAGGCCCGCATCCGCGGCACCCTGCTGATGGCGCTGTCGAATCATACCGGTGCGATCGTCCTGACCACGGGTAACAAGTCGGAAACAGCCGTCGGTTACTGCACGCTGTACGGCGACATGGCCGGTGGTTTTGCAGTGCTTAAGGACATCAGTAAAACAATGGTGTATCAGTTGTGTAAATACCGCAACCAGATAACCGAAGTCATTCCGCAGCGTATCATCGAACGCGCACCCTCGGCCGAACTGCGTTATAACCAGACCGACCAGGACAGTCTTCCGCCCTACGAAGTGCTCGATGCCGTCATGGAAGCCTATGTCGAATACAACCTGTCCGCGGCGGAGATTATCGAAAAAGGCTTCAATGAAGCCGATGTCCACCGTGTCATTCACCTCATCAAAATCAACGAATACAAACGCCGTCAGTCGCCGCCCGGCATCCGTGTCACGCAATGTGATTTTGGCACCACCTGGCGGTATCCGATTACCAATGCATTTGAGGGATGACGGTCTGGATATAAAACCGGGCTGTTTAATCCTTGCGCCAGATCAGCAACCGGTTGTTCGCGGGCATTACAAAATCGTCCTGTAACGATAAGCCGCATTTTTCAGCCAGTGGTTTTAGCTCGGCCCTGTCGCGTATGCCGCTGCCGGGGTCGCGGTTTTTCAACCATTCATCAAACTGTGCGTTGCTGATGCTGGTATGGCGGCCGTCGACGTTGAAAGGCCCGTAGGTGCAGAAGAGGCCATGCTGCGGTAATAGTGTGCCGACACGACTGAATAACCGGCACACCTGCGGCCAGTGGATGATATGCAGCGTGTTGGCGGTAAAGACGGCGTCAACCTGAACGGCAGGCCAATGATCATCGTCGATATCGAGCGGCACGGGCGTGACCAGATTTTCTGACGGATGACTTCTGCACATACTTTTGAGCAAATCCAGTTTATCGGGCAGTTCGCTGGGTCGCCAGACCAAATGGGGCAGGGCGGGCGCGAAGAAGACCGCGTGCTGGCCGGTGCCGCTGCCGATTTCGAGCACTGCCGTGTAATTGTGCAACAGCGGGCGCAGTTTCTCCAGAATCGGGTGTTTATTGCGTTCGGCGGCTTCGGAAGTCATTAGCGATAGGTGCATTGTTATGGCGTCGGTTGTACGGTGCGATGCCGGATGGCACACGGATAAAGAATAGCACGATGCGCGATTGCTGAACCGGTTTCTGGTTTTAAAAAGAAGAAATCGCGAATGCTGTCTTCTAATGGTTTCCTTTAGAAAAAAACAAGCGTTTCCCCAATATACGCACCGGACTGATTAAATTACGATAGTGATGCGGGTTAATGTTGGGAGGATATTCATCATGAAAGCATTACAATGCTCAGCGCTGTTGTTTGTGTTGGTGCTTACTTTGTTAACTTCCTGCGCACAAATGCATTCGCCTGTTATGAGCGAGACAGGGATTGCACGTCACGACCATGATGCTTTGGTCAGGCACTATGGGGATTTAGCCAGGGAAGCAAAAGTAAAGCTGCAGGAGAATAAAAAACTGCTCGAAGAATGCGAAGTGCATCCTTATTATTTTGGCTGGCAAGGTCAGGATCTTTGCTCACATTCTTACGCCAATATTCACAAATACGAGAAAATTCTGGAAGAAAGCCTGCGTCATGCTGATCTTCACAGGAGAATGGCGAACGAGCAGAAAAATCGGATCAATAAAACAGGTGTTGATCTGGAGCGTGATTTCTCGGCAGCAGAGCCGGAGTATCCAGGTACAGAACTCTGATCAGGATTGGATAAGAAAAAGAACATCACCAGGTTTGTATTCGGAGGTTGTTCATATGCGCCCATTGGTTTGCTTCAGTTTTAAACCGGAGCCATCAGAACGGTAACATGAAATCCAGTGAAAACAAAATTTGATCCTTATTGTCGGCAAATGGCCTGTAAGCAGCGGCCTGGTAAGCGTCAACCCTGTCGTAGCGAATATTCGGGCGAACATTGAGTTTCTTGATTAAGTCCCATTTCAATTTCAGCGTTTTGGCGGCTTTCCAGTTTAAACCCACAGTCAATGCATAATAATCGGCGGGTGTAATGGTGATACTGTTAATATCGCCGGCATAACTGACGGCCTGGCCGTTAACGATGTGGGTAGCCGCGGCGATACGAAAGGGTGACGGATTACGAAAACCATGCGCATCACGGAACCATTCCCCCCGGATGCCTGCCGACAAATTATCCGTCAGATCATAGTACAAGTGTGCGACAAAACTCATCCATTCGGCATCTTTTATCGTATTGGCGTATTGCAGGTTGTTCAATAAAACCCCGCCAGCCATACCATATACATGGTGCAGAACGAGAAGCGCTCTTGAATTTATTTTCTGTTTAAATACAATGTTATAAAACCAGAAAGGTTCGCTGCTGCGTGTGGAGGTTTCACCATAAGTGCCGGAAACATGAACTGAGGTTGCCTGACTGTCGCTGTTCCAGGTAAATCCCGCAATGCCGCTCCAGTTTTCCAGTTCCTTATCCCACCCGGCGTCCCAGCCGCCCGTGGCACTGCCGGTGAGCGGGCCACCTAAAAGGAGCCAGTTCTTGTTTACGGTGTAATTTACCAGCAAGCCGGTATGCGTGAACGGTTCACCGGCATTCAGGGTATAAGTGCGTGTATAGAAAAAATTATCGGGTGCCGGCACCGTCTCGAAGCCTGTCGGTGTATAAAAATGGCCGATCTTGACATTGAGTCCGTTTCCTATGGGCGCATAAACTTCCAGGTAGGTCTGCGGCAGTGCGATACCGTAGGTACGCGTGGAAGCGCAACACAAATCCAGATCCCAGTTGCTTCTGCTGCGGGGTTCTCCGGAATTCACATCAAACGCGGGAACACCGAAAGCCTGAGTAAAAATAGCGTCTGTTCCAAACATGAAATCAACGCGTCCGCCAAAATCCCAAGTATGGCCTGTGGAAACTACAGGGCGCTGTATAAATAAATTGAATTGATTGAGCTGGAACTGATTCGCCTGGTCGGCAAAAATAACGGGACCGTTATATCCGTCAGTCTGGCTGGGATTGAAGGTTGCGCCACCATTGATCCAACCGCCCAATTTTATTCTGGTTTCGTCAATAAAAGTTTTCAGATTGCCGGCATAAAGCGTAATTGAATAGGTATCGAAAAATAACACGCTACCTGCCAGGGCGCATAATAGCCATTTGTGTAATTTCATGTTTGCATGATGATAAGGATTTGTTTGTCGATGAGCAGCAGTCAATACAATGCAATGGGTTGATTGGGATGATGAGCTAACCTGATTCAGGCCCTGGGATCTCCGGCTGTTGTTCTAATGCGTGGATTGATCGTGTGTCATATCATTGTGTGGTTTTAGATAGATGTGCTCGATTCAACACGTTTTCGATCAATTCCTGTTTCAGAACGTCATGATCGTATATTGTGGTTGTGAGATTCTAACGATTTGTATCAAAGATGGCTAATGAAATGATGTGCATTGTCGTGCATCAATCAACGATGGCTGATGAGCGGAGCATATTTTGCCGAGGTGTTTACGGTTAATCCCGGCGGTTCAGCCAGTTCTCCCGCATGCCCCGGGCCTGCGAGAATGCTTTTTGCAATGCTTCTCCATCCCCATTTTCCAGGAGGTTCTTTAAAATATCCAGCTCATGATGATACGCAGTTATTTGTCCGATCAGCGCGCTGCGATTGGCGAGGCAGATATCGCGCCACATTTCCGGCGAGCTGCTGGCGATGCGGGTGAAGTCGCGGAAACCGCTGCCCGCGAAGCGCAGCAGGTTTTCAGGGTTATCCGTGCTTTTGCACAGATGATTCATGAGCGCGAATGCCAGAATATGCGGCAGGTGGCTGGTGGCAGCGAGGATCTGGTCGTGTTCGTCAACCGGCATTTGTGAGACTTTTGCGCCGCAGGCCCGCCATAGCGCGGCGGTTGTTTCAACGGCATCAGCCCGGGTTTCTGCGAGCGGGGTGAGAATGACATGCTTTCCGGCATACAGGTCGTTCTGTGCAGCGAGGACGCCGCTTTGTTCTGCGCCTGCAATCGGGTGGCCGGGCACGAAGTTTTTCAGGTTTTCGCCAAGATGACAGCGTGCGGCTGTGACGACATTCTGTTTGGTGCTGCCCGCGTCGGAGACGATAGTGCCGGGTTGCAGGTGCGGCGCAATTTGCATCATGATGTTTTCAGTCTGACCGACCGGCATGGCGAGCAGTACAAAATCAGCCCGGTGCAGGGCGGATGCCATGTCGGGCGCGATTTCATCAATGACGCCATGTTCCATCGCGTGTTGCATATTTTCGCGGCTGCGCCCGACGCCGATAATATGACGCATCACGCCGGTCTTGCGCAGCGCCAGTGCAAACGAGCCGCCGATGAGTCCGACACCGATGATTACCAGTCTGTCAAGCATTACGGGAGGATGGTGCATGGGGTTAAAATTAAAGGCTGTGGACAATACTTGTGCAATGCCGCTTAATTATGGGCATCGCCGATGGCACCGATTACGGTGCGCCTGGTGCAGCGTGAAATATTGATTTCATGGCCGAGATCCTGGATTCTCTTTACAACGTTACCGATTTGTACCTCGGTAACGTCTTTATTCATAATGATAATCACGCCATTTCTCCCAGTGCGTACTCGAGTGATTTTAAGAATCGTTGATTTTCATGTTCCAGCCCTATGGTGACACGCAAATGCTGCGGCATTTCATAGATACCCAGCGGACGGACAATGACGCCCTGCCGTAACAGATTTTGGTAAACTTTCTGTGTGCTGGTCGCATCGCCTTTGATTCCAAAGCTGATGAAATTGCCGTAAGAAGGGATGTATTCTACGCCCAGTTTGCGGAAACCATCGGTCATTTGCAGCATGCCCGCACGATTCAGTGCATAGGCGCGTTGAACGAATTCGCTGTCTTCCAGCGCCGCGAGTGCGCCAATCAGTCCGATGCTGCTGACGTTGAATGGTTGGCGCACACGGTTCATGAGATTGGCGATCTCGGGGTGTGCGAGTCCAAAGCCGACGCGTACGCCAGCCAGCCCATAAATTTTGGAAAAGGTCCGTGTGATGACCAGATTGGGGAACTGCTTCAGCCAGTTGATACTGTCCGGTTTGTTCGCCGCGGGCAGGTATTCGTGATAAGCCTCGTCCAGTACGACGAGAACGTCGCGTGATACACGTTCGATGAAGCGCAGCAGATCGTTGGGGCTGGATAGCGTGCCGGTCGGATTGTTGGGGTTGGCGACGAAGACCATGCGCGTTTCCGGTGTGATGGCGTCGAGCATCGCCGGAAGATCATGTCCGTAGTCTCGTGCAGGCACCGCAATGCCTTTGGCGCCGATGGTCTGCGTAACCAATGGATAAACGGCGAAAGCGTGTTGTGAGTAAATGGCGCTCGCACCCGGTTTCAGGAAAACGCGGGCGGCCAGATCCAGTACATCGTTGGAGCCGTTACCGAGTACGATCTGTTCGCTGCCGATACCGTACAGCTTCGATAATGCCTGTTTTAATTCGAATCCGCCGCCATCGGGATAGCGGGCGATGTCGTGTAACGCCTGAATCATGGCTTCCAGCGCCAGCGGACTGGCGCCGAGCGGATTTTCGTTTGAAGCCAGTTTAATGATACTGCCTTCGTCCAGTCCCATTTCTCTGGCGAGTTCCGATATCGGCTTGCCGGGTTGGTAAGGTTGTATGGCGCGGATATATTCCGGCGCAAAATCACAAAGATTCATAATCGTTTTATCTTATCAAGGGTTGAAAAGGGTTGGATCAATTTTCATTGCGTATTTTCGCTTCAATGTAACAGGTGACCTGGGATGTTATGTTGTGAATCAGGTCTATGTGGCGGGATAGGATCCGAGTATTTTCAGGAAGCTTGCCTTTTCGTTCAGTTCCTTGAGCGCGGCGGCGACATTGTTGTCGTTCCGGTGGCCTTCGATATCGACAAAAAAAACATATTGCCAGAGATCGATGCGCGAGGGACGCGATTCAAGCCGGGTCATGCTGACACCATGTTCTGCAAACGGGGTCAGTAATTGATGAATGGCACCCGCATAGTTGCCGGAGGATATAATCAGTGATGTCTTGTCTCTGCCGGATGGCTCGACGTGTTGCGTGCCGAGTACCAGGAAGCGGGTTGTGTTTTTCGAGTCATCCTCGATATTTTCGGCGCAGATCGTCAGTCCATAAAGCTCGGCCGCACGTTTTCCGGCGATTGCCGCGGCGTTTTTGTCCTGCGCGGCAAGACGGGCGGCATCGGCATTGCTGCCTGCATTGATGTAATGCCTGCTGGACAGGGTCGCCAGATTGGCCTGCAGCCAGTGGAGGCACTGCGCAAATGATTGCGGATGTGAGTAAATTTTATCGATCTGCGTCAAATCGGTTTGCTGTGCCATCAATGACTGATGCACCGGCAATTGAATTTCGCCGCAGACGGTCAGCGATGCCTGTAACAGCAGATCCAGTGTGCGGCCAACCGCGCCTTCGGTTGAGTTTTCTACGGGTACGACACCATAACCCGCGTTACCGGATTCAACACTGCGAAATACTTCGTCGATGGAATCGCAAGGCAACGTTGTTATTGCACTGCCGAAACGCTTGATTGCGGCTTCTTCGGAGAATGTACCCTGGGGGCCCAGGCATGCGATTGTCATCGGTTTTTCCAGCGCCCGACATATCGACATGATTTCAGTAAAGAGCTGTACGATGCGTGTATTATCCAGCGGTCCCCGATTCTCCTGCTGCACCCGGGTCAATATCTGGGCTTCACGTTCGGGCCGGTAGATAATGCCGCTTTTTTTGATAAGCCCGATTTGCTGGGCGCATTCCGCGCGCCTGTTGACCAGTCTGAGTATTTCACTGTCGATGCCGTCAATCTTGTCGCGTAATTGTTTTAATTGCTCATCATTCATGACATTAGATGTTTATTGAATCGGGAAAGGCACATAGCGCACGGATAGCACACCCGAGATCAAAGCGATTGTTTCTATGATTTTCTGCTGCACCGGGCTGTCCACATCGACCAGTGTATAAGCCATTTCACCACGGGATTTGTTGACCATGTTGTGGATATTGAGACCGGCTTCGGCCATGCAGGTGGAAACCTGTCCGACAATGTTGGGCACGTTGGCGTTGGCTATCGCTATCCGGTAGGGGGATTCGCGTTCCATACTGATATTGGGAAAATTGACCGTGTTTTTGACATTCCCGTTTTGTAAAAAATCGATGAGCTGGTTGATCACCATAATTGCGCAGTTTTCTTCGGCTTCCTGTGTCGATGCGCCCAGATGCGGCAATGTAATCACGGACTCGTGACGTTGCAACTTCCGGCTGGGAAAGTCGCAGACATAGTATTTTATTTTCCGGGATGCAATGCCGTCGAGTATAGCGTCCTCGCTGGCGATACTGTCGCGTGAGAAATTCAGCAGGATAACGCCCTGTTTCATCAGGCTGATGCTTTTTTCATTGATCAGATGCCGGGTCGCATCCAGTAACGGAATGTGAACCGTAATAAAATCACTGTGACGCAGTAATGCTTCAAGTGTATTGGCTTTCTTGACTTCGGCTGATAGGCTCCAGGCGGATTCGACAGTGATGTTGGGGTCGTAACCGACAACTTTCATACCCATTTTAAGGGCTGCGTCGGCAACCAGCCGGCCGATTTGTCCCAGGCCAATCACGCCGAGTGTGCGTCCTGGCAGTTCGACGCCCGAGAAGCGTTTTTTTTCGCTTTCGGCCTGTTCGTGCAGCGCTGCGTCATTACCTTGCAAGGTTTCGACAAAACGCAATGCGGGCAGCAGATTACGCGCGGCAATGAGGAGGCCGGCGATCACCAGTTCTTTGACGGCATTGGCATTCGCCCCGGGGGTATTGAAGACAGGCACGCCGCGCTGATTCATGGCCTGCACGGGAATGTTATTGGTGCCTGCGCCTGCGCGCCCGATGGCCAGAATACTGTCGGGAATGGCCATATCCAGCATGCTGTGTGAACGTACCAGAATTGCGTCCGGCTTGGCGATGTCCGGTCCGACATGGTAGCGATCCTTTGGAAAACGTTCCAGACCCAGAGGTGAAATCTGATTCAGGGTCAGGATTCTGAAGGTGTTTTTTTGATGATCAACCATGTTTGTCGGCAAACTCCTGCATGAATTCAACCAGCCGTACAACACCTTCAATGGGCATGGCGTTATACAGTGAAGCGCGCATGCCACCGACGGAGCGGTGCCCTTTGAGCTGAATCAGCCCGTTAGCTTCGGCCTGGCTGAGAAATGTGGCATCCAGCGCAGCGTCTTTGAGTGTAAACGGGACATTCATGCGCGAACGATCCGCCGGGGCAACCGGACAGTGGTAAAAATCGCAGCTGTCAATCAGATCGTACAGTAGCGCGGCCTTACGGATGTTCGTCTGTTCAATCGCGGCCAGCCCGCCTTGTTGTTTGAGCCATTGCATGACCAGTCCGGTCATATATATGGCATAGGTCGGCGGCGTGTTATACATGGAAGCGTTGTCGATATGCACCTGATAATTAAACAGAGTGGGTGTTCCGGGTAATGCGTCGCCTGCAAGATCATCACGGATAATGACCAGTACCAGTCCGGCCGGCCCGAGATTCTTTTGCGCGCCGGCGTAAATCAGGCCATAGCGCGAGACATCCAGCGGGCGCGACAAAATATTGGATGACATATCGGCAACTAAAGGAATGTCGCTGTTTTCCGGTAAATCGGGCATCCAGTTGAATTCAACGCCGCCGATCGTTTCGTTGGTGGTGTAATGGATATACGCGGCATTCCGGTTCATCTGCCATGTGTCCTGTTCCGGTGCATACGTAAAACGGGTGCTTTCTGACGATGCGGCGATGTTGACCGTGCAGTAGCGTTGTGCTTCTTGAGCGGCTTTGCCGGACCACTGGCCGGTGAGTATATAGTCCGCGTTTTTTTTCCCGCGCAGCAGATTCATCGGTACCATGGCAAACTGACTGGATGCACCGCCCTGTAAAAACAAGATTTTGTAATTCCGGGGTATGGATGCCAGTTCGCGTAAATCGTTTTCCAGCGTTTCAATGATGGACATGAATTCCCTGCCGCGATGGCTCATTTCCATGACAGACATGCCGCAGCCCTGCCAGTCGAGCATTTCATTTTGCGCTTGCTGCAGGACCTCCCGTGGCAACACTGCGGGGCCTGCGCTGAAATTGTAGATGGGATTCATGAACTGTGCCGGAGCGTGATCCGGATGGGTTGAAGAAAATTACACTGCATTTTTTGTTTATTCTTCTTCTTTTTCTTCTTTTTCGCTTTCAACGATGCGTTCCAATCCCGTCAGCTTTTCGCCTGCATCGAGATTGATCAATGTAACACCTTGTGTGGCGCGACCCATTTCGCGTACTTCATTGACACGGGTGCGTATCAATATGCCGCCTGAGGTGATCATCATGATTTCGTCGTCCGGACGGACCAATTTTGCGGTAACGACTTTGCCGTTGCGTTCACTGGTTCTGATTGCAATCATACCCTGTGTTCCACGGTTATGGCGGGTGTATTCGCCGATCGGAGTGCGCTTGCCAAAGCCGTTTTCGGTAACGGTCAGTACGGCTTGTTCTTCATTTTCGGCAACCAGTAGTGAGATGACTTTATGGTCTTTCGCCAGCTTCATACCGCGTACGCCGCGTGCGCCACGTCCCATCGGACGGACGTCGTTTTCGCTGAAGCGCATGGCTTTTCCGTTGTCGGAGAATAGCATGACGTCGTATTCACCATTAGTCAGCGCCACGCCAATCAGATAATCGTCTTCGTTGAGACCAACGGCAATAATGCCACCGTTACGCGGTCGTGAGAATTCGGACAGAGGCGTTTTTTTGACCGTGCCCGATGCTGTCGCCATAAAGACATAATGATTGTCATCGAATGTCTTGACGGGCAGAACGGCATTGATTTTTTCGCCTGTCTCCAGTTTACCCAGAAGATTAATGATCGGTCTGCCGCGCGAAGTTCGCCCACCTTGAGGTACCGTATAGACTTTAATCCAGTACACGCGTCCCAGGCTGGAGAAGCACAGAATATAATCATGCGTGTTGGCGATAAACAGATTATCGATAAAATCATCGTCCCCCCCGGTGCCGGCAGCCAGTTTGCCGCGTCCTCCACGTTTTTGGGCACGGTATTCGTCGAGTAGCTGCGACTTGATATATCCCTTGTGGGAGAGTGTGACGACCACATCGGCCGGCGTAATCAGATCTTCCATGCTGAGATCCTGCGTATCGATGACAATTTCACTGCGGCGTTTGTCGCCGAATTGTTGCCGCATGGTTTCCAGCTCTTCAGAAATGATGTCCGTGATCCGGTCGGGTGTCGCCAGTATGTTGAGGAAGTCAATGATACGATCCATCACATCCTTGTATTCTTCGACGATTTTATCCTGTTCCAGTCCGGTGAGCCGTTGCAGGCGTAATTCGAGTATGGCCTGTGCCTGTGCGTCGGAAAGCCGGTAACCCTGTGCATGCAGGCCAAATTCGGGCGAGAGCCCTTCGGGGCGTAAAGCCATCGCATCAGCTACGGCGCGTGCAAGCATTTCTTCAATCAGGTTTGAACGCCATTCTCTGGCCATTAATGCTTCCTTGGCGGCAGCCGGCGTTGGCGAAGCCTTGATCAAGGCGATGATTTCGTCGACATTGGACAATGAAACCGCAAGACCTTCCAAAATATGGCCGCGTTCCCGCGCTTTCTTGAGTTCGAAAACAATCCTGCGGGTGACGATTTCACGCCGGTGACGCAAGAATGCATCCAGGATTTGCCTCAGATTCAAAAGCCGCGGCTGACCGTCGAGAAGGGCGACCATGTTCATGCCGAAAGTATCCTGCATCTGCGTTTCTTTATACAGATTATTAAGAATAACATCCGGGAGTTCTCCGCGTTTGAGCTCAATGACGACACGCATACCAGATTTGTCGGATTCATCGCGTAAATCCGAAATACCTTCGATTCTTTTGTCGCGTACAAGCTCGCCGATACGGATGAGTAAGTTGGCTTTATTGACCTGATAGGGGAGTTCGTCGACAATGATGGCTTGCCGGTTGCCTTTATCGATGTCTTCGAAGTGCGTGCGTGCACGCATAATGACGCGGCCGCGTCCGGTGCGGTAACCGTCGTGTACGCCGGATATGCCATAAATAATCCCGGCGGTGGGGAAGTCAGGCGCCGGAATGCATGCAATCAGATCATCGATGCCGGTATCCGGATTCCGCAACAGTTTCAGGCTCGCCTCGATGACTTCGTTGAAGTTGTGCGGTGGAATGTTGGTTGCCATGCCTACGGCGATCCCCGAAGATCCATTGATCAGCAGATTGGGGATTTTTGCCGGCAGGATTAACGGTTCCTTTTCGGATTCGTCATAGTTGGGGCCGAAATCCACAGTTTCCTTGTCCAGGTCGACAAGCAGTTCGTGCGCAATGCGTGACATGCGAATTTCGGTGTAGCGCATGGCTGCAGCGTTATCACCGTCAATTGAACCGAAGTTGCCTTGTCCGTCAATCAGCATATAACGCAGGGAAAAGTGCTGTGCCATGCGTACAATCGTGTCATAAACGGCGGTGTCGCCGTGCGGGTGATATTTACCGATCACATCACCCACGATACGTGCGGATTTTTTGTAAGGACGGTTCCAGTCGTTGGAGAGTTCGTGCATGGCGAACAGAATCCGGCGATGAACAGGCTTGAGACCATCCCGAACATCCGGCAATGCGCGCCCTACAATGACACTCATAGCATAATCCAGATAGGATCGGCGCATTTCTTCTTCAAGGCTTACCGGCAGTGTTTCCTTTGCAAATTGATTCATGTTTTGTTTTTGTAATAGGTAAAGGCAGCTTGTTTACACGATCAACGCGGATAGGGTTTCCCTTATCGTTTGATACAAATTTTTTATTCTACCACGATGGGGGAGCATGTATGTATCTCAGCTTACCGTGCAGGATTGTTCTCAAGCAGGATAACATCAAGTGTCCGGAAAAAACTTATCTGGAAAAAAGACTTGAAAAAGCTGATTATATGAGTGAAGATAATAGCTTTTTTAAAAATCATTACACCCTTGAGACGGGGTGATGCGGGTACTGCAATAATAATGGTGCAACCGTCACATTCTTATCATACAATCAAGCGGTTGTGTTAATGGACAATTAAGCGAGCTAAGCATAGACGTGTCAAATGTAATGAATACTTATTCACGGTTGCCCGTTACCTTTGTGAAAGGAGAGGGCGTTTGGCTGTGGGATAGTCAGGGTGAACGCTATTTGGATGCACTGTCGGGAGTGGCGGTTTGCGGTCTGGGGCATAGTCACCCACGTTTGGTGGAAGCGATATGCCGTCAGGCTAGAATGCTTATCCATACTTCAAATATCTACGTTATAGAACGACAGGAACAGCTGGCCACGCGTCTGACTGCATTATCCGGGATGGATAAGGTTTTTTTCTGTAATTCCGGTGCCGAGGCCAATGAAGCGGCTATAAAGCTGGCAAGATTGCACGGCCATAATAATGGCGTCGCTCTGCCAACAATTATTGTTATGGAGCAGTCATTTCACGGCCGTACGATGGCCACACTGACCGCCACGGGTAATCGGAAGGTTCAGGCTGGATTTGAACCGTTGCTGACAGGCTTTGTCCGAGTGCCCTATAACAATCTGGAAGCGGTCAAGCAGGTGGCGGAAAATAACAAGAATGTCGTTGCCGTTTTGGTAGAGCCTTTTCAGGGCGAGGGTGGTGTCAATGTTCCTCAGGCACGTTATTTGCAGGAATTGCGTGATTTATGTGACCAGTATGGTTGGCTGCTGATGCTTGATGAGGTGCAATCGGGAATCGGACGCAGTGGCAAATGGTTTGCATTTCAACATAGTAACATTACACCTGACGTAATGACGCTGGCCAAGGGACTGGGTTCGGGGGTCCCTATTGGTGCGTGTCTGGCGAAAGGTGTAGCGGCTGAAGTTCTCAAGCCGGGTAATCACGCTTCCACTTTTGGTGGTAATCCGCTGGTTTGTGCCGCTGCACTTGAAACGCTTGCGGTGCTTGAGGAGGAAGACTTGATCAACCATGCGCATGAACTGGGCGTTTTTATGCGCGAACAATTGCGTGCGCAACTTTCCGGTGTTGGCGGTGTGGTGGAAATCAGAGGGCAAGGGTTATTAATTGGTATTGAATTGTCAGTGCCCTGTTTTGATCTGGTTAAAAGAGCGCTGGATCAGAAACTGCTCATTAATGTCACCTCCGAGAAAGTAGTGCGTTTATTGCCTGCACTGGTGATGCAGCCGGATGAAGGCAAACAGGTGGTCGATATTACCTGCCGATTAATCAGGGAGTTTCTGAATGGCTAGTTAGATTAAATGGTTGTTGAATATTTTTTCTGATTAGCTTTTTTGTTTTTTTTTATATGCAGTTGAAACATTATCTTCAGTTTAATGATTTTAGCCGGGAGGAGTATGAATGCTTGTTTACGCGTACGCGATTTATAAAACAGGCATTTAAACACTATCAGCAATACTGGCCATTGGTTGACCGAACATTGGTAATGATTTTTGATAAAAATTCAACCCGAACGCGATTGTCGTTCGAGGCCGGTATGAATCAATTGGGCGGTTCGTCCATTTATCTTTCCACGCGTGATACTCAATTGGACAGAGGAGAGCCTGTCGAGGATGCAGCACGCGTTATTTCGCGCATGGCCGATATCGTTATGATTCGTACCTATGCGCATGGTACTTTGCAGCGTTTTGCGGATCATTCCAGTGTCCCGGTAATTAATGGATTGACTGATGAATATCATCCTTGCCAGATCATGGCGGACATCTTTACGTTTATGGAGCACCGAGGGGATATCAAGGGGAAAGTCATTGCCTGGATAGGCGATGCCAATAATATCTGCAATACCTGGTTGCAGGCTGCTGAAATCTTCGATTTTAAAGTACATGTTTCGACGCCATCCGGCTACGATATTGATCCTGCACAAATCGGATTAAAGGCAACGGGATATTTTGAGGAATTTACCGATCCCCATGATGCGGTGAAGAATGCCGATCTGGTCACAACGGATGTTTGGACCAGCATGGGATTCGAGGCTGAAGCCGAACAAAGGAAGATGGATTTCGCCGAGTTCTGTGTTGACACTGAAATGATGGCTTTGGCAAAAGAGAATGCGCTGTTTATGCATTGTCTACCTGCGCATCGAGGTGAAGAAGTGGCCGCTGAAGTCATTGACGGTCCGCAGTCAGTAGTATGGGATGAAGCTGAAAACCGCCTTCATACGCAGAAAGCGCTGTTGGAATATTTGTTGCTGGGAAAGACCGGGAAGGTCTGATTATTGTCAATCGTGGATAAATAAGAATGAAAGAAATAAATAAGGTGGTCCTGGCTTTTTCAGGCGGTTTGGATACTTCAGTGATCCTAAAGTGGTTACAGGATACCTATCACTGTGAAGTTGTGACATTCACAGCAGATATCGGGCAAGGCGAAGAGGTTGAGCCCGCGCGTGCTAAAGCGCGTCAGCTGGGCGTTAATGAGATTTACATTGATGATCTGCGTGAGACGTTTGTCAGGGATTTTGTTTTTCCGATGTTTAGAGCGAATACGCTTTATGAAGGCGAATATTTGTTGGGAACCAGTATTGCGCGCCCTTTGATTGCGAAAAGACAGATCGAAATTGCGCAGGAAACCGGAGCGGATGCTGTGTCTCACGGCGCCACAGGTAAAGGAAATGATCAGGTACGGTTTGAGCTGGGCTATTATGCATTGGAGCCAAATATACATGTGATTGCGCCGTGGCGGGAGTGGGATCTGAATTCAAGAGAAAAGCTGCTGGCGTATGCGGAGAAGCATGGCATTCCGGTGGAGATGAAGAAAAAAAATGGTTCTCCTTACAGTATGGATGCCAATCTTTTACATATCTCATACGAAGGCAGAAGCCTTGAAAATCCGGCTACGGAACCGGAAGAATCGATGTGGCGATGGACGGTATCACCAGAAAAAGCACCCGATGAAGCAGAGTTTCTGGAAATTGAGTTTGAGCGTGGTGATGCTGTGGCGCTAAATGGGCATCGATTGAATCCGGCTGACGTTTTGGCGACACTTAATCAGCTGGGCGGAAAGCATGGCATCGGCAGGCTGGATTTAGTGGAAAATCGCTATGTCGGTATGAAGTCACGTGGCTGCTATGAAACTCCCGGGGGCACAATTTTGCTGCGTGCGCACCGTGCAATAGAATCTATTACGCTGGATCGTGAAGTCGGTCACTTGAAAGATGATCTCATGCCGCGTTACGCTACATTAATCTACAATGGCTATTGGTGGAGTCCCGAGCGTAAAGCCATACAGGCTTTGATTGATGTTACTCAGGAAAATGTAAACGGCTGGGTGAGGTTGAAGCTGTATAAAGGCAATGTAATGGTGGTCGGACGTGATTCAAAAACAGACTCGTTGTTTGATGAGAGTGTCGCGACATTTGAGGACGACGCGGGTGCTTATAACCAGGCTGATGCAGCAGGCTTTATCCGTTTGAATGCATTGCGTTTACGTATTGCGGCAAATAAAAGGAAGAA
>CAZTCY010000022.1:0-37990 GCA_964612715.1 uncultured Nitrosomonas sp. | reverse complement strand
AACTCAAAATGCTCACATACTTCAAGTATGCTTCGCTTTTTCGTTCAATTTTGCCTTGCACTACACCCCTTGATCGAGATCTTGAACAGGTTCTTAGCCAGGCACGCCGATTACGCACCGGAAACGGTCGAGCCGTTTTTTTGAATTAGACAAAAAAGAATGAGCCGTCAGTCAGGATAACGCCCGATATCCGGACTGCCGCTTATTTGCAGGCATGGATTCCGGAAATAAAAATACTCATTTTTCATCGTTCTCACGATGGCGTATATCATGGCCGCTGACCATATACACCACATATTCCGCAAGATTGCGCGCATGATCGCCGATACGTTCCAGTGATTTCAGAACCATGACGACATTGACGATGTAGCGCATATTCCGGGTATCTTCCAGTACATAGGAGGTCAGAATACGAAAGCTTGTACAGAATTCTTTGCCAAGATCACCGTGAAGCAGCAGCTTCCTGGCTCTTTCCAGGTCAAGCGTTTCAAGAATTTCAATGGCTTCATTGAGCAGTGAGCAGGCATGGTCCCCCATAATACCGATATCACGCAGCATGTGTGTATTTGAAAAACCGGATGCTCTGTCGCAGATCTTTGCTGACAGCTGTGCGATTCGGACGGCTTCATCACCCAGACGTTCAAGATCGGTAACGACTTTTGAAAAGGCCATGACAGCACGCAGATCAGATGCAACCGGCCCCTCTTTGGTCAGGATCTGCGTAATGGCGTTATCGATTTTCTTTTCCAGCCTGTCCACTTGATATTCTTTTTTTCTGATACCTTCCAGAATTTCCTGATCCTGCGTCCGGAATGACTCCAGCGCTAATTGAATCTGCTCCAGAACAAGCCCTGCCATGAACAGAATCTCAGCATGCAGATGAACAAGCGCGCCATCAAAACGCCGGAAGGTGTGACCTTCAAGCCGGGTAACCATTACAATTTTCTCCCCATTTCCCTGTAATCTGCCAGACGCTAACCAAAACGTCCCGTAATATAATCTTCCGTCAGTTGATGCATTGGGCGCATGAATACATTCTCGGTCGCACCCACTTCAATTAAATCGCCGAGATGAAAATACGCCGTGCGATGCGACACGCGCGCCGCCTGCTGCATGGAGTGCGTCACAATGACAATGGAATACTCGGCGCACAATTCAACCATCAGATTCTCAATGACCGCCGTTGCGATGGGGTCCAGCGCCGAACACGGTTCATCCATGAGAATCACTTCAGGATTGACGGCAATTGCACGCGCTATGCACAAGCGCTGCTGCTGTCCACCGGACAGGCTGGTGCCCGGTTGATCAAGCTGGTCTTTAACTTCATTCCAGAGCCCTGCGCTTTGCAGGCTGGTGGCCACAATTTCATCAAGATCCGTCTTATCTTGTGCAAGCCCATGAATCCGCGGACCAAATGCAACATTTTCGTAAATCGATTTTGGAAACGGATTGGGTTTCTGAAACACCATGCCCACCTTTGCGCGCAGCGGCACAACATCGATGGACTGTTCATTAATATTCTGACCGTCCAGAAAAATATCTCCCGTGACACGGCAGTTGTCTATGGTGTCATTCATGCGGTTCAGGCAGCGCAAAAAAGTGGATTTTCCACAACCCGACGGGCCGATCATCGCAACAATTTCATGCGGACCGATATCGAGTGACACATTTTTTATGGCATGTTTGCTGCCATAGTACACATCGATATCCATACACCGGATGCGAGGGTTTTCAATAGCCGCCGCACCAACCGTCTGCCGCTCTTCCCGCGGCACAGTGGCCGTGGAAGCGGATGCTCTGGATTGCCTTCTTCTGCGCTCTCCTTTGCGGCGCTCATTCGTAAAGCTGAATCGGCTTTCAAACACAACTGACATGTCTTTCTCTCCTGGTTTAAACGATCACCACCGGCGCTCGAGTTTTTTGCGCAATATCACCGCCAGCGCATTCATGGCAATCAGAAATCCCAGCAACACCATAATTGCAGCTGATGTACGCTCGATAAACGCCCGTTCCGGGCTATCAGCCCACAAAAAAATCTGTACGGGCAGAACGGTTGCCGGTTCAAAAATACCCGTTGGGGTATCAACGATAAACGCAACCATACCAATCATCAGCAGCGGCGCGGTTTCACCCAGCGCCTGCGCCATGCCGATAATGGTTCCTGTGAGCATGCCCGGCAAAGCAAGCGGCAATACATGAAAAAAAACGGTCTGCATTTTTGAAGCACCCACGCCGAGAGCGGCTTCACGGATGGAAGGCGGTACGGATCTGAGGGCGGCACGGCTGGCAATGATGATTGTCGGCAACGTCATCAACGTCAGCACAAGACCGCCCACTAAAGGCGCTGAACGCGGAAAGTTCATAAAATTGATGAACACCGACAGACCCAGCAATCCGAAAACAATCGATGGCACAGCCGCGAGATTGTTGATATTGACTTCAATCAAATCAGACCATTTGTTTCTGGCGGCGAATTCTTCCAGATAAACCGCTGTCGCAACACCGATGGGAAAGGATAAGACAAGCGTCACCGACAAAGTCAGAATCGACCCCGTTAAAGCACCCCAGATACCGGCCAGCTCGGGTTCTCTTGAATCGCCATTGGTAAAAAATGCCGTATTGAATTTAAGCGATACCCGCCCTTCGGCTGCCAGTGCATCCAGCCAGGCAATCTGCGCATCGTTCAGACGGCGCGCTGTTTCCGGCACTTCGCGTTGTATATGTCCCTTGATTAACATATCCGCATCATCGCTGGCCGGTACCCAGATCTTCAGCCGTTGACCTGCCAGGCCGGGATCGGCCAGAACCCTATCCCGCAACTGATACGCTGCACCGGAACTGACCAGATCGTATAACTGGCGTTGCTGCTGCCGGCCGCTGACATCGGGAAACCGCGTCCGCAAACTTTTTCTGACCAGACTGGCATAATCTGCGGATAACAATGCTTCCGGATCATTGCCTATTTCCGCAGCAGAAAACTGTTCATCGAAATGTATTTCCAGCTGAATGAAGGTCTGCTGAAATGCCGTGTAACCTTTCGAAACAATGCTGAAAAACAATATGAACAGAAATGTCAGTCCCATCAGCAGCGACAGCAACCCGATAGAGCGGAACAGTTTTTCAGAAACACGCCGTCTGGCAAGACCCGCGTTGACCCGGTCAGCCGCAATTCTTTTACCACCTGATGGTTTATTCATAGCGTTCGCGGTATTTTCTAACAATGTACAAAGCAATCACGTTAAGCGCCAATGTCACGGCAAACAGCACCAGCCCCAAAGCAAATGCCGCAAGCGTTTTCGGACTATCGAATTCCTGATCGCCTACCAGTAATGTTACGATCTGCACAGTAACCGTTGTCACCGATTCCAGCGGATTGGCTGTCAGATTGGCCGCCAGACCCGCCGCCATCACCACGATCATGGTCTCGCCAATCGCACGGGAAACAGCCAGTAATATTCCACCGACAATGCCGGGCAGCGCCGCAGGAATAATGACTTTTTTAATGGCTTCTGACTGCGTCGCACCCAGCGCGTAGGCGCCGTCGCGTAATGACTGGGGAACCGCATTAATGGCATCGTCCGAAAGCGATGATACAAACGGAATAATCATGATGCCCATCACAACACCCGCAGCCAGCGCACTTTCCGAAGATACGCTCAATCCCAGCGATTCGCCCCAGCCCCGAACAAACGGCGCCACGGTTAATGCCGCGAAAAAACCATAAACCACCGTTGGAATACCCGCAAGAATCTCAAGCAGCGGTTTGCTCCGGGCACGCATGGCCGGGGAAGCATATTCGGATAAATAGATGGCCGTCATCAAGCCGACGGGCACGGCAACGGTCATTGCAATCACGGACACCAGCATTGTCCCGGCGAACAGCGGAACAGCGCCGAATGCGCCTGAAGATCCTACCTGATCCGGTCGGATGGCGGTCTGCGGGCTCCATTCCAGGCCCAGCAAAAAATCGGTTACAGGCACCATCTGGAAAAAGCGCATGGCTTCAAACAATACAGACAGCACAATACCCAGTGTCGTAAAGATTGCAATGGTTGAACACACCATCAGGAAAGCCAGAACAGTGCCTTCAACCTTGTTACGCGCGCGCTGATGCGCATGAATCCGGCCCCGGGCAAATGCCGCTCCACCGATACCCAAAGCGATTGTCAGGACAAATAATGTCAGACTGCTGATAGTTTTTATCTGGTTGTAACCTTGTGCAGCCGCCGCTATTTCCGGTGATGCCTGTTCAGCTGCGATGTTTTCCTGTGCCAGATTGACGATTTCGTTCAAGACAAGATCAAGCTGCTGCTTTGGCAGTGTGGCAAGCGCATCGGGCAGGCCTGAAACAACTATTTTTGTTACAACTGTCGATTCCAGGAGTAACCAGAACATCACCATGCACAGCGCAGGGAGGCCGCACCAGAGCGCCATATAATAACCATAATAGCTCGGCAGTGAATTCAGTGCGGGAATGCTGCCATCTGAAACCGCCAGCGCACGCTGGCGACCCAGATAAAAACTGATGACTGCCATTGCGGCAAGAATGAACAACAGTGCGAATATCTGCATTGAAATTTGTCGAATCAGGTCCGGCGGCAATAATACGGCACAATCAGCAAACTAGTTGTTGTCAACGAACAGATTAGCGCGCAATTGCCTGACATTCTCGGCAAAATGAATGCGCTCTTCTGCAGGCATTGGAATAAGCCCTTTGTCTGAAAGATAGCCTTCTTCTCCCCAGGCCTTTTCACTGCTGAATTCATGCAGAAATTCCGCGATGCCCGGAATCATTCCGACATGCGCTTTCTTGACGTAAAGAAACAAGGGCCGCGATATGGGATAACTGCCATCCGCGACCGTCTCAAACGCGGGCACGACACCGTCAACGGCTGCGCCCTGCACCTTATCCGTGTTTTGATCCAGGAAACTAAAACCGAATATGCCCAGCGCACCGGGATTGGTTTCAAGCTTTTGTACAATCAGGTTGTCATTTTCACCCGCTTCGATATACGCGCCGTCTTCACGGATGGTGTGGCAAACAGACTTATACCGCTGCTCATCATTTTTTTTCATCGTAGCGATCCAGTCAAATTGATCGCAACCGCCTTCCATAGCAAGCTCTACAAACGCATCGCGGGTACCGGATGTTGGCGGAGGACCCAGCACTTCAATCGCAACATCCGGCAAATCCGGATTGACATCCCGCCAGGTTCTGTACGGATTGGCAATCAAATTTTCACCGCCTTGAGGATCCGGTATATGTTTGGCCAGCGCCAGGAACAGATCTTTGCGGCTTAGTGCCAGCCGGGGCGCTTTTTTGGAACGGCCGATCGCGATGCCATCGTAACCGATTTTGACTTCGATAATCTCAAGCACACCGTTTGCTGCACATGCATCAATCTCTGACGGCTTGATTGCACGGGAAGAATCAATAATATCGGGATACTTCACCCCAATTCCGCCGCAAAAAAGTTTAAACCCGCCGCCTGTACCGGTCGATTCGACTTTGGGCGTTTTGAAGCGGGTTGTCCTGCCAAAAGTTTCAGCCACCACCGTCGCAAAAGGATATACCGTCGAGGAACCCACGATACTGATAAAATCACGCGTTGTCTGGGCCGACACGTGCGCGGTGAACATAAAGTACATGCCTGCGCATAAGATAATGTTTCTTATCATTTCCTATTCCTTGATCAGATGTGATGACAAAAGACCGCGACTGCTGGCAAAAACAATCGCAGCCTTCAATCAGTCATCGTTCAGGGAACATTGTCACGCTTTCATGTTACAAAATGATGACATGCGCCGCACTGCCCACCCTGTTTATCTTTAACCTCGGCCTGCCCTAACGGGAAATCCGAGGTTAAGCGATACGAAACGGCTACGCCCATAAACCGCAAGGATGAACAGCTGGAACAGCACTTCCCATAAAAAATATTTGGGAAACGCTAAAGAATGAACCGAGAGGGTATCAACGGAATTTTAAGATACGGCAATAGCACTTATACCGCAATACTATATAAAACTGCTGGCAACCTAATAATTGAGGATAAACCCCACCCGGAAGCTCACCGGTTCGACGGGATGAAAATGAAAGTCATCCACACCCGTGAGAGATTCTCCCGGCAGGCGCGAAGTATAAAAATACGTGATCGCATCATCCTTGCGGTTCAGAATATTGAACACTTCAGCCTGGATACGTAACGATTTGCTGATCTCATACCCCAGCATTGCCGACAGCAGAATGGTGCCATTCGACCGGCTGGAATTGTCTTCATTCAATGCCCGCGGCCCGAGATACCGCAACCTGGGGCCGCCATAGAAACCGCCAAAAACATCATGAAATGTCGCGCCTGTTGCAATCACTGTTTCTACGGCGTTGGGAACATAATCGCCTTCGTCGATAACTGTATTGCGAAAACGCGCGCGGGAAAAACTGAAATCAGCGTCTAATGTCAGCCAGTGCACCGGCTGGTAATAGTTGGTGAATTCAAGTCCGTACCGCCGGCTGGGCCGGCTTGCTTCGGTAGTACCCACATCCCCTACAAAAACCAGTTCGGATTCAAGATCCATCCACCAGACCGTCAGCGTACTTTGCAATCCCGGAACCCAGGTTGAACGGATGCCTGTTTCAGCACTGTATGTGCGCGCAAGTGGATGGGCACGATTGACAGCATCCCCGCTGGCCGGATCGATGCGGGTATTGATCCCGCGGGCGTCGTTGCTGTGAAAACCGAGTCCGCCGTTTAAATAAAGCTCGGTATCCGCCCAGGGGCCCAAAACGATACTTAATTTCGGACTGACCAGACCATCGTAACGCGTGCCATTGTTTTGCTGAATATTGCTGCGGCTGTTGTCAAAACGGAAACCGTCAAAACGTACGCCCAGGGTTGTGCGCAACCACTTCTGCCAATGTATCCTGTTTTCAAGATAGGGGCTGATGCTGGTCACCCAGACCGTATCCTGGCGGGTAATGCCAATCGTTTTCTGCGCATGGGTTTTAGTCAGGGCATTCTGAATATTATCGTTGCGGAGCTGAACGCCTATCGTCGTTTCAGCATCAAATGCGCCGATTTTGTGAAACAGTGTGTGGCTGGCTGCAAAGCCGGTTGTCCAGCGCTCATCCGGCTGACCGAATTGATCGCCACAGGTCCGGAACAGTCCCGGAGAAACCCGGTTTCCGGATGATAATCCGCGTAATCCTGCGCATCCTGCAGGATTGGTCGTCTCATTATCATCCAGAAAAAAAGAAAAATTTGAAAAAAGGTCCAGCTTGGAATAAATACCGTACGCCATGACAGACGTCATGCTGTTTTCTCCGCGCATACGCCAGTCGGCGGTCAGACTGTAGCGGCGACTGTTCCCGCCATCAGTCGGATCCAGTGCGCCGAACCGGCCGACGAGACCTTGCTGAAGCGCGCGTTTTGGAATTTGATCGGTCGCCCGCCAGTCGGAATGTGTCGCCATGGCCGTAATACGCCAGCTGTGATTGCCATATTCACGGCTGTAGCGAAGCAGGCCGTTGAATTTCAGATAATTATTACCGACATCCCAGGGGCCGTCATTGTGCACGACTTCTCCGGCATATAAAACATCACCTTTCAATAGCGGATGCGATCCGGCCACCAGCCCGCGATAGTAATCAAAACTGCCGCCGGTAAATCTGAACAGATTTTCAGGCAAGCGGTTGAAGTAGCGGATATTGGCTGATCCGGCACTGGAAAAATCGCCTGTATCGGCAAAATAATTGCCCTTTCTGAAATCAATCGATTCGACAAGTTCAGGAATCAGAAAATTGACATCCGTCCACCCCTGGCCGTGTGCATGCGAAAGTTGATTGACCGGCACGCCCTCAATCCGGGTCAGAAAATCGGTGCCATGATCCAGGTTGAAACCGCGCAGAAAAAACTGGTTCGCTTTGCCTTCGCCGCTATGCTGGGTGGCGATCAAACCGGGTACCGTTTCGAGCACTTCGCCGGGCCGGATCATCGGCCGATATCGGATCTGGTCCTGCCCCACCTTACCTTGTGAAGCGCTGTCGGCTATGCCGGTCAGTTTATCCGCACGCCCGGTAACACGCACTTCATCCAGAACAACGTGCGCCAATTGGTTGATTTGTGAATCGGGTCTAGTGGTATCTGCATAAGCATGCAAGGATTTCTCCTGGGCATGCATGCTCGTGCTGACAAAGAAGGTAACCAACAGCACGGTGAGCCTGGAAATCAGAATACCCGCGCCATGTAACAGTAACGTGGCCAGCATGAAACCGGTCGTGTAGGAAGCAAGACTGGTGGATGCGGACATTTCCTGTCCGTGTACGTAGCCATGAAAAAAAGCAAACAGTGAAATAATGATGATATTGATTGGCGTGCTGAACCGCATTTCACGCACAATCAATACGCTGATCACGAGACAGGACAAAAGTATCACCACTTCCGCGCCTGGAATAATAAAACTCGCCGCACCGACCAGGCCGCCAAGACTCATAATGCTGACAAAAACAACCGGCAGTACCCACAGCGCCTGCCCGCGTATCTGGGCCGCCCAGACGCCAACGGCCACCATGACGAGCACATGATCCCAACCCGTTAATGGATGCTGGAACCCGTCACTCCAGTCGCTGTTGAAATGAAAATGGAAATCGAATGAAAATCGCGGTATGGAAAGGGACAAAAGCGTAATAAAAAGCCCCAGTGAAAACAGCGCAACCAGTAAATGGAGCACGGAACGCCTGGTTAGAATATATCGGGTCAGCATTTTCAGTCTGGTAAGTCGTTAATGAAATGAGATGAAAGAATTGATTTTTTGCGACATCCACTATGAAATCAATTCAACTTTCCCGGTTTTCAGATAATATATCCCGCCGACAATCATGAGTTTTTTGCTGTCCACCAACCGGCTCAAAATGGGCGGTTGTTTCCTTAATTCTTCGACATTAAGGACGACATTTTTCTCAACAACCTCAAAATACCGGTTGCTCGCCACATAATCCGGCGCCCTGTGCACTGCCCTGACCGCCGGGGTCAATGCCGTAGCAATTGCCTGAATATGCCCTGGAAACTGTTCATAGTTATCAGTGGCGTCAATCGCTGCCTGGATCGCCCCGCAACCCTCATGTCCCAGAACCATGATCAATGGAACATGCAAAACAACGGCAGCGTATTCCAGGGTTGCGATAAAATCCGTTGTAATGTAGTTGCCCGCAACGCGCGCCACAAACAAGTCGCCGCGTTGTTCATCAAAACAGAATTCCGGACTGACCCGGGAATCCGAACAACTGAGAATACAGGCGAAAGGGTTTTGCCCCCTGACCAAATCCAGACGTTCATCTTTAAAATTCAGCGGTGTTGATTGATTGGTGACATAGCGTTCGTTCCCTTTCATGAGGCGTTCAAGCGCGGCTTCCGGGCTTAATACATTCTCCGGGATGGGCGGGATCTTAACCATGCCGGACATTGTGTTTGCCGCGCTTAAAGTCGGCAAGGCCAGACCCAGCGGAGACGCTGCCAGCATTTTCAGCAATAAGCGTCTTTGCCGGGATTTTTCCATCCCTGCTTTTGTAATCTCATCGTTCTTTTGCATATGATTTTTACTCCATGATTCATTGCGATGACCAGTGTTTAGACATACCTGCGGCAAATAAAAACATCCACATCGTCAATACAAATGGAAATGTCAGCGTAGGTAAACCGACAGGCGCCAGGAAATTTGCCAGACCGGCCTGGCAAATCACGGTCAGGATACCTGCCAGCAACGCCAGGACGGCTGTTCCTGCGGAAGGTTTGAGAAAAACCCAGCCAATGGCCATCATGGTTAATACAGGATTGAATGCGTATAACCCCATTTCTATTAAATTTTGATTTGCACCGAGCAACACGGGTGTCGTGACACCGACAAATGTACCGCAAAGCGCCATAGCAGCACCCCGCCATGAAGTAATCGCGATACCGGTTAAAAATAAAATGCCGACCAAGACATTGTCCGCAAACATGACCTCGGCAACGCCTTTTGTCAGCGCCACATACCACAGTTCAGTCGTTTCATTTGCCATGGACAGCCAGGCTGCTGCCGGCAGATCGGTGCCCGCAATGGCTTCGGGGATACCGGGCGCGGGCAGTACGGGGCCGCGCGCAAGGCTGTCAAATGAATACACGGCAATCATGAACATCCAGCACGTCAAAACAAAGGGGGATGTCGAAGCGGGTATCTTATAGGGCGTCAGAATCCGTATCAGGGCTGCCAGAACCACACTCGACAGTATGGAAGCGAGAACAACGTATGCCCACAACACAGGTGTATTTTCAAGAAATAAAAACAGACAGGGGCCAACCAGTGTTCCGTTAAAACCATAGAGCCCTGCATCAATGTCATCTTCTGAAAACCCCAGTACATACGCTGTAATGGTACTGGCTACAACACCAACGGTGGCCGCAAGTCCGGCGGTTATGCCGCCGACATAAAGCGCAATTAAAAAAATCAACCCTGTAATGGCATTACCGCAAAAAAATACTTGACCAACACCGCGCAGGATTACTCGAATTGGCCGTGGAATAGCCATGTCTAGTTTTATTGCCCATTGCATTTTTTATCTCCGGATCATGTTCGATTAAAAAATTTTTTACACCTGAGTTTTTTGCCGGAAAATTAATGCGCTTTCATTTCTTCAAGCAAGCCTTGCTTGACAATAAAATCGATAATCTCCTGTACTCCCTGGCCGGTGCGCAAATTGGTAAAAACGAATGGCCGGTCGCCACGCATCCGTTTGGCGTCGCGCGCCATCACCTCCAGATCGGCGCCGACATATGGCGCCAGATCAATTTTATTAATCACCAGCAGGGCTGAACGCGTAATTCCCGGCCCACCCTTTCGGGGTATTTTTTCTCCCGCGGCAACATCAATGACGTATATGGTCAGATCGGATAATTCCGGACTGAATGTTGATGCCAGGTTGTCGCCACCGGATTCGACCAGCACCAGATCGAGATTGGGGAATTCCCGGGTGATGCGGGCAATGGCCTCCAGATTAATGGATGCGTCCTCCCTGATGGCGGTATGCGGACAACCGCCTGTTTCAACGCCGACCAACCGTTCTGCCGGCAAAGCTTCCGCACGCAGTAATATTTCCAGATCTTCTTTGGTATAAATGTCGTTGGTGATCACCGCCATTTCGTAATGGTCGCGCATTTTTTTGCTCAGTGCTTCGCATAACGCGGTTTTTCCGGAGCCAACCGGCCCGCCTATACCCACACGGAGTGGGTTTGATTGATGTGTCATGTGATATCCCAGGTCATTGTTTTAACTAAGATCGATAAATTCGACTGTATTGTATTTCATGCATCATCGACAAAATGGATAAGCCCGGCGACCAATTGGAAAGCGCGTCATCTTCAAGCTGCTTGGCATGATTGACCGCAGCCTCTATATCCAGATGCAGTGAAAGCAGCAGGCGCTGCCCTGAAACTTGCCCAAGGGGCACGGATTTTACACACACGAGCACCTGGTTTTCGATGATTGAAAACAAAAATCCGGATAAGGCCGCATCAGGCGAAATCTTCAATGCGACAGCCGCACAGGCAAACGCGGTCGGCAAAGGAATCTCCGCCTGATTTGCCATAATTGCCTGCAATGATGCATCCGCGATATTCAAATCCAGTATCAGTTTATTCAGTGAATAACCCATTTGAATCGTTTCGGCACGAAATTCATGCGTATCGCGGGCGGCCAGAAACAGTTCTGTCCAGTGCGTCACATCCAGCTCATTATGATTTGAAAGGGCATGCAGCAAACGCCAGAAAATTGGTGCTTCAAAATCAGCAATAACAGATAAAGATTCTTTAATCCAAGCCTGCGCAGATTCTTCGTTTGTAACATTACCGGTCTCTATTGCCGCTTCCAGTCCCTGTGAGTACGTATAAGCACCGATCGGCAGTGATGGGCTTGCCAGATGAAGCAAACGCAATAACTCAGTGGTTTGTTGTATACCAGTCATTTTTTTCTCGGGTAAAGCGCGGACATTCTTCACCGGTTATCCCACAGCAATCGATTCGGCAGGCACTTGAGCGTTACCCATCGAAATAACGGCCGGAATATCATGTACACATGATATTCCGGCACTTCTTATACTTAATGGCGAAAAAATTGCATTCCCTGCGCTAAAATTATTTTTATCAAACTTTTACTGCACAGCGCCAACGGCTTACCTTCAGAACCTGTTCAAGATCTCGATCAAGGGGTGCAGTGCAAGGCAAAATTGAGCGAAGAAGCGGAGCATACTTGAAGTATGTGAGCATTCTGAGCTCGATTTTAACGCAGCAATACTGCCCTTCAGCGAGATCTTGAACAGGTTCTCAGAATAAAAAGTAACGCTGCGCCAATGGAAGTGTATGCGCCGGTTCACATGTCAACAGTTCACCGTCTGCGCGAACTTCATAGGTTTCAGGATCGATTTCCATTTTTGGCGTTGTACCGTTATGAATCATGTCCTTTTTGCGCAGATCGCGTGTGTTTTTAACCGCGATCAAAGGTTTGTCGGTTTTAAGATGCTCAACCAGACCCGCCGCTAAAGAGGCGGCTGATACAAACGTGTAACAGGTGTTTCTAAGCGCGGTACCGTATGCGCCAAACATATACCGGTAATGAACGGGCTGCGGTGTCGGAATCGATGCATTGGGGTCACCCATCAGCGCGGCGGCGATCATGCCGCCTTTCAGTACCATTGAAGGCTTAGCGCCGAAATGGGCAGTCCGCCACAGTACCAGATCAGCATATTTACCGACCTCAATCGATCCCACCACATGAGAAATGCCATGGCATATGGCCGGGTTAATCGTATATTTCGCAATATAGCGTTTAACCCTGAAATTATCGTTTCTTGCCGAATCTTCTTTGAGTGCGCCACGCTGTACTTTCATTTTATGCGCCGCCTGCCATGTTCGGGTCACAACTTCCCCGATACGCCCCATCGCCTGCGAGTCCGATGACATCATGGAAATGGCACCCATGTCGTGCAGGATATCTTCGGCAGCAATGGTTTCCTTGCGTATTCGGGACTCGGCAAAGGCGACATCTTCAGGAATAGCTGAGCTTAAATGATGACAAACCATGAGCATATCCAGATGTTCATCGAGCGTATTGCGTGTATAAGGCCGTGTCGGGTTGGTTGACGAAGGCAATACATTCTCCAGCTCAACGACTTTCATGATATCCGGCGCGTGCCCTCCCCCCGCACCTTCCGTATGGAAAGTATGGATTGTTCTGTCCTTCATGGCTTTGATGGTATTTTCCAGATAGCCGCCTTCGTTAATGGTGTCGGTATGGATCGCGACCTGCACATCCAGTTTGTCGGCGACGGTCAGGCAATTATCAATTGCGGCATAGGTTGTGCCCCAGTCTTCATGCAGTTTCAAACCGCAAGCGCCAGCCAGTACCTGCTCTTCATTCGGGGTGGGTAAACTGACATTGCCTTTGCCAAAAAAACCGGTATTCATGACCATGCCGTCGGAAGCACGCAGCATTGACTGTATATGCCACGGACCCGGCGTACAGGTTGTCGCCAGCGTTCCAACGGCTGGGCCGGTGCCACCGCCGAGCATTGTGGTGATGCCGTTCATCAAGGCATCTTCTTCCTGCTGCGGACAGATAAAGTGAATATGCGTGTCCAGTCCACCTGCCGTAAGAATCTGGCCTTCACCGGCAATGATTTCTGTGGCGGCGCCGATCGCCATCGTGACGCCGGGCTGTATGTCAGGATTCCCTGATTTGCCGATAGCGGCGATTCTGCCGTTTTTCAGACCGACATCTGCTTTCACAATGCCCCAGTGATCGATGATAATGGCATTGGTAATGACGGTGTCCATGACGTCCGCATGGTTGCGCTGCGATTGCCCCATGCCGTCGCGAATGACCTTGCCGCCACCGAATTTGACTTCTTCGCCATAAATGGTGTAATCGTTTTCAATTTCGATGAACAATTCGGTATCCGCCAAGCGAACTCTGTCCCCGGTCGTTGGTCCCATCATTTCAGCGTATGCCTGACGCGAAATTTTAAAGCTCATTTTCTCTGCTCCCTCTGATTGTTTATCCTGTGGTTGCTGCTTATCGCCGGTGCGATTAAACAAGCGGGCCCATAACTTTTTGGTTAAATCCATAGACTATTCTGCTCCCTGCCAGATCAACGAGCTCGACAGTGCGTTCCTGCCCCGGTTCAAAGCGAATCGCGGTACCCGCCATAATATTTAATCGCATGCCGTAGGCTTCCTGCCGGTCAAAATTCAGTGCGGAGTTCACTTCAAAAAAATGAAAATGCGAGCCGACCTGTACGGGCCGGTCACCCGTATTGGCGACACGGATCGTTTTGGTTCTGCGACCGGCATTCAGTTCAATTTCACCGGCTTCGATAATGGTTTCTCCGGGAATCATGGTCATATTCTCCTGCGATAAAAGGTTAGGATATTGGATTGTGAACGGTCACTAACTTGGTGCCATCCGGAAATGTTGCTTCGACCTGGATGTCGTGGATCATTTCAGGAACACCTTCCATGACATCCGCGCGCGTCAATACATGTGCGCCTTCGGCCATGAGTTCGGCGACGGTACGTCCGTCACGCGCACCTTCCAGAACAGCGCAGGTAATCAACGCGACCGCTTCCGGATAATTCAACTTCACGCCGCGCGCCTTACGCCTTTCCGCAAGCAGTCCCGCCGTAAATATTTGCAGTTTATCTTTCTCTCTTGGGGTTAGATCCATGATTACCTCCTTGTATTTGGGTTACTGAAAAATGCATGAAACAATAAAACACATTTTGTATAAACTGAGTGGACGGATACTCAGGTATTCCACATGCGCGGCACTATTGCCGCGCGCCCGAGTAAAGCCGGGCGCAGAATACCCCAGAGCTTTAACATCACCGTGCGCGCAACTTCACTGGAAGTGCCTAAATAACGCGCCACAATCACTGACTTTACCTGAGAGATACCCAACAATCCGGCGCCATTGTCGACGCCGGCCGTCTGGCTGCGCAGCGCATTGATTAAATCTCTGGAATGAACTGAATCACTCACGGCCAGAAGCGTGGCGCAAACCGTTTTACCTGCCAGAATGAGCGGACTACGCATGGCTTCGTTGCCACCCGTCAAATTAAGCTGTTCATACCAGATTAATTGATTGTCACGACGTATGCTGAATCTTTGCCTGATTCGTCCCGAATTAAACGATTCGCCATATGCGGTGCGGCCAAAACAAAAAATTTCGCACCCAATGTAGGTTGATTTTTTCTCCAGATTAACGTTTTGAACAAGCTCAGCCTGCGCATCGTCAAAAAAAATGGTTTCCTGCGGCAGCCATTCCATTGTGCCGCCTGTCTTTACGTCAAGTGTCACATGCTGATACGAAGTGTGGCCATTGGACCGATACCATTTTGCAGCGCCCGGTGTTGTTACCTGAACATGGGCGTCGGCGCCGACATGATGGGTAATCTCCAGCCTGTCCCCGCCGACAATGCCACCGGGTGGATGAACCAGTACGATATGACAAACTTCCGGCCCCTCGGGATAAAAGGGTTTTTGCACATAGAGTTGCCCATAATGTTTACGTAAAGCTAACCTGGATCTTCCCGCTTCTTTATCAAACGCCAGAAAAATGCTCGCATCCGGTTTCATATCCGCGTTTTTCTGTACCGGTTTAAGTTGTGTCTGCCCGGGTATCTGCGATTCACTGATATCTGGCGGAGTGCTGTGGCTTATTTTGTCAATAACGAAAGCCTCTGTTTCTGAAATGTGTTGTAAATTGGGATAAATGGACATTTTTTATGTTTCTTTTATCTCTATATGCTTCTGTGCCACCTGATCACGCTATTCATGATTTCCTGATGACTAGATTTGTATCTGGAAAGACAGTTTAAATACATTAACCTTTTCCCCAAAGGCATCCGGCGCATAGTTCAGGCCTTTCGTAAATAAGTCGCCATATTGATAATAGGCCGAAACCCGGGCATTAAAGCCGTCAATAATATAGTTCAGACCCCCTTCAATTTCTTCACGGTTACTGCTGTTATCGGGCTGTACGCTGGTAAATCGGCCGTAGGGCTGAAATTGGCCAATGCCAATTTTGACAGGCAATAAATAGAGTCCGGTGACCGTCCAGGATTGCCCGTCAAACATGCAGAAACAATCCCCACCTGAAAATGCGGCACTGTTATAGTCCGCATAAAATTTCTTATATTCGCCATTGAAAGTCAGCACACCAAGATTATCAGGAAGCACTTTCTCGAATACGGCATCCGTCACCAAACCCACAAAATCACTGCGATGCAGGTATGATCCAGCGCCATTTTTCTGATACGAAAAACCAAAGGCGAGCGCCAGAATATCGCCGGCTTTACCGTAATACGTCTGGCTTGTGTAATAACCCGGATTTTGCTCGGGATTTAAAAAATTGTAAGTCAGGCGGCCCGCCCACATGACATCGTCCGTTTGATTGGGGCCAAGATTATTTTTGGAACTCAATCCCCGGTATATGCCACCCGCATAACTGAGGGTTCCCGGAACAAAGCCGGGCTCCAAACTACCCCAGAATGTAGCGCCGTCGTCACGGCCATAGCGGCCTGCGCCAGCCGCGCCGAAATGCGTACTAAAATCACTGGAGAAAAAAGGTGTTTTGAAAGGGTCGTGCGTCGCCTGATAGAAGGGGCCGCTCAATTCCCCCCGCTCCGTTGGAACAAGCATACGCCCGCCCCAGATATTAAAGTAACGGTTATATTCGAATTTACCAACGGCATCAAGCACCGTAAAAAGAATTTTCGGGCTGTCGCCTTTATCGGTGTTATTACACCAGAAACATTCCGTATTGAACTCAAATTTGATATAGCGATGGATCTGGCCATTCACATAGATACGGGCATTGTCGTTACTGTAACGGTCCCGGTAATTGTTTTGTTCGTTTTGCGCCCATACGCCGGAACCTCGATAGCCGGCGCCAATCGTTAACCATCGATAGTCATCATATTCCATTCGGAATTTATATTTGTCGAATCCGACCTTTACATCGCCTATTCTGCTATGGTTGTTTTGGAAGTTATTGCCATTAAGCCACCAGTCCTGTTTTTCCCTATCGCCCACACCGCCGGTTTCGTCATGGCCAGGTGCGGCTTTAAAGCCGTTATCAGCAAAAATTTCCGCATGAGCAACTGATGAATAGGCTGTTCCCGTAAGCACTATGGTCGCAGATAACACAAAACATCCAAGAAATTCCCGCTGTTTTCTACATACATCGCTTAGGTATGGGCGCCATCGCTGTACATTTTCTGACCAACGCTTGTTTATGCCGGATGCCGGGAACATCCATAAGAAACTAAACTTCATTCATTTCCCCCACTCTTTGACGACAGATAATGCGCGGTAAGCTCATAATTTAAAACACGAGACCGGTTGCTTTCCAGTATAAAAACTTTTCATGACGCATGCTGCATGCGATTGTAAATTCGTATTTTTTCAGGATATTTAATACAAGACACTCAATGGCTGAAGATATTAAGTCAACTAACGATCTTCTGTCATGAGGGAATCTTTTGTTTTCAGTTCAGGAGAATTGTTATTTTTGAATCAGGGAAACTTTTATTTTTTTCTAGGGCAAAGTATTAGATGCCGACTCCAGTGTCAGCTAAACACAGGCAATTCAGTTGAAATATATCCATACTGAAAATTTGAAAAATAAAAAATAGGATTTATCGCCTCTTCTAGGCGCAATCGGAAAGTATTGACAGTTTTATGTGAGTTGAAGTCTACTAGCACCAGATTTAGAAATCTGATGCCAGAGAACGCCAGAATACTAATACGTGTTACCTTTTCAGGCCACCATACCAGGAAAGTCAGTATGTGTATGTATCACACATCGGCATTACCATAAGTTTCAGGCAAAAACCAATAAATATATCTTTATTCTTAATTAATTGAAGAGGATCTGCCCGATATGGATTCTAAAAAACTATTAGTCACTACAGATTTCTCCGATGTGTCACTGGCTGCAGTCGCCTACGCAGCAAAAACGAAAGAAAATCAAGTTACACTTTTAAGCATTCTTCAAACCGGCGATGTGCCGCCCGGCCTGTTACAGCAAATGCCCAATCCGGATGCCATTCAGGAATACCGCAAGCAAGTTCTGGAACAAACGAAAGACAGACTCGACGCCATTGCCCGCCAGTATTTTACCGATGCGAATGTGCATACCGATGTTGCGGTATGCGAAGAAGATGTTGCAGCGGAAATATGCAGATATGCTGACAATAATGCGATCGATACTATCGTCATGACCGGCCAGGGCAAAGGTGCGCTGGGTAGTTTGTTTATCGGCAGTACTGTACAAAAAGTGTTGAGAATGACCAGGATTCCGGTTTTGGTCATTCCGAAAACAACCGAGTGACTATATGAGATACAGGATTGATTCAAGTATAGAAGGCATATTTCACAACAGATTAAATCGCACGGAAGAATAATTATTCTTCATCTCCAGAATCAACTAAAGGAATATCCATGCTGATATTGAATGCGAAAGTATCGCACACAGATTCAATCTATGCGCAATTGGTTTTACCCTATGAGTTACGCGTGAACAGCCGCCTGCGCACTGCTCTGGCTTCAGGTGAAGAAGTCGCCATTATTACGCAACGCGGCACAGCGCTGCGTAATAACGACTTGCTGAGCAGCGATGATGGTAAAGTCGTTCAAATTATAGCTGCTGAGGAAACGACGTACCGCATTACGTGTAATTCAGCATACGACCTGCTGCGCTGCGCTTTTCATTTAGGCAACCGTCATACCGTTACCCAAGTCGCGGATGGTTTTTTGCGCATCTATCAAGATAGTGTACTAAAGGAAATGCTGGAAGGACTCGGCGCAACAGTGATTGAAGAAATGGCGCAATTCGAACCGGAGTCAGGCGCCTATAGTACAGGCGAACATCATCACGGCGGGCAGCATACTCACGATCATGATCACCACCATCACAGTCATGGTCATAGTCACGGCCCGTTGGCGCCGATTCCAGCACGCCAGAAGATACACCGCGCAACCGACACTCAATCGTCCTGAGAAACGCTAATACACTCATACACCCGATGAAAAAACCATCACTGCAATTACTGCGCCGATTGATTTTTGCGGCACTGTGCCTGATTCTGTATCCGGTACATGCTGAAAGGACGAACAAAAACCTGCACATTGTAACCACGGTACCGCCAATAACCAATATTGTAGAAAATATAGGCGGTTCATTGATTACGGTAACCGGTATTGTTCCAAACGGAATGGATTCACACACATTTGAGCCTGTTCCGACGGATGCAAAAACACTGGCAAATGCGGATATCATCATCGTAAATGGTTTGAATCTCGAAGTGCCGACAATCAAGCTGGCTGAAAAGGTAAAAAAAACCGATACGCCGATTGTACACTTGGCAAACGAAACGTTGCCCGAGGAAGCATGGCAATATGATTTCAGTTTTCCCAAAGAACATGGCAACCCCAATCCACATCTCTGGCCAAACATTGCGCTGACAATCCGGTATGCAGAGATTATTCGCGACCGGCTGGCTGAATATGATCCCCGCCATGCGGATTCATATACCACCAATGCATCGACGTATATTGCCAAACTGACCCGGCTTGATCAGGCGATTTTTGCTTGCGTCGGAACCATTCCTGAAAGCAATCGCAAATTGGTCACTTATCATGACTCGTTTGCCTATTTTGCACCACGCTATGGCATGGAAGTTATTGCGGCCATACAACCGGCCAGTTTTACGGAACCCGGCCCCCGAGATATTGTGCATATTATCGAGCAAATCAAACGCGAGAAAATTCTGGCGATTTTCGGATCCGAAGTCTTTCCCAGCAAAATTATGGCGCAAATTGCCCGCGAGTCGGGTGCCGTATTTGTTGATGCGCTTTCAGATGATGAGTTACCGGAAAAACCCAATCATTCATTTATAGGCATGATGGTCAACAACATCACAATTATTACTGAAGCATTAGGCGGCAATCCGGCCTGTGCCAGTCATGTCGATACCAGTAACCTGATTGATTGACTCGCAGGATGAGCCCTGCCATTCAGTTAGTTGATGTTACAACCAGTTATGAAAATAATGTTGTTTTTACGCGTTTATCGCTGCAAATAGAGGCGGGGCAATTTGTCGGCATAGTCGGCCCGACCGGTTGCGGCAAAACAACGCTGCTCAAGACGATTTTAGGCACGCAAAAGGTATTTTGCGGCCAGGTCTTGTTGAACGACCAACCGGTTGATCATGTCCGCAATAAGAAAATTGGTTACATTCCCCAGCTGGAAAGTGTTGACTGGAATTTTCCAGTCACCGTGGAAGATGTCATTATGATGGGGCTTTATACCGGCAAACGCTTCTTACCATGGCAGAGTAAAGCGGAGCGTGAACGTGTTGAAGACTTAGCCGGGAAACTGGGAATTTATAACTGCCTGCACCAACATATTGCGCATACATCCGGCGGACAACGTCAGCGCGCGATTCTTGCGCGTGCTCTAATCAGTAACCCTAAGCTTTTAGTGCTTGACGAACCCACTTCCGGCGTGGACATTAAAACACAACATGAAATTCTCCATTTGCTGGGCGACATCAACAGCCAAGGTATGACCATCATTTTGACAACGCATGATTTGAATGCTGTCGCCTCTCATCTGCCCTGGGTGATTTGTTTTAACAACGGTATCGTTGCTGAGGGCCGCCCGCGCGATATTTTTACCAACGACATTCTCACTAAAACCTATGGCAGCGACATTATCATTATTAAACACGGAGACTATCATCTGATCGCCAACAGCACGCCCTTAAAATTCAATCACAATACGTAACGCAGCCATGCAGATGTTTCTGGAACCGCTACATTATGAATTTTTCCGGCATGGTTTAATCGCCGCTGTTCTGGTCGGTGCTTTATGTGGATTGATCGGCGTACATGTTGTGCTACGCGGTATGAGTTATGTCGGGCATGGTTTATCTCATGCCGCGTTTGGCGGTGCCGTGATCGGGTTCGTACTCAATTTCAATTTTTATATTGGCGCCGGCGTTATGGGGCTATTTGCTGCATTATTGATCAATCAACTGACAAAAAACAAAAAAATCAAATCGGATACTGCCATCGGTATTGTCACAACCGCCATTTTTGCGCTTGGCGTAGTAATCATCAGTCAGCAGCGTAATTTAAACAAAAGCCTCGAGGCCGCATTATTCGGCAATATTCTGGGTATAACAAACAGCGATTTGATGATCATTGGATGGGTTACAACGGTCACAATAATCATCATGTTCTTGGCATACAGACCGTTGCTGTTTGCGACTTTTGATCAGGAAGCGGCACAAATCTTCGGTATAAAAACGGAAGTCTTACAGTTATTGTTTGCAGTATTGCTCACACTGTCTGTCATAGTTGCCATGAACATCGTTGGGGTGACGATGATTGCGGCGGCATTAATTATGCCCGCAATGACAGCACGCATGCTGACCGATCGTTTCAGTGTCATGCAGCTCTATTCTGTTGCGATAGGTGTCGTGATTGGCGCCGGCGGTATGTATTTAAGTTATTTTTTTAACGTTGCTTCTGGTGCAACCATAGTTTTGTTTGGTGCTTTTACATTTTTCTTTTCCGTTATGATCAGACATATTCGGGAAAAAATCACCCTGCGCGCGAATCTGCATCGTCACGGCAATCTGATTCATTCTCATCCGGTCGATAACGAACATCATAATCACACTGATGAAACTAAAAATGACAGTAAGTGCGAACCGGCTGCTAAACCATAAGCGCTGCAGATCTATTGTTGTCCACTGACCCACCGGGTTGCGTAGCGTATCAATTCGGTACTGTCTTTCAAATTCAATTTGGCGCGGATATTGGAACGATGCGTCTCGATTGTTTTTACACTCCGTTCAAGTTGCTTAGCAATTTCCTGACTGTTGTATCCCTGTCCGATCAAATTCAGCACGCCTAATTCGCTCGGCGTTAACGTATTGATCAGCTGTTCAGTATCAGAACGTTTTATTGTTATTTTATTCAGGAGTTTTACATACATTTTCTTACTTAAAAAAATGTTGCCCTTGAGTACCTCACGAATAGCTCTGACCAACACTTTGCCGGACTCCTGCTTCATGACATAGCCGCGCGCACCTGCCTGCAAAGCGCGTTCAGCATAAATTTCTTCGTCATTCATGGAAACAAAAAGTACAGGCAATTCGGGATACAAAGACTGTAGATCTTTTATTATTTCAAAACCGGACACTGTTCTGAAGGTCACAGCTAACAACACGATATCGACATGACGGGTTTGCTTTAACGCTGCCAGCGCTTCGCAACCATCTTTAGCTTCAGCACATACTTCCATATCAGGCTCCACATTGATGAGTATCGCGATGCTTTGCCGCATCATGGCATGACCGTCCACCAGCATTACTTGTGCTTTTGAGGTTGGCATAATTAAACAAATTATTATTAGTCTATTGATATGAAATCGGTAGCATCCAGTATAAGACGCAGATTATTTAGTGTAAGTATCCGCCGGGCTCGGCCAAAATCATGCCCCTCAATACTCCGCCTGAACCCGATGTTCATCAGGTAGCGACAAACCGCTTTGGGAAGACTCCGACATGTCATCGGCCTGATACATACTTACATGCAGCGGACTGATTTAACCCGGCTTAGATCCTGAACAGATTCTTAGATCCCTGTTAAGACATTGCTTTTCTCAGTTCAGCTAAATTCCATTGCGATGCATAATGAATCAAATCCGCGCCATCTTTTAAATTCAATTTAGTACGGATATTAAATCGATGTGTTTCAATTGTGTTAACACTACGGTTCAGCAATCTGGCAATTTCCTGACTGCTATGCCCTGCCCCAATCAAATGAAAAACTTCAAACTCACTGACAGTGAGTGTGTTAATCAATTGCTCAGGCTCAGAATATCCAATTGTAATTTTTCTCAGCAGTTTGGCATGCATTTTCTCACTCAGATAAATGTTACCTTTCAACACTTCACGAATCGCAGTTAACAATACCGCGCTTGTTTCTTGTTTTGAAACATAACCGCGCCCGCCAACCTGCAGGGCACGTTCAGCATAAACCTCTTCATCATGCATAGAAACAAAGAGTACAGATAATGCAGGTAGCAGAAGATGCATGCCTTTAATAACCTCAAGACCGGAGACAGTCTTGAGTGTTATATCAAGCAGCACGATATCCACTCGCCTATTCTTTTTTAGCAGCGCCAAGGCCTCGCTGCCGTCACCAGCTTCAGCGCACACTTTCATGTCAGGTTCCTTGTTGACAAGTAATGCAATGCCATCACGCATCATGACATGATCATCTACCAGCATTACCTGTGCTTTTTGGTTTGACATATTAAATCAGATATTTGTATTCATTGACGCAACATCGTGCGTTACTTTAGAACCTGTTCAAGATCTCACTGAAGGGCGCATTGCTGCGTTAAAATCGAACTCAAAATGCTCACATACTTCAAGTATGCTGCGCTTTTATTCGGCGCAAGCGCCTCGCCCTACGGGCCAGCCTTACGGCTGTTCGCTGCGCTTTGCTTGCGTCGTTCAATTTTGCCTTGCACTACACCCCTTGATCAAGATCTTGAACAGGTTCTTAGGCCGATAGCAAAACCTCGGCATATCGCTTTACTACTTGCACACCTTGACCGAAATCCTGCATAGGCTCTAAAAAACATCATTATCCGGTGTTTATGATAAGTAAAGCAGATTTTCTATCAAAATTGGTTTTTCCAAGATACCGGCCTGTAACATCGTATCGTATAATATCGTCATCAGGAGTTCTACCCCCGTTTCCACAGACGGTTTTTAAAAGGCTGAAAACTTTAAGTTACGCTTAGCCATTCTCCGACGCATACGAGGATTATGGAAGCACTCAATGTAGTTAAACATATCCGCTTTGGTTATCTCCAGTGTCTGGTATTTTCTTTGGTTGACACGTTCCCGTTTGAGCATTCCGGAAAATCCCTCACAAGCTGCATCTAAACGTCCAACTTCTCGGAGTCAGTTCACTCTTGAAGAGGCCGCTTGGTTAAACATCTAATGGTTTTACTTAGGCAAGATTAATGGTTACCCCAATATTCAGGGTGCTTTGATTTGTTTAGACTGGCAACCATGATGAATTTAATTAGAGGAGTTCTATAATGAAAGCCGGAACAGCTCAAAATCTTACCGTTATATTCTTGCTTGCTTTTGTTTTAATCGCTTTACCTATACAGGTTATCGCAGCGGATCAGGGTGCAGTAAGTGGCATTGATCATACAACACAAGCGCAATACTACACAAATCAGGCTAATGAATTGCAAGCCAAAATTGAAGATCAGATTGATGCGCTCAATCATAAGCCGAGATCCAGTTTTTTCGGAAGAAATGGCCAAAATATCAAAAAACATGTGGAATTTAAAATCCATCAGTATGAAGTTGCTATTGCAGACAATCTGAAAAAAGCCGCATATCATCAAAAAATGGCTGCCGAACAGCAATTGTTACGTCCCGCATCCGTGCCATCAGGCAAAACGAAAAGCTAAGTGGATAATTGAGTAATAAAAAACGCCAGAGCCTTACTTAGAAATCTGTAAACAAAAAAACCCACTTCGGTGGGTTTTTCGTTTTTTGCGGGTATTTCCCTGCATTCGTGTACGTTTCCACTATCCTGCTGCGAACATGCTGTCAGTGGTGCCGGACGTCAGGAACTACAAGCTTCAATGATTGCTTGATCTTCAGCACAGAGATGCTATCGCATAACTCTATTAGTGGAGCGAGAACCCCAGGTTATCGACGATTACTACACCATGATCCGCTTTGTTAAAAGTGAATTTGATGGTATGCAGCAAGTCGAAGTGATCGATATTTCCTTCGAAATCCATCAACGGATATTCAAACGACTCAAGGGAAAGCTCCCAACTGTCACCGAGATTTTTATTCAATGATTTTAATTTCATGTAGTTGATCATGAGTCTCGGCGCGATTTTCTTCAGCGCATCGGAAGCAATACTGAGCTGATTACCCGATGTGTCTATCAGTTGAATGGTAAAGTTAAGCGCATTGCCGTCCCGATCATTCAGATCTCCTTTAGCTTTGCTTTCCGCATTCAGTTCTTTCGGGTCCCCCGCCGCCATAGACAGCAGAAAAGAATCAATCGCCCTCAGATCAATAGGATCATCCAGTGTCAATTCGTAGCTTTTTTCCAGTACGACAGAATCCGTTCTTGAATCCCAGCCAAGGACCAGGGCATTGTTGCCCTGGGTATCTTTATCCCGGAATTGCAGAGGCTCTTCCCGCCATATTCTGAGGTTGCGGGCTTTAATACTGCCGCGCTGTGCCGTGGTCAGATTAATATCTTCCTCGAAGTCCGCGATAACCAGTTTTCTGGAATCCTTGAAATTATTCAGGTAGATGGTCGAAGGCAACCAGTTTTTTATCACGGATGCGTTCTTGAATAGTGGCAGGTATTCCGCTTTGTCATTGAACAACACTTCAGCAAAAGCGGCGATGTATACTTTTGCGATCTGTCTTTGTTCCTCGCTTTTGATCTGCGAATTGACATCCAGTAACCAGCCGTAAGGCAGTTTGCTGTCTTTTTCGCCCCATACGGTATTGAACTGGCTGTGATTCGCACGGTGAATATATAACCCGGCCTTGAACCAATAGTTACTGTCGGTAAAATCGATTCTCTGGTACTGGCGCAACCCGAAAAAACTGGCTTCATCGCTGTCATACGATCCCTGAAGACTTAAATAATTGATATTTTCGAGTGAAAGCCGTCTGAAATAGCGTTTGTCGGTGGGCGCGATTTCAACGATTCCATTGATGTTAAAATTGAAATCAAATTGCAGATTGGCATTATCCGGAAAAAATGGAAGCCTGTTAAATGATGCAGCAATGGCTACGGCTTCTCCCCCCCTGCTGTGACCGACCAGAATAATTTTTTGCATATCGACTTTTCCAAACAAGTCATGATGCTTGTCCAGGTTCCAGCCCTTCCATTGTTCCAGGTGCTTGAGCAACATCCATCCGCGTGCCGGCATTTCCTGGCCTCTGAAATCACCTGACCAGGTGGCATTGACAAAATTCTGATCCAGGGAGGCAACTATAAATCCACGGCTTGCGAGAAGTTCACCCAGATAGGCATAACCGGGATCCGAGAATTTTTCCATGCTGTTGTTACCATGAACAATAAGAATCAGCGGAAAGGGTCCCTCACCTTTCGGCATCCATACCCTTCCGTTTAACGGAAATGCCTTCGAGTCGAATCCCCAGAATCTTTCGCGCCATTTTGCCGTCGACCCTTCCCACGCGTGTATGATGGGAGACGCGTCTATGGGTTGCGTCCTATATTGAACGCCGGTTCTGAATTCTCTTCTCTGTTTGTCCATTCCGCTTCCATAGGTGAATTGGATGACAGGGAAATTGCCCGCTTTGGACGGATCTTCAATGACGCTCAACTGGGAAACATGAATTTGCCTGAAATCGGTTTCGGGTTGATTGCCGCCTTTCGAAGTTATCCAGTGAATCCCGAAGACATCAATTCCAACACCCAATACAAACAATGTCACGTAAAACCAGGACCGTTGGAATTTATGGTTAAAGAAATGATTCAGCGAACCAAAAATAAAAATCTGGGCCACGATACCCAAGCCGATTACGGGAAAATAAACAGTCTCCGGGAAAGAAAATCCGCCTATTTTAATGATATAAAAGGAAACGAGCGCAGCCAGAAATATGGAGAACAGTGAAACAGGAATCTTGTTCAGCCCAATCCGGACAAGCGCAAAAAAGAAGCGGAACACAATAAATAACAGAAGTGAAGCACCGGCAAAAGTGCCGCCCATCAGATACGCATTGACACCGGTATTGAAAAAATAACCGGCCAGAAAAGCAAGGAAAAGAATCAGCAGAACGATTCCATTGAGCGCCCCAATCCAGAAAACGGTATCAGGGTGACTCTGCAGGTGGGTATTCCTGATAAATCGGATCACAAATACAAAATCAAGTAGTATAGATTATTTTTTATGACAGGTCGCATATGCGGATTCTAATGACCACTTTCATTTCATTTTGCGCGGTTGTTCTCTGATACCACTTAATACTGAAATAGTATATTCAGTTCCTGCCGTAATGATTCCACCGTTTGTGACGAATAGAGCGTTCGCAGGTTGCGGCCATCGGCCGAATAAAATACCAGTGCAGCCGCCATGTAGCCGTTTCTCTGAGTAAATGCTTTGCCTTCGGGCGTATTGATATCAGCGACGACAAACTCCAGGCGTTCCGCGTATTCATTTCTGATCTTATTCATGACAGCCATTGTTTCTCCGCTTTGCAGAATATTGTCATCATGGACCAGCAGCAGCACAGGGGTCCCTTTTCCAATGATGGAGGTGTCGCCGGAAAAACCGCGCGGGAGTAGCGATACCGCAAAGAGGGTAATCATCAGGATCAATCCCAAGGTAATCCATTTCGGCCACTTGTTTTGTTTGGGAATTGCTGTTTTTGTGTTTTGTCTTTGCATTATTCGTATGCCCTCAAGCGTTATTTCCGGAAACAGTGTAACAAATTTGCTCCCGCCGTGCTGAAGTGCAGGAACTGAATAAAGAGTTACCCGCCCTGTTTTCCGGACTATCGATTGAACCAGAAAGGCATGAGCGACCATTCCCAACTGGCCGTACCGTCAGGCAAACGATGAACAAATTTAAGTGCAAATCCATTTAAGGCACCATTGCTGAAGCATTCTGCGTAAAATATGCCCCTACGACACGCATAAAACAAATTAAACAACACTATGACACAACGTATCGCACTGGTCACCGGCGCATCCAGCGGCATCGGGAAAGCGACCGCAGAACTGCTGGCAGAAAACGGTTATTATGTTTTTGCCATGGCAAGGCGTATGCACCGGCTTGAAGAAATACGCTCGGACAATATCGAACCGCTTTGCCTGGATGTTACCGATCCCCCGGCGATTGCAGCCGCAGTCAATCATGCCATGGCAACCAAAGGGCGGATTGATCTGCTGGTTAACAACGCAGGTTACGGACAGCTTGGCGCCATCGAAAGCGTGTCCATGGAAGCCGCGCATGAACAATTCGAAGTCAATGTCTTCGGTTATGCACGTTTCATGCAGGCCGTACTGCCGCATATGCGCGCACAAAAATCGGGGTGCATCATCAATATTGCATCGATCCTGGGACGTATCTCCATTCCCGGATTTGGCTGGTACGCCGCCTCCAAACACGCGGTTGAGGCATTGTCGGAAACTTTGCGCGGTGAAGTCATGGAATTCGGTATCCGTGTTATTGTCATTGCCCCCGGTTTAATCAAAACCGAATTCGCCGAGAAAGAGTTTGAACTGCTTAAAACGGTAAAACACCCCCCCGTCTATCGGAAATTGCTCGATGCCCTGCCCCAGCTGCTGAAAGATGAACCCATAGCGCCCGGACCGGAAATTATTGCGCGCGCCGTGTTTAAAGCGGCTGAAGCCACCTTCCCACCCGTACGTCATGCATTGCCTGCAGACTCAAAATCGGCTGTAATCGGGCGCTGGTTTTTAGGCAGCCGCCTTTTTGACTGGGCGGTCAGGCGTAAAATGAAAATCTAGCAAGCGATTCGGTATTTTCAATTCAGCGAAACAATACTATCCTGTCATTGAACACACGAAACCCGATTAACAGTTTTAGGTACATAAAATGGACAACGATATTCATAACATCGCAAACCGCGTGGTCGATCGCTTCAAGCAGGAGCTCTCACCCAAAGCACTGCAGTGCCTGTCGGCTTCCGATTTTGAAAAACTTGCGATTCTGGTTAAAAATTCAATAGCCACAGACCGGGAGAATACCGCGGCACAACTTACAGCGCTGGCGCAAAAATTGAAAGCGGATATTGAGTATTTCGATATCAGCTTATAAGTTTGCTTTTAATCATGGTGTCTTTAGCGTTATTACTCAATGCAGGACGCCCGGGCTTGAAATTTGGCGTACCCATTCTCAATAGACAATTGCACTTCAAAATCCGGTTTTTTTATAGTTTCCTATTCAGCCTTCTCCGGCAGCAGAAGGTATGAATGTCAAATTTTCAAATGCGATAAAGTATATACGCTTATTTAAACCATCATAATGACTCAGGCTTATCAGGATTTTTTAGACGCGCTGGGATTCAGGGAATCGTCCAGTATTCCGGGTGGTGCCCAGAATTATGACACCGAGAACCCTTTTGGTTTTATCGGTAAATATCAATTCGGCGAGGCAGCACTTTTTGACCTTGGCTATTATGGCGTCGACAACAGCGACGGCAATTTGTTTAAAAATGACTGGGGCGGCAATTGGTCGGGCAAAAACGGTATCAATAGCAAACAGGATTATCTCAGCAATGGTTTCGTTCAGGAAATTATCATTCGGGACTGGCAGGCCATTTTGTGGAACAGAATTCAGTTTCTCGAGCTGGATAAATATGAAGGACAGGTTCTCAACGGCCAGCCCATCACGCTTTCCGGCATGCTGGCCGCCGCGCACCTGGTCGGTGCGGGCAGCCGGTCTTCGGACACTGCCGGGTTAAAAGGCTATCTGTTATCCGGTGCGACGTTCAGCCCTGGCGATAGAAACGGTACTTCAGCCAATGACTATATGAATCTGTTCGAAGGCTTCCAGACACCTTTTACCGTTGATCACAGTGCGGATGAAATCATCGCTGGCGGTGCAGGAAAGGATATCTTAACGGGCTTTGGCGGCAACGATACATTGATTGGCCATGAATCGATCGATAGGGTTATCTACACCAGTCATTCAGCGAATTACGACGTTCAACAACAATCGGATAATCTGTGGACAGTTCGCGCACACGATGGTCTCCCGGACGGCATGGATACGCTCATTGATATTGAGCGTATCCAGTTTTCCGATACTTTGCTTGCACTGGATCTCGACGGTAACGCGGGAATTACGGCAAAGATCATTGGCGCAGTGTTCGGTGCGGATTCTGTTGCAAATCCACAATTAACCGGCATCGGATTAAACCTGCTCGACAGTGGCACGGACTATGAAGCTTTAATGCAATTGGCGATTCATGCTGTACTGGGCGATGAAGCTGCAAACCATACTGCTGTGGTTAGCTTGCTGTATGGAAACGTCGTTGGCTTTCCACCTTCCGCTGCTGACGAAGCCTATTTTGTTGATCTGCTCGACAGCAGTGTTTATTCTGCTGCATCAATCGGCCTATTTGCTGCTGAAACAGCGCTTAATCTGGAAAATATAGACTTTACCGGTTTATCGCAATCCGGACTTGAGTACAACATACTGCTTTGATCAGAAACGCGGTTGATACGACGGCTGGCAATGATTTCATTATGATGGGGATTAGTTGTCAGGAACGAATGCACGAATAACCCAGCAAAATGGTTCGTGCCATAAAATCATGCAGTATTGCGTGACCGCCTTCGACCACGGCATCCCGTTGCACGTAATTCAGTTCTACCGCGATTTGCTCCAGCAGGGCCTTTCCATTCCGGCGATCAGGACCCGTATTATTGATGATCAGTTGAAGCAACCGTGCAGTCACCGGATTGGCTTCGATAAAGTGGACTTCATCCCCGGCATCACGATACACGATCAGATAGGTAATCTGATCACCCGGTGTCTGTGGCTGAAAATCGACACTGATCTTATGTACCGGGAAATGATAACCGAGTACCCATGCCAACGGGGATGCGACCGGAACACCTGTCAGCAAATCATCGTTTTTGGCCGGAATTTCAAATGTTTTGTCATCAATCTTTTCATCCAGAATCGATAAAGCCAATTCGACCCATTCATAATGGGCCAATTCCAGCATAAACGGCGGGTCGTCCGGTTCAGCTGCACATTCATGCTCGAGATATTTGAGAAATTCGCGCGGCATTTCAGGAAACAACGGCGTGTGTGACTGATGTCTCGCGTAATAATCACGAATCATGGCATGCCAGCGCTGGTCCGGCAGGATGCTACGCAAAACCGGGTAAGTATTGGCCATGAAGCCTTCGATATTGTTGTAGAACAATTCGCTATAAATCTTCATACGCCGCGCTTCGATGTCCGCGGGGCACAGACTGCGCTCGGGATCACGGATATGTGCGGCAAACGCATATTGCAACTGAACAAAATCCGGGCGATCAGGCGTGTTGTACGTTGTGTTCATTGACTCGCAGTGATTGCCGCCATTTTGACTGTATATGCTGAATCTGTTTTACTTCCTGTTCGAGCTTTTCGAATGCCGGAATATTAAAATCGCGCTCCAGTAACGTCGGAATAACACCAAAAAGCTGATATGTTTTTTCCAGCAGTGACCAGACCGGATCGATAACGTCAGCGCCATGCGTATCGACGATCAGATCGTCCGCTTCGTTATAGTGTCCTGCGATATGAATATAGCGAATGCGCCGGGCCGGTATTTGCTGCAGAAATGCCTCTGCATCGTAACGGTGATTAATGCTATTGACATAGACATTGTTGACATCGAGCAGCAAATCGCAATCCGCTTCTTCGATAACCGCGTTCAGAAAATCGATTTCCTCCATTTTCTTACCCGGTGCGGCATAGTAGGAAACATTTTCCACCGCAATACGCTGGCCGAGAACATCCTGAACACGCCTGATACGGCCGGCAACATACTGGACAGCTTCTTCAGTGAATGGAATCGGCAGCAAGTCATAGAGGTGACTGTCGTCGCTGCAATAACTCAGATGCTCGCTATAACACCGTATCTGATGGATTTTCAGGAAGCGTTTGAGCCGGTGCAGGAAAGCTTCGTCCAGTGGTGATGGACCGCCAATGGATAGGGACAGGCCGTGACAGATAAAAGGATATTGCTCGGTGAATAGATGCAGTTTTTTCCCGTAAAAGCCGCCTACACCGATCCAGTTCTCCGGTGCAATTTCCCAGAAATCTATAGTATTGCCGGGCTGGGCTGCCACTTCACGCATCAGCGTACGCCGCAGCCCCAGCCCGGCACCATGAACAGGAAAATTACCGGCATTCATACGGAATGGTAAATTACTTACCAGTTATTCTGCCTTATCCTCTGCTTTGTCTTTATATTTACTGCCGCCGCATTTGCCTTCACCGCATTTGCCTTCTTTCTCGGATTTTTTGCCGCCACACTTACCTTCCGAGTCTTTTTTCATATCGCTGCCGCATTTACCTTCACCTTCTTTATCTTTACCTTCTTTTACTTTACTTTCCTTGTCTTTACTGCCGCCGCCATAGGCCAGCTGCATATATCCGCCGGATAATTCATTCATGGCAAACGGATTGGCATCGACTTCAGCAGCAACATTACCGGCTGCAAGCGTTGTAACAAAAGCGGCACCAACGGCGAGTGAAACAGGTTTAATCAATTTTTTTGACATCATTTTCTCCATAGCGGGTTAAGAATACTTTAAACGCTTCCAGTAGCGTAAATGTGTACACGATTCATATTTTATATCCATTGTTAGCAAGTTTTATTATCAACGCAACAACAGGATAAAATAATACAATGATTATCGATCACTTAATCTTTGACAACCAGGTATCCGTAAGTTCTTTCTCGTACTGACAAACATTACATGATCTTGCTTTTTTTGCAAGCTGCTCTCTGTTAAACTCAGTCCTTCAAAAAAACACTACTACTATTATCATTTATATTCTTTTTGTGCAAACAAATAAAAGTTGACCGACCTTTCGTTATAAAAGATCCGCCTCACCTTAAAAAAATAATATTAAAAAATCCATTAAAATTCTAATTTTATTAAAGCCAGATATCTTATAGGAGCAATGAATGTTTGATAAACGTAACCAGCTTGTTTTCTATGCCAACATACTGATTATCGTGTTTGGTCTGATTGTTATTCTATTGAGCGATTTTGTTTTGATTGGCCTCGTTTTTATAGCGATTGCCGCCGTTCTGATTTTTGAACAAATCAGGCAAAACAAAGGCGCTTTCAGTATTACAGGTCTGGAAAAAACACTGATCATAAGCGATACCTGTGGCACCCAGGCAACGTTGGTACAAAAGCAAAACACCACCGCATGCCACACGGACAACACCGTCTACTGGTTTAAAAATATTAATCCGCTCGGCACGATTACTCACTTCAGCATCAATGGAAAATCCCCCGCCGAACAAAAAAGAGATGGCAATAATAAATATCAAGTCTGCGTGGCACTGCCGGAAACTTCCAAAGCTACCCATGGTATTGAAACAACACTGAAATGCAGCTACAAAAACGCTTTTTGCCGCACTGAAGGCACACTGTCACATACTGTTGACGATGAAACAGATCAGCTTCGCCTCATAGTCGAACTTCCTAAAGGCCGTTCCGTTTCAACAGCACGCGCTTATTGCATCCAGGATGGTAAAGAGGAAGCATTGCTGCCTCCGCTGATTACAGGAGAAACTCGAATCGAAACAGAAATAGTCAACCCGAAACTTGGCGCCGAATATTGCCTGCAATGGAACTGGCCTGAACCCGGCCTGCTGCAGAAAATCGGATGCTATATTAAATAAAAATCACAGGTGTTGCTGAAAAGATCGTCTTGAGGAAACGGCTCAGCTGGCTTTTTCCTCAAGATATGTAATGAATGGCTTTTAATATTCCCGTTCCCGTCAAACCGTATCTTGATTCGTGGCGACAGGTTTGACACGAAAAACATCACATCGGCTGAACTACTCCGGAATACCTGTTTTTGCCCAGTGCATGAATATCAATACGCCGCGTGCTGATCGATACAGGTGGTATCCTACGGCACAAAAATGGCCGCACCTTTTGCAGGATAATGGTAAGAAGCCAGTCCAAACCAAAAACTGAGATTAATTCTGAAATAAGCACTTTTTTGCTTCGGCGCCAAACCGATATAATGCCCCCGATTACCTTTACGACATTGCAATTTTGAATCTTCTAAGAGTGCTGGCTGCGGTCAGCGGCATGACATTTATTTCCCGTATTCTCGGTTTTTTACGCGATGTCATCATTGCACGTATTTTTGGGGCGGGCATGGCAACCGATGCTTTTTTTGTCGCCTTCAAAATCCCCAATCTCCTGCGCCGCTTATTCGCTGAAGGTGCTTTCTCTCAAGCTTTTGTACCCATTCTGGCCGAATATAAAAACAAACGTACTTTAGAGGAAACGCGACAGCTGATCGATCATGTCGCTACGCTGCTGGCTTTTGCACTTTGTCTCGTAACATTGATCGGTGTTATTTCCGCACCATGGATTATTTATGCCAGTGCGCCCGGGTTTTCAGGCAATCCCGAGAAATTTAATTTAACCGTTGAATTGCTGCGCATCACTTTCCCCTATATTCTGTTTATTTCATTGGTTTCTTTTGCCGGCGGCATATTGAACACATACGGAAAATTTTACGTACCGGCGTTAACCCCCGCATTGCTCAATATCTCATTTATCGCCTGTGCATTATGGCTTACGCCTTATATGGATCCGCCTGTGCTTGCGCTTGCCTGGGCGGTATTTATTGGCGGCGTACTGCAACTGGTTTTTCAGTTTCCCTATCTGCTGCGCTTAAAATTAATCCCGCACATTCGTCTTAAATCAAATGACACAGGCGCCTGGCGCGTTATCAAGCTTATGGGTCCGGCTGTATTCGGCGTATCAGTTGGACAGATCAGCCTGCTGATCAATACAATCTTTGCCTCACTATTGATCACAGGAAGCGTATCGTGGCTGTATTACGCCGATCGACTCATGGAATTTCCGGCAGGGCTTCTGGGTGTTGCATTGGGTACGGTGTTGCTGCCTTCCTTGGCAAAGTATTATAACGATAACAGCAGTAATGAATATTCACGCCTGCTCGATTGGGGCCTGCGGTTGACCATGTTGTTAACCCTGCCCGCCGCACTGGCGCTGGCCTTATTATCGATACCGCTTATTACCACGCTATTTCATTACGGCGCATTTACCGATCAGGATGTTTTTATGACGCGCGATGCGCTGGTTGCCTACAGTATCGGATTGGTCGGCCTGATTCTGGTCAAGGTACTGGCACCAGGATTCTATGCCAGACAGAATATCAGGGCACCGGTCAAAATTGCGGTAATAACGCTGGTTGCCACGCAACTGATGAATCTCGCATTTATCATACCGCTGAAACATGCCGGCCTGGCACTGGCGATAGGATTGGGTGCCTGCCTGAATGCAGGCCTGCTGTATCACAAACTGCGCAGTGACCATATTTACCAGCCACAACCCGGATGGCGTGGTTTTATCCTTAAAATCCTCGTTGCTTTAATCGTCATGGGTGGCGCAATAGCGTTTGCGGCCGGTGCAGACACATACTGGCTAACCGGAACTGCCACCGACCGCGTTTACCGTCTTGTTGGAGTTATTATTCTTGGAATGTGCAGTTATTTTGCAACGCTCTGGGTATTGGGTTTCCGGCTAAAAGACTTCTCCAGGCAACATTACGAATAGCTGAAGATTGTTCATAAATCAGCTGTTTTTTATTTTCTCATGCTGAATCAATGCATAGGCCGAGTGATTATGAATCGATTCAAAATTTTCCGATTCCACAACATAGGCGTCTATGCGGCTGTCTTTATTCAATGTATTGGCAACATCTCTGACGATATCTTCCACAAATTTAGGATTGTCGTAGGCTTTTTCAGTGACGTATTTTTCATCCGGCCTTTTCAGCAAACCATAAAGCTCGCAGGAAGCATTTTCTTCCGCTATCTTGATGATCTCTTCTATCCACACGAAACTGTTGGTGCGAGCGGCTATAGTGACATGCGAGCGCTGATTGTGCGCGCCATAATCCGATATTTCCTTGGAGCAAGGACATAAACTGGTTACTGGAATCACCACTTTAAGCGTAAAGAAATAGGCCCCTTTCTTAATCTCACCGATAAAAGTCACTTCATAATCCAGCAGGCTTCTGACACCGGAAACGGGAGCGGCTTTATCGACAAAATATGGAAAAGTCATTTCAATATGTCCGGAATCGCTTTCCAGTTTCTCGACCATTTCCTGGAGAATGGTTTTAAAAGACTCTACTGAAATTTCCCGCTCATGACTGTTTAATATCTCGACAAAACGAGACATGTGCGTGCCTTTGAAATTATGTGGCAAATTGACGTACATATTGAACATGGCAATAGTATGCTGCACGCCGTCATCCTTATCAGCTACCACCACCGGATGACGAATTCCCTTTATCCCGACTCTGTCAATCGCTATGCGCCGTGTATCAGGCGTACTCTGCACATCAGCGATGGGTAAATCAATTTCTTTATTCATATCATTTATCCCGTTTTATGAGATTCATTATCTGTCAAATCACCTGAAAAGGTGATTTGACGAACAAATAGCTTAGTTCCATAAAAAATACATTTAGTTCAAGGCTTATCTGACCCATTACAGAAAATATGCCTTTTCCTTTATGAATCAGCAGATAATGATCTTACCACACCCTAACCGACCATTAAGTGGCAAAAGGACATAAAAATCAAACTCGTCATCGGATTTAATGCATACCGTCAATCTGTTTCGAGATATTTTTGTACCGATTGAATGATCCCAGCCTTATCCAGACCGCATTCAGCCAGCATCTGCACATGGTCGCCATGATCCAGATAAACATCCGGCAGTCCGAGCATCAATATCCGGACAAGCATTTTCCGCCGACATAACGATTCCATCACAGCACTTCCGGCGCCGCCCATAATGGTATTTTCCTCGACCGTAACCAGCAGATCATGTTCGGCGGCCAGATCCGCGACAAGCTTTTCATCAAGCGGTTTGATAAAACGCATATCGGCAACCGTTGCATCCAAATCATCCGCCGCAGCCAGACATGGCGACACCATGCTGCCAAATGCCAGGAAAGCAATTTTATTACCTCGCCGGCGTACAATCCCCTGACCTATGGGCAGTTCAGTCATTTCCTGCTGAATCTTGGCGCCAGGCCCTGTACCCCGCGGATATCTGACCGCCGTCGGCGTATCCAGTTTAAATGCGGTATAAAGCATTTGCCGGCATTCATTCTCATCGGAAGGCGCCATCACCGTCATATTGGGGATGCACCGCAGATATGACAAATCGAAACTACCAGCGTGTGTCGGGCCGTCCGCACCCACCAGGCCCGCACGGTCAATCGCAAACATTACCGGAAGATTTTGCAGTGCGACATCATGGATCAATTGATCATATGCACGCTGCAAAAAGGTCGAGTAAATCGCCACAACCGGCTTCAAAGCGTTGCATGCCGCACCTGCGGCAAAAGTAACGGCGTGCTGCTCCGCAATCCCGACATCGAAATAGCGGTCAGGATAAGCCTGTGAAAACGCGACCAGGCCCGAGCCTTCGCGCATCGCCGGGGTAATGCCGATCAGACGCGCGTCCTTGGCCGCCATATCGCATAACCAATCCCCAAATACTTTGGTATAGGCTGGTTTCCCGGTTTGCTTAGCGATAATACCCTGTTCCGGATCAAATTTGCTGACGCCGTGATAGAGAATCGGATCTTCCTCGGCAACCTTGTAACCAGCCCCTTTCCGGGTCACTACGTGCAGGAATTGAGGGCCATCGAGACACTTGATATTTTTTAATGTAGTGACCAGTACCTTGACATCATGGCCGTCAATCGGGCCAATATAATTAAAACCGAACTCTTCAAACAGCGTACCTTCAGGTGTCACCATACCTTTGACATGTTCTTCGGCCCGCTTCGCCAACTCCAGCACCGAAGGAACCACGCCAAGCATTCTCTCGCCGGCGCGGCGTGCAGTCGCGTAAAATTGCCCTGACATCAATTTGGCCAGATAATTGTTAAGCGCACCCACCGGGCGCGATATGGACATGTCGTTGTCGTTTAATATGACCAGTAAATTTGCATCCATCACGCCGGCATTGTTTAATGCCTCGAATGCCATACCGGCACTCATCGCACCGTCACCGA